>BBBF01000026.1 GCA_001315925.1 Thermocladium modestius JCM 10088 | reverse complement strand
CCCCCCCCTCCTTCTTCCCCGGGCCTGGGCATCTCCTCGTGGAATATGCCGCTTCCCGCGGTCATCCATTGAATATCCCCCCCCTCCCCCCCCGAGCACCCCCCCCGCGACGCCCGTGCTGTCCCTGTGATGCACCTCGCCCTTGAGCAGGTAAGTCACGGTCTCTATGCCTCTATGGGGGTGCCAGGGAAAACCCATCAAGTACTCGCCGGGGTCCCTGGACCCGAAGCTGTCGAGCAGTAGGAATGGATCCATCACATCCACAAGGCCGGGGCTGCCGAACACCCTGTACAGCTTGACGCCAGCCCCCCATCCCTTGTCCAATTACCCCCCCTAAGTACCGCCTCCACCGTTTTTCGAGCCATTTGTGATATTTAATCAATTATTTAAAAATTGATGGCCGGGTGCCGAGGCCAGTCGAACCATCCCCCCCAATCAACCAAGCGAGGCCTGTGCTAGTGAGATCCTAGCAGCCCCCCCAAGTGGACGCCCTAATCCCTTCCCCCCCTCCCTATATCGTACTCCCGCGTTACTGGCCTCAATATTATCGCCGTCACCTCATCGTCGTTGCTCAAGCTAAGCGCGTCAATAACCCTCTTTGGCAGTGTCACCCCGTACCTAGTAGAGGATGGCCTCCTGATCGCGGTCTCGTACATGTACACGATGAGCCCTTGACAACTATCACCCGAGCCCTCTCGTCGAAACCCAGGTACCTCACGAAGGATGGTATGGGTATGTACGAGTTGGTAGGCCCGTAAATCCTCACCCGAGCCCTGACCTCGACGCCCTGCAATGCCTTGAATGATTCGATGGACATGGCTCCTCCTCACTTACGGGCTATTAAAGCTTGCCTTTATATTTATTATAAAATAAATCATAACCGAAATAATAGCGATATTATTTTAGATATATATTTATTTAATAATAAATAAAAACTTATAAACCAGTGCACGGAGGGGGGGATAGCCATGTTGCTGGTGATGGGCAGAACAGCGGGCCTCTCATCCAAAGCCCTCGAGGGCAGGTACAAGACACCTGACGACATAAGGGACATACACTTGGTAAGCAAGCCAAGGCTCGGCGACAAACTAATGGACTTCGCGGTGACAGACGACCCAGATGGATTGACGCTGATCTCCTTCGACATACCGGGAGGCGGTGCCAGGATCTACTCAAAGATCAAGGAAACAGCGGCCTGGCTATTATCCCCAAGAATGGATAACTCCACGTACCTAGCCCCCCCAAGCCACGAAGCCAAGCAAATGCTGCTTTCCAAGATACCAACCAAGGCCAACGCCGTCGAGTACCAAGTCGAGCCCATGAACAGGCAATACGTGGAAGCGGCGCTGGGCGAGACATTCATTGAACTAACCAAGTACGCGAGGAAGCGACTGATGGGCCTCATCAACTCAAGGGGCCAAGCCACCTCCATTAGCGTGGAGGCACTATCGACGTGGACCAACGCAGCAAAAACAGCCTCCAGGGAGTGGAGGAGAAGAGGATTCAACGTGGACAACGCAGACAGACTGATCAAGCTGGTCGAAGACATGGTTGAATTCAAGGAGGAACGCAGGGGGGGACGCGCGTGGTAATGGAGTGAATCTTTTCTCCATCATTGGTGGCCGCCGGGGGGGGCTTCGTGATTTTTGGAGCGATAGAGTCGAGATAAATTTTCATCTCGGCTCTGACGGTCCAAATTTTGAAGAAGCGCCACCGCCAACCCTGAAAACCGGGGCGGTTAATCATTGATGTGGCTCTAATTGCTTCGTTGTGGTCAGGTCAATTTTTGGACTATCAGAGCAGCGATAAATTTTCATCTCGAGTCTGCCGCTCCAAAATAACAAGAAGTACGGCTTGCCCTTAACGACGTGGTTTTAAGGTTCTATAGCTCCCTCGCCTCCTCGGGCGGCTTATACTTGATCTTGTTGATTAGCGGCACGGCCGCTGCGGTTAATGCTATTGTCCATGCTATTGTGGAGAGGATGCCGTAGGTCAGCGGCACTCCGTGGTTAATCGCTGGCGCGCCGCTCATGTTGATGCTCAATTGGCTTGGCATGCTGGGGGGGAGGCCGGTATACGTGGTTACTATGGAGTCCATTAGGGCCATGAATGGGTTTATGAGCAAGGCCCACTCGGGCAAGCTTAGGAAGAGCGATGTGTAGAAGGAGATGAACACTATAATGAAGGGAATCATAGCTATCCTGCTCACGTGCTTCAAGCTGGTGTTCATTGCTGCTACTCCCAGCAGGAATAGTATTGCTTGCATGAGCAGCGATGTTAATAGGGCCAGGCCCATTACCTCAATTATTCCCAGCGCGCTGCTCGGCATCACGACTGTCGGCGATATGTCGTATCCGTGGTAAATGAAGCGGCGTAGAACATCGTCATTATGGAGGCGATCATGAATAGAGATAATATGGATGAGGGAATCATCATTCCAAGGTAATATGATGTTATGAATTTTGCGGGGGTTAGCCTGCCGTATCTGCGCAGGTATGCCATGCCGGCCGTTTGGTATATTAGAAAGTAGAGAAGCCCACTGACCTCCTCCCCGCCTTGAAGGGCGAGGGTTCCCCGGGGGGGTCTTGGGGGGGTTACGCCCCTTTAACGGGCGCTACTCGGCCCCCTCCTCGGTATTGTGGGGGGGTGTGTCGGCCCCCCCCACTCCCCATCTTCAAAGAGTTAACCGAGGGGGGGTGAAAACCCCCCCACAAACTCCTCACCTAAAAACTTTCTCCCCCCCGCCTCAAAGAGGCGAGGTTTGTCCTCTTTTTTATCAATACGCCTGTCGGCTCGTAGACTATCACAAATGCGAGCCAATCTGCGGTGTACATCTTGACCGCCTCATCCATGTAGGGCTGTGCCAGCTTGGGGAAACTGGAGTTGAATAGGAATGCGCCCATGATTATCCATATCAGCATCCAGCCGATTCCCCCCCAGAACAGCATGTTCTTGTTCCTGAGTTCCGCAGTGACTAGGAACTTGGCTAGACCCATTGGGATCACCTCAGCAATCCATATAGCCTATTCAGGCTACCCATGTCGCTGAATTTAACGCCTTCCCCCCCGCCCTCCACTATGGAGTACCTGGCCCCCCCGCCCACCGTCACCTCTATCAAGGCATCCTTGGACTCCCCCCCCGCGATTATGCTGGCCCTCAACAGTCGCTCAACTTGGATCGGGCCGTAGACCACGCCCTCGATGACCAGGTAAGCATCGTAGCCGGAGAACCTCCTCAGCATGTCTAACTCGTGGGTCACTATCATGCCCTCCTCCCCCCCGTATTCCATTAATAGGCTGGACACCATTAACCTCCTCGCCGGATCCACGTTCTCGAAGGGCTCGTCGGCTATGACTATCTTGGGCCTCGATGCGAGGGCCAGCGCCAGCTTAACTATGGCGGACTGGCCCGCCGATAAGCCGAACACCGGCTTTTTCTCGATGCTTTCGTAGCTGATGTTGAATCTGCCCAGAATGCCCTTGAACTCCCTGCGGTCCACCCCCCCCTTAACGTCCTCCAGTATCTCCAGGAGCCCTGATATAGTCAATGCCATTTGGTATATTTCTGATAAGTTGCAGGATAGCGGCGTGTAGCCCCCTCACCTCGTTCACCTCCATGCCGTCAATCTTTATGCTGCCCTCATACGGTATCAAGCCGCATATAGCCCTTAGCAATGTTGATTTGCCGCTTCCATTGGGGGGGCCTATTAGAACCGCCTTGCCGTTCACCTCCATATTCACGTTCCTAACAACGAATGCGCCGCCGCCCACCGATATGGTGGTGTCTCTCAGCTCTATCATTGAAGGCCTATGCGATTTATCTCTATATAAGGAACTTCATAGTTCGCATGCGTGAACTCTATAAAATTATTTAAGGCATCCCGTCAACGTCATTCAATGGAGAATGGAGTGCCGCGGAGGTCGATGGATAGGGCCAATCGCATAGCGGTTGGGATAGCTAGGTTCGAGTATAGGAAGGCGATGGGCATAAGCTACATCTTCTGGTCCACGGTATCCATTTCGTTTGCTGCGCTTTACTCCGCGATCTCGGAGCTCGGCATTCGCAATTCATATCTTCCCTTACCTATGGGTCTGTATGGATTTTTATCCATGTCGGTGGTCATATTATATATTGTTATTTTCTATGGAACCATAATCAACAGGTTCAGCAAGGCTTTCGAAATATTCAATTCCGTCAAGTATGGGATAAAGAGTAGCCACAGGCGTTTGCTGTCGCTGGCCTTGGCCATGCTATTAAGCATCGCTACTACTTTGCATACGAATTAACAACGGTGTTATCAGTGGCGTTTCTAGCGTGTTGTCCTCAACGCTGTTATTTATCTTCCTATACAGACCAATGACCATCATGGGGGGTGAGGCCTAGGTATTATGATTACATCGCTTGGACGGCCTATATCGTATCCATGTCGCTCGGGCTAATGTTCTATTTCCTTTATTATATAATGACGCTTCTCTGGGTCTACGCCGGCATGGCATCGCTTCTGGAGGCGATGGAGCATGGACGACATTAACGAGCTCATGAAGCTCCTCTCTAACAAAGCCCTGAACAGCAGCGTTAGGTTGGGGGGGATACTGCTGGCTCTATACTATGTAGGCGGCTACATAACGTTCTCCGACATCCGCAGTTCACTCGACATGCCCAAGAGCTCGCTTCACAAGCATTTAACCATCCTCAAGGAGGAGGGGGGGCTAATAGAACATAGGAGAGCAATAACGCCGCTCGGCATTAGAACCGTGATTAAGTTAACCGATAGGGGGGGCGAGGCAATCGTCGAGAAGTACATAAGGCTGATCGGCCAGCTAGACAGCTCAGATAAAGACCAGCTAGATTAAGCAACCCTCCACCCCCCCAAAGCCGCGGCGCGTCACGTGGACCTGGTGATTTTGGATATCTCCGGCATGAGGCCCATAATCATCTGCTGCCTGCTCAACGTCCTCAGCCAGACCCTGCCGGGCCCCCCCTTCATGTGGGCAAACCAAAGCCCCCCCTCCTCGCCGAAGATCATAGTCCTCAAGCCGCCGACGCGGCTGATCGTGACCCCCCCCACCCCCCCTCCTCGAAGGCTAGGACATGCCCTGCCTCCGCGTCTATGGACTCTCCAAGCCCCAGGTCCAGGACGACGGCGTCGCCTATGGCGTGGAGGAACACTCGCCCCGTGCCCGTCAACTTCGCCATCAACAACCCCCCCTCGCCGCCCAACCAACCGAAGCCAAGCCCCCCCATTAACTTAGCATCGTACCTCACGCCCGCCTCCATGGCTAGAAACGACCTGTGCTCCGCTAATATGCTCCTCGACCCGTCCAGGTCCACCTCAACTATTTTGCCCGGAGCGAAGCCCGCTAGATCGGCTTGTCCCGGCCCCCCCACCAGCTCCAACACGAAGAAGCTTGCCCCAGTCAATGCCCGTCTGAGCCCCGCCATTAATCCACCGCCTGTGGTTGCCCTCACGCTCACGCTGCTCGACTTCCAAACCAAGTGCCCGCCCTCGGCGTAGACCGCCTCCTCCGGCCCCAGCTCTACCCGTAGGTGCTGCACGTCGCCTCCCATTACTGTGAAGCCAGCCATGAAATTACCGCGCCGCTCTAAATAAAAATCTATCTTTCAATGTTAAATGCCCCCTTCCCATTCGGCTTACTGCTTTATCACTATGTAGTACTTCGACTTCTTGTCGCTGCTCACCGTTATCAACCCGTTCAACTCCAGTTTCATGAGGGCCCTCCTAACCTCCGACTCCGACGCATCGCTGTACCAAGCCTTCACGGCCTGCAGCAAGTCGGGGGTACGCTATCTCTCTCTTCGTCTTGAGGAAGTTGTATATCAAGTAATCCAGTGGAAGGGATGCGTTCATCAAGGTCACACGTAGAGGCTCTCCGCCCTGGCCCTGGTGCGGGCGACCATTTGCCTGATGCGGTCCCACCAAGACTCGTAGAACTTAATCATGTCCGGCGTTATGGATGCCCTGACCTTCTTCATGGCTTGCAGGAAGTGCCTGGCGTCCACGCTGGTCGCGTTCTCGTTCTCCCTTAACGCTATCAAGCCGGCCTCCCTCACCAGCATCTCTATGTCGGCCCCCCCGAGTACCCCCCCTCCAGCATGTTGGCGAGCTCCTCGAGGTCCACGTCCTTCCCAAGCGGCATGTTCCTCGTGTGCACCCTCAGTATCTCGAACCTGGCCTCCTTGTCGGGCGGGGGGGTATGTAGACTATCCTATCGAACCTGCCCGGCCTCAGGAGGGCTGGATCCATCATGTCCGGCCTATTCGTCGCGCCAATTATTACTATATCGTCCAGCCTGGATATGCTGTCCATCTCCGCCAGCAATTGAGCCACTATCCTATCCATGGCGCCCGTGTCCACAGACATCCCCCTCGCCGGGGGGGCTATGCTGTCTATCTCGTCGAAGAACACCACGGCCGGCGCCGCCATTCTGGCCTTCTTGAATATCTCCCTTATGGCCTTCTCGCTCTCCCCCCCGAACCACTTGCTCAGCACCTCCGGCCCCCCCTCACGGATATGAAGTTGCTCCCCCCCGACTCCGTCGCCACCGCCTTCGCCAGCAAAGTCTTCCCAGTCCCCCCCGGCGGGCCAAAGAGAAGAATGCCGCGGGGGGGCGCCTTTATGCCAAGCCTCTTGAAGCGGTCGGGGGGGTGCTTGAGGGGGCCACTCAACCATCTCCTGCAGCTCCTGCTTGGCCTCGGCGAGCCCGCCTATGTCGCTCCACCTAACCTTGGGGACCTCTATGTATATCTCCCGCAACGCGCTGGGTATTGTCTCCCTCATCGCGCTGAGGAAGTCCTGCATGGAGACCTGTATCCTCTTCAGGTTATCGTCAGTGAACGTCGATGGATCCTCGGGGGGGTTGATTATCTTCTGCTGAAGCGCGCGGCGCAGTGCCTTCATAGCCGCCTCCTTGCTGAGCGCCGCCAAGTCGGCCCCCCCCGTGTATCCATACGTTACCTCAGCCAGCTTGGCGAGGTCCACGTCCTTGGCCAGCGGCATGTTCCTCGTATGCACCTGCAGTATTTCCTGCCTGCCCTTGGCGTCGGGTGGATTAATCCATATCTCCCTATCGAATCTCCCGGGCCTCCTAAGCGCTGGGTCGACCGCGTCGGGCCTATTCGTGGCGCCGATTACCACCACCTGCCCCCCCCTCTCCTGCAACCCATCCATCAACGTGAGAAGCTGAGCCACTATCCTCTTCTCCACCTCCCCCCCCGTCACCTCCTCCCTCTTAGGCGCTATGCTGTCTATCTCATCAATGAATATGATGGCTGGGGAATTCTTCTTAGCCTCATCGAACACCTCCCTCAGCCTCGCCTCGGACTCCCCCCCGTAGTACTTGCTGACTATCTCCGGCCCGTTTATGGCCACGAAGTAGGAATCGGTCTCGGTCGCCACTGCTTTGGCTAGGAGGGTTTTTCCGGTGCCTGGTGGGCCGACTAGGAGTATTCCCTTGGGTGGGTCTATTCCGAGGTACTTGAAGAGCTCCGGGTGCCTGAGGGGGGGAAGCTCAACCAGCTCCCTTATCTTCTGCTTCGCCTCCTCCAAATCCCCCCCAATATCCTCCCAAGTTATGCGGGGGCACCCTTATGTTCTCCACGGGCTTCTCCAACAGCTTCAACTGGGTCTCGTCGTCTATTATTGTGGCCGCGTTGCTTGGCTTCACCTGCACTGCCTGGAACGTGAGGGGCTGGCCCAGCACCGTGACCTGTATGAGGTCGCCCTCCATCAACACGTAGTCCTTCAGCTTCTGCTTTATGTACTGCTCGAAGTTCTGATCTATGCTCAACGCCATGGAGACGGGGGCCAGCTTCACCAGCTGAGCCGGCTTAGGGTCGACGCGCCTAACCTTCACCGTGTCCCCCCCGACGCTGACGTCCGCGTTCTTCCTCATTATGGAGTTCATCCTTATTATTCCCTTCTCCTCATCCTCCGGGAGCCCGTACCACACCTTGGCGGCGGTCACCTTCTTGCCCCTTATCTCGACCACCATGCCCCGGCTCTATCCCGTGCTCGTTCATGACTATGGGGTCTATCCTGACTATGGGCTTCCCAGCATCCTTTTGCTTGGCCTCCATTACTCTGAGCTCCAACCAATCATTTGAAGATGAATATGCCATATTATCGCGGACTTTAGCTCAACTTGGGTTTTTAAACATATGCATCTTGTTAACGCCCATGAACGGAGCGGTCAGGCTAGAAGCCCAGCCTAGTGAAGTACTCCAGCTCCACGTTGCCGACCCCCCCATCAATGCCGTTGAGGAGGTTCTCCACGTCATCGCTGCTGTGCTCCTCGCTGCTCTCCGGCATCCTGAGGTGCAGCTTGAGGGCCTTTATGCCGAACCCAACGTCCTCCTCCTCCACCTTATCGAGCGTGTATTTCGGCTCCAGCGCGGACTTTATGGATTGTATTAACTTGGCGTAATCCACGTCCGACGAGCTGGGCAGCACCCTGTAAACCATGTATACTTGAGCCACCTCGCTTTCACCTACGGACCCTCGAACCCGCATACGGGGGGGCACTTATAAGGATTCCCAAGCCTCCTGCACCTCTCGCACCTCCACACCTCGTACTGGCCGCAGTTGGGACACAGGAAGTGAGTCGCCCTCTCGCTGGGCGATATTGGTCTTCCACACGAGACGCAGTACCTAACCTCGGGGGGGCCGTGCAGTTTAGGCCGCTGCCTGCCCAGTTTCTGTTGAATCATCTGCCATGCATAGATGAAAGGGTTATTAAGCGTTTCGCGTGGCTGGGATCGATTAAAATAGATTGGAAATGAACCCCCCCAAGCCATTCCGGCGATCACGCGGCCCGCCTGGCCCTCGCCCTGATCGCCACCACTATCAGCGCTATGACCAGTATCACAACCACGTAGAACATTATCGAGGCGATGCTCCTTGGAACGAGGAGGTTAGCGGCTGATTGTCCCAGCGATGGCTGTATCTTTACCGTCAAGGGCACGTTCTGGATGAAGGGAATAAGCGAGCCGCTCTGGTTCCACAACATGGTGAGAGTTACCTTATAGTTGCCTGGGCTCACCCCGCTCTCCGCGTCCACCATGAACACCACCTGAATGCTCTGGCCCGGCTCCAGGTCCCCCCCCACCTCCAGCCTCCCCCCCGCAGTCAACGCGCTGAGCGGGTTGCTGCTGCTCACGTACGGCTGTAGAATGCCCTGTCCATTCAACACGACCTCCACGTTCCTGGCCGTTATGTTACCCATGTTGGTTATCGTTATGTAGAGGGGCACGTCGCTGGCCCCCCCGCGGTCAGGGAGCCCGTTACGTTGGTTACCTCCAGCAATGCCTTGGGCTTCACGGTGAGCGGTATCACGTACTCGCGCGAGAAGCCGGTGCCGTTCACGTACAGCGTGAGGTTAACCTTGGTCTCCGCGTATAGGTTATCGCTTGTGGATATAACGAAGTTTATGGGGGGGATGGGCGTCCCCACGGGCAGGTTGCCCACGTTAACGACGCCGTTGGACGGCGCGATGACCTTGACATAGCCATCCCCCCGCCAACTGCACCCTCACGTTCCTGGCTATGGAGGTGCCAACGTCGGCTAGGTACACCACCAACTGAGCGGCGGGATAGCCCGGGAACAAGTTGGGCGGGTCGGTGTAATAGGATTGGACCACGACGTCGGGGGGGACCCGGACACGACGACGGGCACGCTTGCCGAGGCGCTTCCGCCATTGAAGTTGAGCCTAAGGTAAGCGTAGTAAGTGCCAGGCTCCACATTGCTCACGTTAACCATGAACACGGCGTAGTTGGGTATGCCCGGCGCGAGGCTCCCCACAGGTGTCGAGGAGTAGAGAGGCGTCAATCCATGGGGGGGTAGCGCAATGCTTGCCGAAACGTTGGTGACGGCCGTGTTTCCCGTGTCTATTATGGGGGGGATGACCAGCGGCACCACGCCGTACCCCGGCCCCCCCACCGTTATGGGGGGGCTCTGCGGGGGGGATCCCCCCCACACAGCGCCTTGAGCCACCAACACGGGCCTGCCAGTTATGGGTATCATCACCTCATCCCTCTGCGTGGAATTGGCGAAGTACCTAATCGTTACAGACCCGTTCAACGCGCCTATCCTCGCCTTGCCTGTAACGTTTATCAGGAAGGCGGCGTACACGGGCACGCCGGGCGGCATGTAGCTATCGTCGTCTCATTTGTCACCGCCACCAACCCATCGCCGACCCGTATGTAGGCGGTCACGTTGCTCGCCGCCACGTTGCCCGTATTTATGAGGGGGGGGACCATTAGCGGCACCACGCCGATGCCCGGGGGGGAGGCCTGTATCGGGGATGAGGTGGATCCCCAGAACGGCGTGTCCACCCCTATGCTCACGTAGCCGAGCACGGGCACAGTCGCGTTGACCGTGGAGTTCAAGCGGATATAGGGCTGCAATGCCTTCGACGAGTTGGCTAGCGTGGAGTTCCTCGGAATTGATGGTGGGAGCGTTGATTGGATGGGAATGGATTGCAGCTTGGGGGGGTTTGGAATGGAGTAGTACAGCCTTATCCGCATAGTGTATATCCCATCAACCGCCTTGGGGGGGTTAACGTCTATCAGCAGCGTCACGTTGACGGAGGATCCGGCGGGTATTGCAGGTATGGTTATGTTGGTCTTATTTATGGTGCTGTATTGACCGAATGGGAACGTGTATATCGGCTTAATGGTAACGTTAAGCATGGGATACTCCTCGTTATTTATTATTGTGAGGGTTAGGGGGGGCACTCCGGTCTCTCCGGGCGCCATGAGCGTGGGGGGGTGGGCCACGACGTAGGCGGCCTCGCTCCCACCGTGATGGTCGCCAGCAGTATTAAGATCGATAATAGTAGTACATTGTATCCATTCATGAATCGAAATCGATATCTACTGTATTAAAACTTTTCGCCTCAGTTAATGGGTTTTCCCCGCCTTCCGTATGGCCGCGATAATGGAATCCGGGTAGTCGCTCGTTATGTCGTCCACCCCCATTCCAGCCAACGCGGCGGCGGCCTCAGCATCATTGACGGTCCACGCCCCCCCAACCCTCAAGCCCATGGAGTGGGCCTCCGCCACCCCCCCCTTCCCGTCGATCAATTCATGCGATGCGTGAAGCCATTGCGCCTCAAGCCTGCGGGCCGGCTCTATGAACCACCGTATGCGGCCCACGAATATTAAGCCAAGCTCCACCCCCCCGCCGTCCAGCTCACGCACCCTCTCCAGGGCGTCGAAGTCAAACGAAATTACTTGCGCATCGACTCCATGCTTTCTAATTATGTCCAGCACCTTCTCCTCAATGCCTGGATAGAAATCGCTTCCCCGCTTTATCTCCACCTTATACTTAATTCCACGCCCGATTGCCGAGAACACCTCGCCCAGCGTGGGAACCCGCGTCCCCCCCGCCCACTTCTCCCCCCCGAACTTAACGCCGGCATCCAGCTCCGCACCTCCTCCATGGTCATCCGGGATATCAAGCCCGATCCATTGGTCGTTCTGTCCACTGCGGCGTCGTGCATCACCACGACCTCGCCGTCCTTGGTTAAATGGACGTCCAGCTCCACGCCGTCCACCCCCCCCATCTCCTTGGCGAGGGAGAACGACGGTATGGTATTCTCGGGCGCGCGCCCCCCCTAGCCCCCCCTCTGTGGCCGTATATTAACATGCATCTGGAACGCCGTCGCCGCGTAAAAGCATTTCGCAATGCTCATCGGTTAAAGTTTAAATACATGAACCGCTGGAGAAACGCCGTCGGGGGGGATTCCCCGTGTCGTCCAGGACCTATAACATGTGCATTGGGTATAAGTGCCAGTACTTCTCGTGCGCCCAGCACGCGTTGAAGGTGGTGAGGAGGGGGGGAGTGAATTGATCTCGATGTGCCTCCTCGCCAAGGAGCCCAATGGGGGGGGTTATGGGCCGTGCATTGGGTATAAGTGCCAGTACTCCCTCTGCAACGCCCACGTGATGGACCCAAGGGCAGGTGCTTGCTGGAGCGGGAGAGGCCTAAGACAATTGACTTGATTAAGGAGGCCAAGGACATGGATAAGCAGTACTCCAAGGTGAAGAGCCACCTCAAGAAGATGGGCATGGATGATTATATATGATTTACGGCGTCGTGCTGGCCGCGGGGCTCGGCGAGAGGCTTAGGCCGTTGACCCTGAGCATCCCCCCCAAGCCGCTTCTGCCCACCCCCCCAGATGGGCCAGTGATGCTGGGCTCAATGAGGAAGCTGGCCGAGGTGAGCTCCAAGGTATACGTGTTCTCCACTACATGGCTGACCTGGCCATACCTGCGGTTAAATCCATGGGGGGGAGGGCGTTGGGGGGGCTCGACGTGGGCATAGTGGTGCATGATAGGTTGATGGGAACGGCGGGCCACTTGGGTTTCCTCAAGGGAGTGGTCGGCGACGAGGATTTGGTGGTGGTGGCCAACGGCGATATAGTCATTGATGAGGGGGGGTTCAGGGGGGGATTACTGGATAGTCACGTCTCTGGGAGGTGGGACATGACCATAATGACGTCGAAGCTGAGGCAGCCCATTAGGTTCGGGGGGGTGCTGGATTTCAGCGAGTCGGGCGAGTTAATCAAGTGGAGGGAGAAGCCCACGCTTGAGCTATCAATATCTGCCGGCAACTACGTGATAGGGGGGGGAGGGCCATAAAGGAGCTCCCCCGACTCATTCATTGATATGAACGACTTCGTCAACCTGCTGCTGAGCAAGGGATACAGGGTGGGGGGGGTTACGAGGCGAGGGGGGGGCGTTAAGAGGGACGTGGGGGGGACGATGGATGACTACCTTGCCCTGCTTCAGCAGGGCTTGAGGGCTTTCAGCGATGCGAGCTGGCGCATGGAGGATTAAATACAATAATAATATTTAGAATCAAAAACTATAAAAGAGAGAGTTGCCCGCAAGTTTCATGGGTGCAAGCACGTGTCCAGCGCTTAAGCGAGGTGCAGGAGGCTTTATATGCGGGTACACCAATAAGCAGGTCAATCCATTCAATTGGTACTGCCTCGGCGATTACTACTCCTGCCCGGTCTACATAGCTCAATCAAGGGCACAGCCTCAGCCGCAGCCGGAGAGGAAGCCGGAGGTCAAGCCGGCGGAGGTAAAGCCCATAACCGTCGTTACCCAAGCCCCCTCCAGCGGGCGATCCGGAGGATGCCATAATAAGTTCTATTCAATCATTGATCGACAAGCTGGGCGGGGGGGAGGTGCGCAACGTAGAGGATAGGTGGAGGGAGTACGAGTCGTACACCGTTAAGGTGAAGGGATACTTCGACCAGACGTCCCCCCCGTCATCTCCCAATACCTGTCCCTCCTCGAGTCGGCCCTGTCTAGGTACAGGGATGAGTTGAAAGAGGTGGAGCTCAGGAAGGAGATAGGCACCATAGACTCCGACGCCTACTCCAAGTTAAAGGACGAGCTGGGGGGGCGAAAGTTGGATAAGCTGGACGGCCAGTTGAGGGACTTCAAGGATAGGTACGGGGGGGACTTGAGCAATAGGGTCATGAATCACTACAGGAGGGTGATAACCACGTCGGAGTCCCCCCGAGTCCGCTAGGATACGCATGTCCCTCGCGAAGCTCGATGACTTGCTGAAGAGCGGCAAGATATCCAAGGACATTTACGAGAAGCTTAAGGGAGACCTCGAGAAGTTGGTGCAGGGAGGATCATCGTGATGCAGAACATATCCAAGCTGTTCGACGACATAAGGAGGCTAGTGGAGGGCAAGTACAAGGAGTACAGCGATGAGTTGAGGAGGGCTCAGGAGTCCTGGAATGCTTATCAATCAATAGTGAACAAGATAAAGAGGAATTGGGACTTTGACGAGGCCTTGCTTCACTCCAGGCTCGACCAGATGAGGAGGGAGATAGATGAGCTTAAGAAGCAGATGGAGCTGTTGGCGGCCCAGAGGGACATTGGATTGATAGATGACGACACGTTCGCCAAGTCATCCGCTGAGTTGAACGAGATAATGACCTCCCTATCCAAGACCTACGAGGACCTATCCTCCAAGCTGGAGGAGCTGACATCCCTCGTCACGGATCACTGGCTGAGGTCCATCGATATAACCAAGACATCCCTGGAGCAGATAGACAATATGCTGAAGGAGGTGGAGGACGCCAAGGCCCGCAACGAGTTGTCGGAGGAGGTCTACCGCCGGTTGAAGAGGGAGGCGGAGATGCTGAGGAAGGCGGTCCAAGCCTTCTCAATGTTGAGGGAGGCCCCGTCCGACAGCGATGAGAAGGAGCAGAAGGACGGGTCTGCACAGCTTTAAACCGGGCCGGGTTCCTCACCTCATGGCAGTCAGACCATCAGTGGAGGGCAGGATATACCACCTCCGGGCCTCCAAGGTGAATCCCTACGTCCTCCTCCCCCCCGGGGACCCCCCCGACAGGTGCCGCTCATAGCATCCAAGTGGGATGAAGTGACTGAGAGGAATGAGTCCAGGGAGTACAGGACGTACCTGGGCACCTACAGGGGGGGGCGCCGGTAACAGCCACGTCGTCGGGGATAGCGGCCCCCCCGCCGCCTCTATAGCCATGGACGAGCTGGCCATGATCGGGGCTAGAACCATAATCCGCGTGGGAACCACGGGCTCCCTGTGGGCATCCATAAAGGTGGGGGGGACCTAATAATAACGAGGGGGGGGCCTACAGGCTGGATGGGGGGGCCAGCTCCAACTACGCGCCGCCAGGCTACCGGCGGTCCCTCACCCGGACGTGTTGAACGCGTTGGTGCTGGCGGCTGAGTCCCTAGGGGGGGTTAGGTATCACGTTGGGTTAACCGCAACCACGGATACCTTCTACGTGGGGGGCAGGGCAGGCCCGGCTTCAATGGGTACCTCCCCCCCCGGCGGCGCGGATCTACTGGGTAGGCTGCGGGGCCTCAACGTGGTTAACCTGGAGATGGAGGCGAGCATCGTCTTGACGGTGGCCAACGTGTACGGGTTGAGGGCGGGCGCCGTCATGGCGGTGATAGCCAACAGGGAGACAAATGAATTCGATCCTCACGCTGGGATTGAGGACGAGGTGAGCGTCGCGAATGAGGCGGTGAGGCTTTTGAAGGAGTGGGACGACGCTTACCCCGACAAGCCGGTGAAATCCATAATGGGGGGGATCAAGAGGTAAAGGCAAAACGAGGCTAATTGCGAGCAGCCGGGGGGGAGGCCGATTCAAGGACCCGCCTCACTTTCTTGCCTTTATCATTGCGGCGTAGAGCAACCCCCCCTATCAGTGGGCCGACGTAGAGGGCCGGCACGTAGTTGAATATCGTCGGCGCTATCTCGGGCAGCGCGTATATCAAGGCAATGCCCACTATGAAGGAGACCACGGCCCCCCCAGCTTCACGTGATCCGCCGCGCTGCGCGGCACGTCGTAGAACTCCTTCATATTAACCCTGCCGCGAAGCCTTAGGTACCAATCGAATATTAGGATGAACGTCAACGGGAATATAGCGTCGCCCACCAGGTTGAGGAAGTCATTAACGTAGCTCAGTATGAATATTGAGGTCAGCACTGCCGCTATGCCCAGAGCAGCGGTGGTGGTTGGTTGAAGCAGCCTCGCCTTGAACCCCCCCTCCCTCCTCTTAATCAATGGATCCACGGCGACCAGCAGGTCTATGGTGGATGGGTATAGGTTCATGCGTTGGTGTGTATTATGGCCAGCGACGCGCCCAGGGAGGCCGCGATCACCCAGGCAGGCGCTACGCCGTAGCTGAGGGCCGCTATGTTCCAGTTACCGGCGTAGTGCTGGCCCGCGTAGCCGAGGATGCCCATCAACAGTATGGGTAGGAATATGCCTAGGGGAGTCGCCAAGCCGTAGCTCCACGAGAACCCATCGTATGGCTTCCCAAAGCGGGACGTCGTGGTCGTCTTGTAGGCCCACGACAGCATTCCAAACGCCAGCACCAGGCCCACCGCGTTTCCCCAGTTGAGGGTGAAGGGGGGGTTGGGGGGGAGCCGGCGAATAGCGCGCCCCCCCAATTCACGTGGTAAGTAGTCACCAAGTAATACGCCAGCACGGCGTAGCTGGCTATCAATATGGGCGACGTGAATCTATAGAAGTACTCCAGCCACTTGGCCCCGAACAGCACCAGCAGTATCTGTATTACCCCCCCATGGCCACGTACCATATGTATATCGAGGAGTGGGTTATAGACGAGAGTATCTCCGCCCCCCCCACTGCATTGTTGAGGGCGAACCAACCCACGTTGATCACGGTGTAGAGGACGGATAGTGCCTGGGCGGTTCCGTATCCGAAGGTCTTCCTGGCGACCACCAGCGCCGTGAGCGGCATTTGCCTCCCCCCCATCTCGCTGAACAGCCAAGTGGGCGCTATGCCTAGGGCTAGGCCCAGGAACATGGCCACGATGGCCCACTTGAGCCCCCCCATGTTGTAAAGCAGGTCCCTATCAACGGCGTTGTCGCTGATGCCGAGGCCATGGCCCAGAAGATGAACAGCTTCCAAGCCGAGAAGTTGCGCATCTTGTTCGGTATTGGCAGTATCCCTATCGTCTCCAACTCCTTCCCGAACCTGCCGAACTCGGGGGGGAGTCCCTTAGCTATCTCCTCTATTTGTTTCTCGGTTATGTCATTGCTTTCCCTCTCCTCCTCTGTCATTGGGTAAAGGCAAATCAAGGCCTTAAAATAAAGCTTAACTCTAATTGCTTAAAGTAATACCGCTGCCCAGCACCTCGCCGGGCCTATAGGAGCGTGTGTTGCTCTCCATCGATTCGAGGAGATTATGTTTTATTGTGAAACAGGAGCTTTTTAAAGCGCCGCCGGCTTTCCCCCCCTTTCATGAGGTTGATTTACCCCCCCGATGCCAGGGAGTGGGCGGCCATAGTGGACGCGATAGCGGTCTTGATAGAGGAGGCCACGTTCTCAGTGGCCCAGGACGGGCTTAGGCTGAGAGCGCTGGATCCGTCCAGGACATCGATGGTGGATCTATTCATACCCAAGGAGGCGTTCGAGGAGTACCCGGACGTGGGCAGCGAGGAGCACATTGGGATTAATTTCAACGATTTGAAGAAGGTGCTGAAGAGGTCCCGTAAGGACGATAAGGTGATGCTGGAGACCGATAACGGCAAGCTGAAGGTGAAGTTGGTGGGGGGGAAGGCGGCGAGGACCATAACCATGCCCATGCTGGACATAGGGATGGAGCAATTGCCGACGCCCAAGGTGGTGTTCACGGTGACCGCCAAGCTGGCCAGCGACGCGTTGGATCAGGCGATAAAGGACGTGGAGATAATAGCGGATGCCATAAAATTCGAGGGAAAGGAGGACGGCATCTACGTCAAGGCATCCAGCGATAAGGGCGACGTTGAGGTGAAGTTCGAGAAGGAGGGCGACGTCATGTTCGAGTACGACTTGAAGGAGACGGCGGCGGCCGTTTACTCAACCGATTACCTGGCCGACGCAGTTGCCAGGCGTCCTCCATAAGCGACATAGTGACACTGGAGTTCGCCACACAGAAGCCCATTGCCCTGACGTTCGAGATACCCATGGGGGGTAAATTGGCCTACTACATAGCGCCGCGCATGGATTAGGATGTCGATGAAGTACGTCCACGCGCTCTTCAAGGATTATTATAGGCGATCGTTCCAGCCCCCCCCGACGTGCCCGAGATGGGGGGGAAGCGGGAAATAGCTTACCAATTGTTCGGCAGCGACTCAATGGTTCGCCACAAGAGCGTATCCGGGGGGGAAGCGGAGTTGAGGAGATTATTCGCTGAGGCGTCGCCTAGGCACGCATACTACTCCAGCTCCTACTTCGAGAAGCCTGGGGAGCCCGACATGTCGCTGAAGGAGTGGAGGGGGGGGCCGACTTGGTGTTCGACATAGACGGCGATCACCTCCAAACCAGTAACTGCATGGGAATTAAGTTGATGACACTCGCCTGCCTTGATGATGCTCGCCTGGAGACCATTAAGTTGATCGACATCCTATCCAACGAGTTCGGCGTGGCTTCCATGAGGATAACCTTCTCCGGGAACAGGGCTTCCACGTCCACGTGGAGGCCAAGGAGGTGATTCAGCTGGGCCAGGAGGAGAGGCGGGAGATAGTGAACTACATAACGGCTAGGGGGGACTTAACTAGGCAGTTGATCGCCGGCGGCGAGTTCCTTCTCGACGTGGTGGACGCTAAATCCATAAAGAGGGACCTGGGGGGGGCCCGCGCGGTCCTCGCCGCGGTGCTGGAGGTGCTGGGCCGTAAGCCCAAGCCGGCCGACGTGGTGGGCAGGAAGGGGGGGGAGGTGCTGAGGAGGCTTGGGGTGACCATAGACGAGGTGGTCACCATAGACGTCAACAGATTAATGAGGATGCCCAACACCCTCCACGGCAAGACCGGGCTGAAGGTGGCTGAGCTGGGCCTTGGGGGGGAGGTGGAGAGGGGGGGCGTCGAGGCCGTTCTCGGCAAGGCCATCGCGTTCAGTAAGGGAAGCATTGCGGTAAAGCTCAACGAGCCCGTGGGCGAGGTGCTGGGGGGGGAGTCCGTTAAGGGCCGCGCGGGCTCCGTGGTGGTCCTCCCCCAGGGAGCCGCTGTGTATTTATTGCTGAGCGGCTCCGCGGATCTGGCGAGGGGGGGGAGGCATGGACTTGAGGGAGCTCAACGAGTTGGTCAGGGCGGAGATGGGTAGGACGGGGGGGCTCGCCAAGCTCCCGTTCCGCTCATATAGGGAACTGGCCGCCTCGATAGGTTCATCCCTCAGCGTCGGCGGGGGGGCGCTGGAGAACGCCTTGGCTGGGGGGGCGTATTCGAGGGACGCCAGGTCCGCCATAACGGCGTTGATTCGAGTTCGGATGGATAAGATACTCGCCGCGGTTCGGGGGGGCGGCAAGGTTCCGAGGAATTTGCTGGCTGAGGAGAGGAGATTGGTGAACGCGTTGAGTTACTTGGAGCCTTGATGCCTAGGTCGGACTACAATGGGCGCGTCAGGATCGTTTCGTTCGGGGGGGTTCAATTCCTAAGGATACGCACCAGCAACGGCAACCAGATAGGCCCGTTCAGGCCGGGGGGGGACTTGGCGGTCATTCCCATGGAGGACGCGGAGGACTTGATGGAGCGGAAGATAGTGTCCGTGCTTTTCAGGAAGGAAAAAAGTTTTAAAGGGAGAACGTGGACGGAGTGATGATGAAGTTCCCGAAGACCGTTAGAATGTATTGCCCCCCCAGGTGCGATGCGTACACGGATCACAGCGTCTCCACCTACAGCAGCGGCAAGAGGAGGACGTTGTCCGAGGGCCAGAGGAGGTACTTGAGGAAGTTGAAGGGTTACGGATCCACCAGGAAGCCCAAGCAGAAGACTCTATATAAGGTGACCAAGAAGGTGACGCTCAAGCTGACCTGCAGGCAGTGCGGCTACGTGTCCATGAAGACGCTGGGCCGCCTTAAGAAGATAGAGATAGTTGAGAGGTGATTTAAATGCCGCAGAGCCTGCGCAAGGTGCTGGTTCCCCTTCCCAAGTCGAGGTTCATCAGGGTTAGATGCAACAGCTGCGGAAACGAGCAGGTGGTGTTCTCACATCCCTCCATGGAGATCAAGTGCCTCGTCTGCGGCGCGACCCTCGTGAAGCCCAGCGGCGGCAGGGGGGGGAGGTTCATAGGGGGGCAGTGGTTAAGGAGTTGGATTGAAGGAGGGGGGGTCCCCCCCTTCATAGAGAATCGATTCCGCCCCCCCGCCTAGATCATCTAAATCCGAAAAGATTAAAACGGATTGATCAGCTCTTCGCCTAAGATGAGCTCCGATTCACATAGGGATAAGGGTAGGGATAAATCGTCCCTGCCCCCCCAGGTTAGGATAGCTAGGAGGGACATGCCGGAGTTGGGCGAGTTGGTGATAGGCACCGTCTCCAAGATAACTGAGCACGGGGGGGCCTACGTGAGGCTCGACGAGTACAACGGCATGGAGGCATACGTTCCAGTGAACGAAATAGTTCCCACTCTGTTCAGGGATATAACGGATTACCTGGACGTTGGGCGGAAGGCGGTGTTCAAGGTTATACGCGTGGAGCGGGGGGGCGACGATTGATAGATCTCTCCTACAGGAAGGTGAGGGACGAGGAGAGAGAGAAAATGCTGCTTAGGTGGAAGAGGACGGTGAAGGCCTTGAGGCTGTTCAACATGATTTCCCAGAAGCTGGGCATCCCGCTTCAGAAGTTGATAGAGGACGTCGGTTGGAGGGTGGAGGATTATTATGGGGGGGACATGTACGGGATATTCGAGGCGGTAATAAGGAGCGACGAGGCGTTAGGAAAATTGGGGGGGATACCGGAGAACATAGCCAACGCGATAAAGGAGGTGGCTGCCCAGCACGTGGATGTGCCCAAGGTGGAGTTGAAGGGCATGATAAGGCTGATAAACATAGGGCCCAACGGCGTTGAGAGCATAAGGAACATACTGTCGGCGGCCAGGAGCGCCGCGGTGAAGCTGGGCGCGGAGGAGGTGGAGATCTACACAATAGGGCCGCCCAGGTACAAGGTAATAATGAGGGGGGGCGGGACCCCAAGAGGCTTGAGGCGGCCATGGAGGAAGTATCCAAGCTTATAGTGGTTGAGGCCAAGAAGAGCGGGGGGGGAGAGGCGTCGTTCAGCAGGCTGGATTGAGGAGGGTTGGGATATATTTTTAAGCCATGACGCGGTGAGCGACTGCAATGCGTTGCCTAGCATCGCTGGCGGCGGGGGGGGATGGCCTTGGTTAACTCCATTTTGAGGAAGTGCAGGGATTGCGGTAGGTACACCCTCAGGAAGGATAAGTGCCCCTACTGCGGGGGGGCGAGTTGAGGGTTCCCCACCCGCCCAAGTTCTCGCCGGAGGATAAGTATAGGAGGTATAAGCTGTTCATGGATGTAATCTCCGGCAGGGTGCAGGTGAGCCGGGGAGACTCTGGATAAGATCCGCGGCGAGTTGGGGGGGGAGGGGGGGCAAATTTTTAAACGAGCGGTGGCCGGATAGTTCCATGCCCATTGAGGTTGATTCAGTGATGAGTGGAGGCGGTACGCGGATGCCGCCGTTGAGATAAGGGTTAAGAAGGTCGGCGACGTTGTGAAGTTGAAGGCCAGGACCAAGAAGGCGTTGGTCACAATAAAGCTGAGCGAGGGGGGGGACGCGAATCAATTGATTCAGGAGCTTAAGGGCAAGGGCAGATCCGTGAGGGAGTTCTAGTTAAAAGTTTCGGTTAATTATGCATTAGCTATAACACTGTAAAAGAAAACTTTAAGTTTACCTGGTTGAGTAAAAGTGAACATGGCCATTTTCAAGAACGAGGGAGCATTGACGCCTGACTACGTGCCGGATAAGCTGCCCTTCAGGGATGACCAGCTCAAGCTGCTTCAAACATATTTCGACTCGTTCATACGGATGCCCGGCTCCATCTACGTCAAGGCAGTCATGGTGGGGCGGTCGGGCAGCGGGAAGACAGTGACCAGCAAGAAGTTCGGCTCCTACGTGAGGGTTGCTCCAAGGGCCGGGTGGAGTTCGTCCACGTCAGCTGCGCGCTGCATAGGACGTCCTTCAGCGTATTGAAGACCATAGGCCTGGCCCTGGGTCTCCCGGTCCCGCGCAGGGGGGGGTTCTCCAGCGAGGAGTTGCTGGAGTTGATTCTGGACGACGTGACCACCAAGGATAAGTACGCCATAATAGCGCTGGACGACGTTTTCTACCTACTCAACTACAGCGGGCCCGACGCGATAGACGCGCTGGTGAGGCTGGGCGAGGAGTACTCGGGGAAGGGCTACAGGTTCAGCCTGCTCCTGATCAGCCAGAGCGAGTCCTTCATGGATCAACTAAACAGGGGGGGGTCAAGAGCTCCCTGGGCGGCGCCGTGATAGAGTTCCCCCCCCATACACTAAGGACCAGATATTCGAGATACTGCTCAACAGGCCCGGGAGGCGCTGAAGGACTCTGCGTACACTGAGGAGATACTGGAGATGATCTCGGACGTGGCGGGCGTTGATCCGGAGGATCAAGCCAAGTCGGCGATGAGGGGGGGACGCCAGGTACGCGCTCGACATATTGTGGCGGGCATCCAAGCTTGCAGAGTTGAACGCCTCGCCCCCCCGCATAATGCCGAGCCACGTCAGGGAGGCCGTCATGCAGACCCTCCACGGGGTGAGGGAGGACGAGTTAATCGGTCTCTCCCTCCATGAGAAGCTCCTCCTCCTGGCCATAGTGAACAGGCTGATGCGGAGCAGCGATACCCCCCCCTACATCTCCATAGGGGGGGACGCGGAGGACGAGTACGAGATGATCTGCGAGCAGTACGGCCAGGAGCCGCGCAAGCATACCCAGCTGTGGGACTACGTGAAGGACATGGCGTCCAGGGGGGGAATTCTAGAGACGAGGCTCTCCGGCAAGGGCATGCGGGGGGCAGGACCACCTTCATATCCATACCCACGGAGCCCCCCCTGGAGACAATGAAGCAGGCCGTGGAGTCCATGGTTAAGAGGGACTTGGGTGATTGATTTGGGCGACTTCATAGAGGAGGTCTTCGCCTCCAGGAGCAGGATAAGAATACTGAGGGCCCTGCTCGAGGTGAGGGAGATAAACGTAACCAGGCTGGGCAAGATAGTGGAGTTGAATCATAGATCCGTGGGGCAGCACATAGCCGCCCTGAGGGGGCTCGGCATAGTTGAGGAGAAGCAGTTCGGTAAGATAAA
This sequence comes from Thermocladium modestius JCM 10088, assembly GCA_001315925.1. Classification (GTDB taxonomy): domain Archaea; phylum Thermoproteota; class Thermoprotei; order Thermoproteales; family Thermocladiaceae; genus Thermocladium; species Thermocladium modestius. The sequence continues at coordinate 1,908 of BBBF01000026.1, read as the reverse complement.
GATAGTGAGAATAAGGGACGAGGATCCCCCCCGCGTCAAGGTGATTCGTTCCATGTTTGATGAGTTGAAGCAGATGGAGGGTACGGATTAATTAATAATAACAATTAATCCGTGCTAAGCGCCAGCCTGATCTCCTCCTCGCCGAGCCCCCCCGTCACCCTGCTCAGCTCCGCCAAGACGCTGCTTCCCCCCCTCTCCCCCCCCTTATCAGTAGCCTAAGCATGGGCAGTACCTCCAGATTTATCACCCTACTCCCCCCCAGGTGGGCCTCCTCCCTCAACTTCCTTATCAGCACCTCCCTTACCTGCCTCATGGCCCTAATTTTGTTGAGGAGCCTTATCTTGGCTGGGTACCCGTATTTTATGAAGAATGGAAGCTTCGGTTTCTCCCTGACCAGCGCCGCGCCGGCCGTCATCAACTCCAACATGTACCTCATCAACTCCCACTCCTGCAGCCTCTCTATCCTGCCCCCCCTAATGAGGTCGGCCCTGGATAGGTTATTCATGGCGTCGAACAAGGCCATGGGCGCGCTGCCATACGCGACGGGCACGCTCTCCGTTATCCACGTGAAGAAGCTCTCCCAGTCGAAGCTGGGCAGCGACGTGACTCTCCTGGCCTCCTCGAAGTTCCTCGCCTTAATCGCCATGTCCACCACCCGGAACATGTCGACCTGATGCGCCCTGTAGCTGATCGCCTCCGCGTCCTCCTCAGTGACCGCGCTACGCCCCCCCCTGGCCACCAGCTCCAGGTCATTTATGGCGGCCCGCGCGTCGCCCATGGACGCCTTGGCGAGCAGCCTCAACGCGTCGTCGCTGCATCGTATCTTCTCCGCGTCGCATATCTTCCTTAATAGCTTCACCACGTCGCTCTCCTTCAACGGCTTTAATTGAATGACCTCGCACCTCTCCCTGAGGTCCCTCAACTTGGGGTCCCAGGGATCGTTGGCCGTCAAAACGACGGGGAACCTGGACTCCCCCCCGATCACCTTTATTATCTCCCCCCCCACGCCCCCCCCTATCCTCCTTGAGGTCCAGCCCGTCCACTTCATCGAACAGTATCAGCTTCCCCCCCCTGAAGCCGAACAGAGATGACTCCCGTATTGATCGCCCAACTATGCGGCTTATCCTATCCCCCCCCGTCCTCTCGTCGCTGGCATTCAACTCCAGCACCTCCAACCCGTAATCGTTGGCCAGCGCGTGAATGAGCGTGGTCTTCCCAACCCCCCCCGGGGGCCCGGCCAGGAGCACGCCCTTACGCAGCTGCTCCCCCCCCTTCAACCACCTCCCCCCCACCACCTCCTCCAGCTTGGCCTTGGCCTCCTCCTGGTCAACAACGTCTTTCAAGCTCCTCGGCCTATACTTCTCCACCCAGGGAATGCTCATTTGCTTCTCCTCTTCTCGGGCTTCGCCTCCGGCTTCCCAGCCCTCAGCCCGTACTTACTGCCCATCAACACCAGCTTGGCCAGCATTGCGTTGAGCTGAATCTCGTCGTCGCTGCCCTCCACCAGCCTGAAGTCTATCTCCGAAATGAAGTCGCTCAGCTCTATCTTAGCCTCGAGGGGGAGGTTCACGTCGGAGTCATTAATGATAAGCTCCCTCTGGATCCTCCTCAGCACGTCCACTCCCGCTATTCCGTAATTATACATTATGGTCCTCAACTTATCCCGGGCGCCTGGAAGTCCCCCCCTCCAAGGGCCAGCTTCACCAGCTCCGTTATCTCCTTTGGCTCTATGTACCCTATCGCCTTGTATATTGTTTCTGCGGTGACTTTCTTGGAGATGGAGGAGGCGGCTTGAAGCGCGTTAATCGCCCTCCTCAAATCCCCCCCGCTGGCCTCCCACAACGCCTCGAGGGCCCCCCCCGAGTCCAGGGAGACCCCCCCTCCGCAGCCGCTATCTGGGACAGCCTA
>BBBF01000025.1 GCA_001315925.1 Thermocladium modestius JCM 10088 | reverse complement strand
AGCGAGAAGCCGACCAGTACTCCCGACACCACCGCCAAGATGTATTGGATAAGCGTTATCATTTTAACGCGCACCCACACCGAGATTTAATTAGTTAGCGGTCCACGGCCTCAAGCCGTACACCAGGTACGCGGTCACTATAGCGCCGGCCAGCACCGCCATGAAGAATGCGAAGCTGCTGACAGCCATCTGAAGGTTACCGCTCAGTATGTGGCCGCTCGCGCAGCCATTCGCCATCCTGGCCCCGAACAACACAAGGAAGGCTCCCACAAATGAGGCGAGGGGGGGCCTCAGCTTTCCAGTGCCGAACCTATTGGTCCATATGTGCGGCGTCCACTGCCTGAACCCCATGAACCTCCTCGTGATGAACACCGAGGATATCAAGCCGCCCAGGAAGGTGCCCAAGTCGGAGAGGGGGGCTCCCAGCCTATCTCGCTGAACGGCTTGTCTATGGGAATCCCATTTACTATCTTGAGCCCGCCGAATAGCTGGAAGTACGGTAGGCTGGCGGCGAAGTGCGGATTCGCGGCGAAGAGCAGTTGAGCCATATCCATGAGTAGGTGGTCGACTCCCCGAATATCTGCCTCAGAACTATGACTGCGACCGCAACTAGCGCGAAGTCGAACGCCAAGGCGAATATCACCCTAGAGGAGGAGGGCTGCTGGACGGATACCGCCTCTATCACGTAGTCAGGTATCTTCTTGTAGTCCTGCTTGAATTCCTTTATCTCATCGTCGAGGGCCATTGACTCGTTGGACCTGCCCGTCAAGTGCAGCACGCATGCCTTCCCGCCCTGCCTCCTCGGCACGAAGAGCCACATGCTTATCATCAATAACCCGAACACTATGGCTACCATGAATTCATCGAATTTACTGGTCAATCCGAACAAGGTCGGCCAAGTTATGGGGCCGAAGTTCAGGGTCTCCCAGAAGAACGGCTTGGCTGGTCCGAAGATCAGCGACCAAGCCAAGGCGCCCAGCAATCCCCCCCCTATCACGGCATACACGGCATCGCGCCTCCCCCCCTGGCCGAGGGCTATCCATATAGTGCCTGGGAAGTAGCCCGCCACAGCCACTCCAACGCCGAATATGAGCCCGCCTATCACGACTCCGGGCACGAAGAAAGCCTTTATTCCCCAGTGAAGCATTGGGACGAATAGGTTCAATCCATAGAGCAGGATTGCTCCGACACCTATGACTAGGCCGAAGCAGACCATGAGCAGCCTATCCTTTAACGTTATTGCCCTTATTATCACGTCGGGGGGGTTGGGGGGGAAGTCCCATATCTCCAGCGGTATTGAGAGCAGAATGCCAGCGAACACCCCCACCCATAGCGGCGCCGTGTATATATGGAGGAGGGCCTGCATTGCGACGCCGCCCACGAGCATTATCAGTGCCCCCCCCACCAACAAGATGGAGGCCACGATCCACATCGGCCTCATGTTTGGATTTTTCACCTCTATCTGAATTTTTGATTTATCTGCCGTAGTGGTCGGAAACCTCTGTCAGTAATTAGTATATAAATCTTATTATGTCCAAAATTTGACTAAAGAGGAAAGTATTTGAACAGATACCGGAATACATATCAATGCAGGAGCAACCCATAAGCAGGCTGGTGGAGACAATAGTGTCCGAGAACCCCCTATACATGATGATGATAAGCACGGGAATAGCCAACCTATCCGCGTTAGCCAAGGAAGTGCTGCCCCTGATAATGTCCACCACGGACCGCCCAGTGAAGCTCGGCACAATAATCAAGGCGCTGGAGCGAATGGAGGCCAAGAATAAAGTTACCATGCCCAATATGTTTCAATTAATGAGTGAGGCGGAAATAATGGTGCACAGCGGAATAGGGGAGGCGGAAATAATGGTAGGAGACGTCAAGCCGGAACTGCTCAACGAGCTGGGCCACGACGCGGCCATAATAATAAGCGACGGAACTAGACTCAAGCTAATAGCCCCCCCTAAAGATATTCAGCAGGCTCGGCCTCTCCCTAACCGCCGAGTACAGCCTGATCAGAATAGTGCTGGCAGAGAAGGCGCCGGTTGGCTTCGTGACCACCTTGATTCAATTAATGAGATCCAACAAAATCTCCGTGAAGCACGTCCTCAGGTACGATAATGACGTCTACATAGTGGTGGATCGCCAAGACGCGGCCAAGCTCATGGAGATGCTGGAACGATTAAGAAGCCAAGCAAGGAATAATGAAACGCAATCCAAAGCAAGCCCCCACTTAAGAAACGACCCCATCTCACCATGTAGGACTCAAGGATGCAGCGCCCAAGCCGGACCAATACAGTTCAGGTCATGCATACCCAATCCAGCGAAAAAGCAGGTAATCGGGGGGGGCCTGAAACCAAGCTTTGAGGCTCCATCTGCGAAACCACAGTGCTCTGGCGGAAACTATCTATTTTCAGCGCCAACCTTCATCTTACAGTAAGCATAGAGAGCATCGTATACGGGGGGGAATTGCAGCCGCATGTTCTCGAAATCATCTCTAGAAATGGCCCTGAACCCCCCCTGCGCCACTGCCTTCAGGCCATAGCTTTCCGGCGGCGGGTTTGGTATCTTGGCATCAGCTCCCCCCCTAACTATCTTAGCTAGCTCCAGCAACGCTGGATCCTTCAAGTTATATTTCTTTATTATTGCATCGAAGCTCACGTATTCATTGCCTCCCTCGCGGTAATGCGTTAACTCGACACCCTCTACGTCGAAGGGTATCGCGTTTAATTCCCTTGCCTTTGTAAGGACGTCCTGAGCCGGAACGAATATGAATTCTGCGTTCGGGTCAATGAATTTCTTTATTAGCCATGGACAAGCAATCCTATCCACCATGGCCTTCTCCCGAGTAATCCATTTCACGAAGTACGTGCGATGCTTAGATTTATATAATCTTTGTTTATCCTTTCAGGGATACCCGGAACAAAACGATTTTGAGAGGAAGGAAATAGTTACAAGACCCCCCCGTTAAGCCCGAAGACGCTGCGCGAAACCCCCCCTAAAATAGACAGACTCGCCGCGGGATCGCGTGAGGTATAGGAAGGCGGGAAGCAGTGGAATGGAGGTCTCCGAGGTCGGCGTGGGCGTTTGGTCCTTGGTGACGGATTGGTGGGGAAGACCGGAGAAGGCGGAGGATGTCCTAATGCACGCGATTGAGGCCGGCGTAAATTTCTTCGACACGGCTGATAGCTACGGTAATGGAAAGGGAGAGGAGTTACTGGGGGGGAAAGTGCTGGGGGGGCAGAGGCGGGAGGCAGTCATCCTAACCAAGATAGGCTACGACATGTATCACCACGAGGCGGGGGGGCAGAGGGAGATACCCCCCCAGGACTTCAGCCGGGATTACTTGGATAAAGCATTGAGGAATAGCCTGCGGAGACTCAATAGGGACTACGTTGACATACTGATGCTCCACAATCCAAGGATGCACGTCATAATTGATGAGGAGGTCATGGACTGGATGAGGGGGGGTCAAGCGGGATGGGTACGCGAAGTCCATAGGCGTATCCCTGGGGGGGCCACGCTTGGTTGGGGGGGAGAGGAGGGGGGGTTGGCCGCAATGGCCAAGGGGGGGTACGAGGCGTTGGAGTACATATACAACATAATAGAGCAAATGCCGGGAAGGGAGTTCCTATCCGCTCCCGGCGCGGAGAGGGTGGGGGGGCACTTCATACGCGTCCCCCACGCATCCGATGCATTGGATGAGGATAAGTGGCCCATAAGGAGCTCCGGGCACTTGCATAGATCGTTCAAGGATCAATCCTGGATAGAGAGGGCGGTGCGTGGAGGGGGGGAGAAGCTGATCCTATAGCCAACGCGGCGGGGGGATGAAGCTGTCCCAGCTGGCCGTGGCATTCGTGCTGAGCTCCCCCCCCAACGTGTCATCCGTGATTCCAAACATCACCACCAAGAACGACGTGGATAAGTACGCCGCGGTGACGGAGAGGGAGGGGGGGCTGAGCCGCGGGTTTTTGGACGCAATAAATGAGGTGTATGAGTCCTATTTCAAGGAGTTAAACGATGAGAGCATAGCGGAGACTGCCAGGTTCAAGGAAGCCATCGATGGGCCTCGATCGAAAGGTTTTAATTAATTGCATTTGATGGGGGGCCTCCGTGATGAAGCGAGGCAGCCACTGAGGATGAGGACCTCAATCTCACACTGAACTCCATTTGCTTCTTCCCCCCCAATTAATCGGTATCATCGGGGGAATCCACTTCCTGCTTCTTAGTGGATTTCCAGTAAGCCACCTTTCCCCCCCTGCGCACCTCCTTTATCGCGCCGTCCTTGCTCAATAGCTTAAGTATGTAGAATACTTGGCTATGGCTTAGCTTGGTGATGCGAACCACGTCATTTGTGGAGACCTCTCCACGGGACTCCACCAGGCTGAGGATCTCCTTCTTTCTCTCGTCTATCCTCTCCGTCTGCTTCCTGGGCATCGAGTTATTTTAACTCTATTATTTTTAAGCTTTAGGCGGTAAGACTGACGATAATATCGCTCAGATCTACCGCGGGCCCCCCCGTCCTGGAATGCTGAGCGCCCATAAAAGTTAAATTGCGGCATTTTTGGGTTACCCTAATGCCCAGGAACAAGCTCACCGCTCCCTTCAGGGCAATAAACCTAATCCTATACGTTATAGCCATGATCATGATAATAGCGGTGGCGGCGTTCTCCATATGGAGCGCTTCATGACCCTATACGAGAGCATACACAACGTGACTGAGAGCTCCATAATAGAGGCGCTGTCCAGCATATTCATAGTGCTCATATCGATAGAGATAATAGAGATGTTCATGGACTACGTGGAGAAGGAGGTGATAGCCGTGAATAAGGTGCTTCAGATAGTTCTCACCGCGCTCTCCAGGGAGTTGTTGATAGCAACGACGCAGTTCACCATGATGCCCACGCCCACAGAAGTCGACGTCTGGAAGGAGGTGGTCATAATAGTGGGAGTCGCCGTGGTGGCTGGAGCATATGCTCTCCTCAAATCAAGGACTGACGGCTAGGAACCGCCACTGCTGCGCGCCGCCAGCTCCACCGCGTCCTTAACCGTGTAGCGAGCCGGGATAAGGGGCTCGAAGCCGTTTCTCCTCATGGTAGATCCAGTGGTGGGCCCTATCGCCACCAATCTCTTGCCCTCCAAGGCCTTTCCCCCCCCACTGCCTCCAAAAACGTCGTGAAAACCTTGGGGCTCGTGAATACCACGGCCCCCCCGGCGGAGGGCAAATACGACGCGGCCCGCCTTATTGCCTCATCATCCCTGGCCAATTCATATAAACCGATCTCCACAACGCTGCACATACCCGCGCGTATCTCAGCGTCATCGACGTAATCCTTGGATCTAATAACTAACACCTCCTCCCCCCCAGGCCCGCACCTCTCCTCCAGCATCTTGGACACCGCGCCGCTGAAGTACTCGCTTGGCACCTCGCATTTAACCGTGGGAAAAGCAGCATGAACCGCGCCGCAAGTTGATGGGCCCACGGCTATCACGGTCTCGATGCAATTGGATATATCTACCCTGCCCGCCACTGCCGCAATGGCCTCCGAGCTCATCACTACCCCCCAGCCTCCGCTTGGAGCCGCAGAGCGCCCTTAACCTATCCACCGCCGATTCATCTATTATTGGCTTCAATATGGGAATGATCAAGACATCATCCTCCTCCAATTGATCCATCGATGAACCTCCCTTACCTCTCAGGACCAGTATCATTAGAGAATAAATGGGAAGAAGGTAAAATATGTTTTGTGCCGGGCACTAAGGCAGTAAGTAGGCCAGCAGCGAGTGAACCGAGCCTATCATTGCCAGCGGTACTGGGATGATGAGGCCGGCCAGCATTATTATGGACGCCAGCACCACGACCAGCAGACCAACCCCGCCTGAACCGGAGCCACTCAACGACTTGCTCAGCCTCACGTAATATGGAACCGATATCACCGAGTTTATCACCAACAGCACGGCCAGCCACCAAAGTGACGGGCCGGCATATATCAGCCCCAGTATTATGAATAGCTTGGACCAAAAGCCCAGCAGAGGCGGCACGCCTATGAATGAGTAGGCCAGTATGTAGCTCCACCTAGATCCCCCCTCTCGTTGCCTATTATGGAGAAGAGGCCTATCTTGCCTGCGCCGTTCACCAACAGCTGCGCCAGTAGGCCCAGCAACGCGTAGGCCAGCGCGGCCTCGCCCGCCCCCCCGTGCACGAAGAAAATGGTCAAAGCAGCCATGGCGTAACCCATGTTGGCCACAGTGGAGTAGGCCAGCACCTTGGCCGGTTCCCTCGACGTTATTGCCCCCCTATGTTGCCCAGCGTCATGCTGAACGCGGCCAGCAGGGCGGTCTCCCACACTATCACGTCAGCATAGAGCGGGGCCATGTTGGCAACCAACGGGTAAACTATCTTCAGCGTGACAATGAAGGGCACGAACTTGGCTATGGAGGCTATTATGGAGACGGCGTATGGATTGCCAGCCGAGAACGCGTCGGCACCCAGTAATGCATGGGGGGGCGGCGCCCACCTCCAGCATCATTCCCAGTATCAAGAACGTGTACCCCAGCAGCGCCAGCCCGCCCACTTGATTTATCAGGGCGAAGAATAGGATTGAGGCGCCAGTGAAGTATAGCACTGTAGCTATGACTAGGGCGGTTATGGCCTTGACGGCGGCGGATAAGTTCTCCCTAGTCCCGCCCAGCTGTATAATGAAGTAGACGGGAACGCTGACCAGCATGAATATGCCCAGCAAGAGCACGAAGTACGCATCTCCAATTCCGAGGGGGGGTACGTACATGGCGTAGGACGTCATCAATCCCATGAAAGACACAAGAGCGTAATCCATTCCCTTATACTGCGACCCCCTCACCAGCATGAGGGTCAACACGTTGATGGCGGCCACGGCATCTATCAATGCGGGGGGGTACATCAAGTAGCTGGCCGGCACCACGAGATCCGGCAGCAGGAGGAGAAGAGCTGGGATCCAGGAATACCTCTCCCTGCGGGCGGCCGCTAAGGCAGCGGTGACCAGAAGCAGCCCTATGGAGGAGTACTCAATTATGGTTGTGTAATCATACATAGATCATCACCATCATTATTATGAAGAGCATAATCGTCATCACTATCAACATGGCCTTCACGTAGTTCCTAACCAAGCCATTCTGCATGCCGCGTATCGCATTGGACGTCGCCTTGAACAAGCGGGGGGGCACGGCATTATTGAACAACCAATCAAAGCCCCTGCTGAACAGCATTGCGAACTCCGTCAATGCCCTGCCGAATCCAGCCAGCACCACGTCCATGAATGCCTGTATGTAGTATCTCCTCTCGAACACTGGGGACGCCAAGGCAAAGGACGCGGAGCGGGCTTATAAGCAACAGCCAGGAATGTGACCGTTATTGCAAGCGATATCAGGAACACCACGGGATCAAATCCCGATATCAACATCACGTTGGGCGACGACATCATCAACACAGGTATCGCGACAAGCAGCGCGGCGGTGGCCGTGGCGGTGTACGCCCCAGCCATCACGGAGCCGCCGTGGCCCTCCACCTCCCCAGGATCATCTCCCTTGATGAAGTTAAGCGACATGAACCTGGCCAGGAACATGACGTAAACAAAGCTCGTGAGCAGCAGCAAGGCATAGGCTCCCCAGCCCACCACCGGGCCCACCTCCGTCATCAATTCATCCATGGCTGAGTGAACCCAGTAAGCGGCGAAGGGCGGTATCCCGCCCAGGGCCAGGGCGGCGGCTAGAGTGGAGTAGAAGCCCGCGGGCAGCTTCTCGGCGAGCCGCCAGTTCCCCCCCAAGTTGAAGCGCGTGTGGGTCTCGTGAATCAAGTGGCCGCTGACCAGGAACAGAGATGCCTTGGAGAGCGCGTGCACTATTAAGTAGGAGAAGCCCACCAATACCCCCCCAATGGGCAGCATGTACCCCCCCAGAGCATCCACGCTGATGGGTATGAACTTAGATGCCGCGGTCAACGCCATCATCAAGCCGAGACTGCTCATGGTTGATCCGGCCAGTATCACCTTCCTCTCGTTAACCGAGGTGGCGAACATGGCGCCCAATATAGCGGTCACCAGCCCCCCCAAGTAAAGCACGAAGAGGTACACCATGTTTATAGCAACGTAGTTGATGCCGACGAGGTATAGGGTGAGCCTCATGAATATGTACACGCCCGCGGCAACCATAGTCGCTGAGTGAAGCAGCGCGGAAACCGACGTGGGGGGCCCGTCATGGCGGTCAGCAACCAATCATTGAACGGGAATTGGGCCGACTTGGTGAAGGGACCCAGCAGGAACGCTATTAGGACCACCGCCGTCCCCCACGGCCCCAAGCGAGCTGGTCAGGTGGGCCCAGTTTATTGAGTTGAAGTCAAGGCTCCCCCCCCGAATATGCCTATCGCAGCCAAGGCGCCCAGCATGGGCATGTCGCCGAACCTTATGGTGATTATAGCGCGGTAAGCAGCATAGGAGGGCGTGGTCCACGCGGGCTTGCCCATCACAGTGTCCCCCCCCACCTTCCCCACGAATGAGGTCTCATCGTCGTCCCTGAACCAATTGCCTATCAAGCCCACGAGCTCAAGCCGAGGCCCTCCCAGCCTATGAACATTAGGAGCAAGTTGTTGGAGTAAACCAGCAGCAGCATAGATGCCGCGAACGTATTGTAGAAGAACCAGAACCAGCCCAGCCTATAGTCGTCAGCCATGTACTCCAGCTGTAAACGCCTATTGCGAACGCGAGCCACGCGGTCAGCAATCCCATGTACCTGCTCAGGAAGTCCACCACGAACGACACGTACGTTGTGAATATGCCGGGCACTGATATCCAGGGATACGAGTATATCAGCGTCTTCATGGGGGGTAGCCCAATGCTATGTAAGTGGAGACAACCGCGGCCACGCCCAGCCCAGTCACCGCCAAGTACTCCAGGGGGGACGGGCCTTCCTATTGTCCTGCTCCACCGCCCAGTACACGGATATGGGCGCGGCCAGCAGCGTGGGCAGCACCGTCATCAAAGCAATGAGAATGGGAAGGAGCGACTCATACATGCATTATCACCCCCCCTATCGCGCTCAGTATCGTGTGTATTAGCGTGGTAGATATGGGCGGAAACAGAAGAATCACGCTGGTCAATCCAAGCACGTAGAGGGGGGGAACCACCAGCTTATTGCTGGGCTTTGTCTTGGTGTAGGGCCACCTCGGCTGCCCGTAGAACACCTCCTTCAAGGCCCAGAAGCCGTACGTGCCCGTCAACAAGAAGAGGAACGCCAAGCCCACGAACGCCCAAAGCGTGTTGAGGCTGAGACCCAACGTGGTTAGCAGGCCCAGGAAGAGGAAGAACTCCCCCAGCAATCCAACGGTGAATATGCCGGCCAAGCTCATCCAGCCAAGAAGCGCCGCGCCGCCTATGGAGGGGGGGATGTACCTCTGCAGGCCGCCCATCTTCGACATATCCAGCATATCGTACTGAACTATTATGGCGCCCGCCGTCATGAAGAGCACGGCCTTGCCCAGTTGATGCGCTATGAAGTGAAGAGTCAAGCCCACTATGCCGTAGGTGCCCAGCGTGAGGCCGGCGAGCAGGTAAGCCATGTTGGCCACGGTGGAGTATGCCAATAACCACTTATAGCTGTGCCTCTGCCTGAAGACCGCGAAGCTAACCAGTATCCCGCCGAATATGGCGTACGCCAGCAGCGGGGTTCTTATGGATATTATGAAGTAAGGCGATATCAAGTATAGCTAGCCAGTATATAGGAGGCGAGGCCAACCACGGATATTATGAGGGCCGCGACCGGGGTGGGGTGCATGCCGTGGGCCCACGGCAGCCAGACGTGGGGTCCAAAGCTGGGCAGCTTTATCAGCATGCCTATCAATATTAACGTCCAAGCCACCGGCGGCACGTACCTTATTGCTGCGAGATCCATGGTTCCCGTGGTCAGTGCAACTATGACGGAGCCTATCAGGAAGAGCACGCTCGCGACGTGGGTGTATACGAAGTATAGGGTGCCTATCCACTGCCTGGTCTTGCCGTAGCCATCATAGCCGTAGAAGTATATCAACAAGAATGAGGATATCAAGGAAACCTCCAGTCCTATGTACATGAGCAGCAGGTTGTAGGCATAGACTATCCATTCCATGGATATGCCGCATAGGATGAATAAGGGGTAGTATATCTTGAATTCCTCCCCCCCAATGCCCAACGCGCGGAACCTGTGCTCCATGTATGGCTCCGACACTATGGCTATCATGGCGGTCACCAACGCTATCGTGAAGCCGAAGGAATTGCTTAACCCATCGTTTATCAAGTACATCCCACCGATGGGGCTCGGCAACGCGCCTATTGGAACCAAGTAATCCAGGTCGCGAATATGCCGTAGAGGGAGTAGCCTATCAATGGAAGGAACGATATTACAGCCACGTAGAGCGACGCCCGCTTGTTCAGCACAGCCGTCAATCCGGCGGCGGCTATCGGCAGCGCCAACGAGAATATTAGGATGGGGTCCATTTGGGTAATCACGCCTCCTCACCCCCCCCTGCCCTCAAGACGTCCAGCGATATGTTCTTGGTGATCCTGTCTATTGAAAGTATGGCCACTATCAATGCTATGAATTCCGTGGCTGACGTCAGGACTGAGATTATGGTTATGCCGAAGGCACCAGGGGATCCACCATGTAAAGCCCCCCCACCAGCGCCAGGAAAATGGAGTTGAACATTAATTCAAGCCCTATCAATAGCCTCACCAAGTCCAGCGAGTTGGCCACAACCACGTACCCTATTCCCAGCACCGTAATGGAGGAGACGAACAACATTACCGCATCTATCATGACTGGGTCACCCTCAGGTAGCGGGATGCTATTATCATTATGAACGAGAACAAGACCACCAATGCTATCAGCAGGAAGTCCAGGTACCCATTGCCCAGCACCTCGGACGCCAGCTCCGTTGGGGTTGCGTAGGAGTAGGCGGTGGGCAGCATTGAGTACTTGCTGAGGACCAGCATGGATAATAGGAATAGGAGGACCACGAAGCCAAGCCACGAGCCCTCCACCTTGTGGGGAACGGGCCTCCTATACGTGGCCGCCAGCACCACGGTGATCGTTATGGTTGCCCCAACATATATCAATACTATTAGCGTGAAGGATAATATTCCATAAACCACCGCGAACGCCGTGGCGGACAGCGATGATGCTATCGCCAAGAACAACGCCGCATAGAAATTATCCTTGGATAGCAGCACGCCTACCGACGAAAGAACTATTAATACCTCGAGCACCGCCAAGGAAAACGTTGTTAGGAGCACGCGGAATCACCTCTTAGGAGTAGGCATATTATTTTACACATGAGTAGCCCATCTTCATGAATATTTTTTAAGGATTGCGTGGCTTGAATCATAAGCTTCAAATGAATTGGCCACAATCAAATTGAAAATATATGGCGGCCGCGCGGTCTCCGCGGTATTGCTCTCTCCAAGCCCTTGCTTCCATAGTAGTTGAGAAAAAGAGGTCGAATTGCACGGGCTACTTTAAGTGAGTCCCGCGTGCTGGATTGAAGCACGTGCTCTAGGGCAAAGCTTTAATATCTGACCAATCCATCATAATAGGTGTTTTAGGTATGACCAGTCTAACCCTAGTGGCGGAGATACTTCCGGTTATAATCTCAATACTGGGCATAATATATGGGGCTTGGGCTGCATCGTGGGTGCTCAGGCAGGACGCGGGAACGGATAAAATGAAGGAGATAAGCAACCTAATAGCCGAGGGCGCCAAGACTTTTCTGCTGAGGGAGTACAAGACCATACTGCCCATAGGAGTCGTGCTTGCAGTGCTCATACTGTTGGCCTACTACCTGGGCTTCAGCGGGAACATCTTAGTGGCAGCGCTGGCGATGATATCCTTCGCGTTAGGAGCTCTGGGGGAGCGGCATGGCGGGCTATATAGGGATGTACGTGACGACTAGGAGCGCCTCCAGGACTGCCCAGGCCGCCAGCAAGGCCGGGCTCGGCGGTGCATTGATGGTGTCCTACAGGGCGGGCAGCGTCATGGGAACCATGCTGGCCAGCACGGCCTTGCTCGTGGTGTCGGTGCTCTTCGCTGCCTATAGGGCTGTCACCGGGCTTTGGGGGGGCGAGGCATTGATAGCGACGGCGTTTGGCGCCAGCCTCATGAGCCTATTCATAAGGGTGGCGGGCGGAATCTACACTAAGGCCGCCGACTGGGGGGGGCCGACATTGTGGGCAAGGTGGAGGCGGGAATACCGGAGGACGATCCGAGGAACCCAGCCACAATAGCGGATAACGTGGGGGGGGATAATGTGGGGGGGGACGTGGCCGGCATGGCCAGCGACGTCTATGAGAGCCTCGTAGTTGTCTTGACGGGCACCCTCCTACTGACCGCTGTCTTCCACATGCCGCTGAGGTTCACCGTGTTCCCGCTCTTGGTAACTGCCGCCGCGCTGATCAGCACGTTGATAGGAATGCAAGTTGTAAGGGGGGGAAAGATAGAGGGAGGGGGGGCGGCGGGAGCAATGAGGAGGCTCAACTTATCGTTGTATACCACAGTGACGGTTACCGCCGTGCTAGTCATAATAGGAGCCGCAGTGATCTTCCACAGCGCTTCAGTGATGGCTGCAGTGATGATCAGCGATATCCTCGGCATGTTGACCGCCATAGCGGTGCTTCACATAACTGAGAACTACACCCACTACACCCATGAGCCGGTGAAGAACATAGCCAGGCAGGCCACCATAAGCGCATCCAACGTGGTGGTGACGGGCTACTCGTATGGATTGATGAGCGCCGTACCCGTCCTATTGGTGGTTGCGCTAGTGCTGGGAGCCAGCTTCGCGTTGGGCTATTACTTGATAGGCGCCCCGAATCCCTTCATGGCTGGGATATACGGAACCGCCATGGCCTCCACGGGTCTATTGTCGATAGCCGGCATAGTGATAACAATAGATTCCTTCGGTCCCGTCTCCGATAACGCGTCCGGATTAGCTGAGATGAGCGGGTTGCCGGAGCAGGTCAGGGAGGCCACCGATGCCTGGATGCGATAGGCAACACCACCAAGGCCACTACCAAGGGCTATGCCATAGCATCCGCTGGCCTTGCAGCCCTTGTGCTTTTCATAGGCTTCGTGTACGAGATAATAGAGAGAATAATGCCGGGGGGGTACCCAGTGGCGTCCAGCGAGGTTCTCCACACCATACTGCTTAACACATCCGTGCTGAGGCCGGACTTATTGGTTGGCGCGTTCATAGGAGCAGCCTTGGTATACACGTTCTCGAGCAGGACGTTGATGTCCGTGAGCAGGACCGCCATGGAGCTAGTGGAGGAGATAAGGAGGCAGTTCAAGGAGATACCGGGCATATTGGAGGGCAAGAACAAGCCCGATTACGCTAGGGCCGTGGACATAGTTACGGGCCATGCATTGAGGGAGTTCATGGTTCCTGGCTTAATGGCCGTCATAGTTCCAGTGCTGGTCGGGCTGCTCCTGGGATGGGTAGCCCTCGTGGGCTTAATACTCGGCACCATACTGCTGGGATTCCCAAGGGCTCTTCTCATGGCTAACGCAGGAGGCGCTTGGGACAATGCGAAGAAATACATAGAGGCGAAAATGGATCCATCCCTGGGAGGAAAGGGTGGGCCAGCTCATAAGAACGCCGTGATAGGAGACGTGGTCGGCGATCCCTTTAAGGATACCACCGGACCATCCCTGAACCCACTCATCAAGGTAGTCAACACGGTATCCGTGGTCTTCGCAGCAGCGGTGGTCAGCACCAACGCGGCGTTGGGCATAAAAATGGGCCTATTCAGCTACGCGGTGTTGGCAGCCATCGCGAAACCACTGATCGCGTTGCTTCTCCTCCTACTATAATTCCCCCCCTCCCTCAATTCATAGCGCATTTTCATATTTCCCACACCAAATCGCCACCAATCACGCCCTTCCTTTACAATTCGACCGCGGCCAGAACCGATCAACGCAAAGCGAGGCGGAATAATTGAGCGGACCCGTGGGAATAAAGTAGATCCAGAGTATAGGAGGGGGGGGGGTGCACTTATTTAGAACGTGACCACTTGATAGCCATTATTCAGGTAATAGGAAAGTCTATCTCCGGCCGGCATCAGCTTTACGTTGAGCTTGGCTATGGCATCCTTAATCCCCTTATTGTTGGCATAATTGACGCAGCTGGAGTCTATCGCTCCCCCCCGCTCAATAACTTCTCGAAATTATCCTTGGCGGGGCCCTCCAGCTTCAATAGCCTCTCCTCGCTTGGGCCGAAGAAGATCACCTTCAAGTCCTCGTATAGTTTCTTGGTAACTGCGTTGGCCGCCATGGTTAACGCCAAGTCCATTTTCTCATCCCCCCCACTCACCACTAGGAATAGTACCTTGGTCATGGTTAACTCGGAGGGCGGCTGCCTTTTTATGTTTTCGCGGCAGTTTGGCATGGGTAAATCGTCGAGGAACGAATTTCAAAGGCCTTGCCAGCTAGATGGGAAGAAATGCACGGTAATTCATGCAGGGGAGGCCGGTTGAGTCTCGGCCAGCGTCGTAACCGAGCTCTGCTATAAGTTTATTAATTTGTTATTCCATGCGTTTCCGATAAACGTGAACAAGAACATAGCAATAGGGGTGGCCGTCATAATTGTGGTAGCCATAGTCGTCGTGGCCGCCATATTCGTGCTTCACCTTAATAAGGTGGGCGGGGTTGCGGCGGGTAAGCCCAAGTACGTGGATCTGCTAAGCAAATTCAACTCAACATCATTTGGAGCGGACTATACCTTCCACATAAGGACCCTGTTGGTGGAGAACAATACGATAGTGGCCAATCAATCCAATATAATGTACGTCGCCTACAATCAATCCAGCGGTTCCTTCTCCATATCAATAACCCAGAATGGAAACACCACCACGGAATCCGCCAGCCCAATAAATTCCAGCTATTATAAGGTATGCATAACCTTCACCAACGGAACACAGACCTGCAAGCCTGAACCGGCATCCAGCGTCTCGTCCCCAATATACGGCATATTGGCGGTGCTAAACATAACTCAATACAACTACACCCGCACAATAAACGTGCTTGGCAACAATGCTTATTGCTACATAAATGGATTAAACACTACGGCGCCCAGCGTGTACGGCGTGGAGGCAGTGGACGCGAGTAATATGAATTGCCTATACGATAGTGGGGGGGTGCCTGCCTATGCTTCCTTTAATTTAACGGAGGCCATTTACCCCCAGGGATCGGTGACTCCATTCGCGGTTCAATCGAGCTCCGTCACCGCCGTTATAAATGAATTGCATGGATGATTAATTAAAATCAATTGAAATTGAATTTAATAAAAATAATTGATTATTGTTTAGAATTAATGTCCCATTACTGGCTGGATCTATTTATTATCGTCTTGGTGAATCTCTCCGGCCTTAATTTTCCTATTAAGTGATCGAATGCCCTCCATGGAAGGGAGTGACCACCGCATGTATATACATCTATGGTGGCATACGAGTGGTCCGGCCAAGTGTGGATTGCTATGTGGCTCTCCAGCACCAGGGCGATCACGGAGACACCGCCCTTATCGCCGCCCCCCCCGAATCGCCAAGACCGTACCTCGGCCAAGTGCATGTTTGCTACCTCAGCCGCCTCTATGACAAGGGATCGAAGGTATCCCTCGTCTTGCAGCACCTTAGGATCTACTCCCCATATCTCGCCGAACACATGCCACCCTATTACGCCTTCATTGGTTGCACTTCGCGTTCTCGGTTCCAGATACGTTTCTTGTTGGGACATCTCTGCTTATGCCCATTTAGACTCCTTCCGGATTGGTTTATAAGCTAACCCCCCCAATTTGTCCAGCCGATATAGAGGGGGGGAATAATATTTTTTATCTTTGCTTTATTTCCAGTAAATATTGAACGCATTATTTGATATATATTATATAATTCATGATCTATATTAAATAATTCTTTTGTTTGTTTAATACAAGCTGAATCAGAACATTCCAGCGACCATGCCGGAAGCGACGGCTCCCATGCCAACACGATTATTATTCAATTTCCTTTAAGGAAGAACTCAAACCTCAGGAGAGCAGCCACACCTCCCAGACCCCCTCAACCGCTGCCCGGCCTCGGAGCCCTTGGGTATTATGGAAACAGTGCCGCCGGCCCTTATGCAGGATAAAATAATGCCCTGAAGAGACTTGGCATTCTCCTTAAAGAACAATTCCTCCACCAATAACCTCTCTATGGCTCCTTGCTCGGCGGCTGTCCTCACCTCATCCATGCCTATCGCCACATCCCCCCCAGAGCCCCCCCGCGATAAACGCCTCATTACTTCATCCATGGAATTGCTTCCAAGCTCTATTCCCATCTCCTCCAACACGCCGAGCCGCTGCACCTCCCCCCCTATGCCTGTAATGCCCCCCCTCATGGATCGCCACGTACTTGACGGGAACCGCAAGCGATGCAATGCTCTTCTTCACCGAGTCGAGGAGCATGGATGGAGCCGCCAACATGACCAGCGATGGCTTCGTCTGGCCAATGTACCGGGACAGATTCACCCCCCCCACGTCGCGGAGGTACGCCGTCAACTCGTAAGAGCCCGCCCTCTTTGATGGGGGGTGATTTATTGGGCATTGTTCCCAGCATCCTTATGCCTATCCTCGACATCAAGGCAAACGCGGTCTCCTCGACCGATATGGAGGCCACCAACACCCTCAGGTTACCGCTGAATGCCTTGATGAGGGATTCCAGGAAGTCCCTGTCTATCTGCTTGACGAATCTAAGCGTCTGCCCCCCCTCACGACGTCCACGCTATGATGGCTACCCCCCCCAGCTCCCTCCAACCACTCCGGGTAATTCACTATAACCCCCCCCTTATCCTCATTCCTTCCCTGAATTCATGTACTCCACATCTATCACCCTCAAGCCTAGGTAAACCTTCTCTCGCTCCCCCCCTCTCTCCCCCCCCTCCTTTCCACGGATCTCCCTGACGGTCCAGGAATAAATCACGTCCCCCCCTCATTTATTATTAAGTAAAGAATGAACAGGTCCTCATCGAACTCCGGCGTCAAGTCGACGTAGTCCCTCCCATACTCAATTCTCATTTGCTCCCACAAGTCCTGCGCCAAGCGGTTAAGTTAAATATATCCAGCATTAGCTTTAGCACCAACACCGCAGTCATATTGCTCACGTCATTGGGAGGCGAGTACTCCATTATATCCACGGCCACCAACTTATCGCCGGCCGCATCTATGACCGCCCTGACCACGGAGTAAACGTCGGCGTAGCTCAGCCCGCCGGACTCCGGATTGCCTACCCCCCCAGGCGCTATGGATGGATCGAACGCGTCCACGTCTATGGATAGATGAACGGGGCCATCGACCTTGCCCAACCTCTCCTCTATCGCATTCACTATTGCGCGGTTCGGGAGCTTCGCCACGTCGAACGACGTGAAGCCCAATCCATTTATTGATTCCAGGAAATCCCTCTCATCATCGTCAAACCCACGAAAGCCCACATTCACGTAGCTGGGCCTCAACTCCTCATTTATTATCCGCGCGAACGTGGCGTGGGAGAGGGATTGGCCGGCCCACTCCTTCCTTAAATCCAAGTGCGCATCCACTTGCACGAATGCGCCGAGCCTGCCATATACCTTGCCTATGGCTCGGGCAACGCCGAGGGAGACCGTGTGCTCCCCCCCCTATGGTGGCTATGAATCCCCACCGCCTCAATGCGTCCTCCGCCGATCTCTCTATAATAGAGAGATTGAACTCGGGAGCTCCCTGGGACAGGGCGAGATCGCCCACGTCGCACACTATCTTGGGGGGGACCCGAATGCCTAGGTACTGGGTGGGCGTGGTCTCTATGTACTTGCTGACCCGACGGAGCTCCTCCGGCGCGAATCGAGTGCCCGGCCTGTACGACAGCGTATCCTCCATAGGCGCGCCCATAACGTGAAGAGAGCCGGGGGGGCCGCAGCTTCCTCCGAAGAGGGACGAATTCTTGTAGGCATATAGATCCAAAGCCATGCAGAGCGGCTCTATGGTCGATTTATAAATTATTGTCCCAAGCCCATTGAGCGACTCTCCCCCCCTCAAATAATCAATCACGTAAAGCCAGCTCCAGCCATAACCTTCACGCCGGGTCCTTTTAGGCTAGGTTTCATCAACGCGAAACCAAATCGCAACCAATCAATAGAATCAGGAGGATGAAGTGGGTTTCACTTATCCCTTTTATCAATGAAACTCGGAAGCTAGCGCGGTGGCAATATGAAGACAAAGACCATGTTGGTGGTGGCCTCGCGGGCGCGATCGTCTTGGCGACGATCGCATATTTAGTCCTTGGCTGGTACTGGTACGGCTCCTACGGCCACGGGTACCCCCCCTTAAATTCAAATTACGTCAATAATCCATATGGTTATGGGCCGGCATGATGGGGGGGTATATGTGGGGGGGATACGGGTACCCGGGCGTGGTAGGGGGGGTGCACCTACTCCATACGGCAATCAGTACGGGTACCCCAGCTACTACTCGTTCGGCGAGTACTCCATAAATGAAGCCTTAACTCTAGCGATGAGCGCGCCGAGGAGCGCGCTGGAGTTTCGGAGCAACGATACAATAGTGTTCCGCTCCAGCAACGTTACCTTGGTCGTAGCAGCCATGATGGGAGGAGATGCCGAGAACATGACCGGCTCGCCCCCCTCCCAGCTACTCCAGGGGGGGGATGTATTCGTGATCTATGGACTAATCAATCCGACGATAGTCGTGCCGGAGGGCGCGGTCATTCATGTAATTTTCATAAACCTGGACGACGATATGTATCATAATTTCATTGTGACCACAGCCCCGCCTCCCTACCCGTACTACTCCATGCCCTACGTTGCCAGGGGGGGACGGAGATGGGGCCCGGCATGATGGTGAATATGGAATGGCTGCCCCCGGCCAACTATGGTGAGGGATACGCCGCCTCTTACTCCTACTCGCTCGTGATGGAATACCCAGGCATTTATTGGTACGTGTGCACGTATCCGGGGGGGCACGCGGAGGAGGGAATGTATGGCGAGATAATCGTAGAGCCGGTTGGGGGGGGAGATGATCCGCATGTGCATGCCCCCCCATATGATGGATCACGGCTCCAGCCATGGATCCGACGATGAGTTAAGGCACCAAGTCGAGACTCTAAGGTTGAGGGTGGAGAAGCTGGAGGCCGAGGTGGAATTGTTGAGGCAATTACTTATGGAGAAGTCGAGAGGTGATGGGCATGATCATTGAGCTGGCGCTGATCGCATCCCTGCTCATTCAATGGTTTGGCATGATGTGGTGGGGGGGGCCCTGGGGGGGATGGGGGGGTTATTGGGGGGGCCCGGTCCGATGATGCTTCTGGGAGTGCTGTGGTTCTTCCTGTTTCTACTGGTCTTAGCATTCATATTGATATTCATAGCCTGGGCCTTGAAGCGAATGGGCGTGTTGAGGTAGGGCCATTGCTTGATCAAGCCATGGCCAGCGCGGGCCTAAGCGGGGGGGTGCTTGCGTAATCTAATCAGGTTCCTGCCCTTTACTTTATCAACCTCAACCAACCCCCCCTTCTCCTCCAGCCTCCTTATTATCCTCCAAGACTTGACCTTATCCAGGGATAGGTCTCGAGCCATTTTGTATTGGAAAGCCTCTCCCCCCCCTGCCTCCATTAAGTACTCCACCACTCTCCTCTCCTGTTCAGGCAGCAGCTTAAGCACTTGATCGTCTGGGAAGGAGGGGGGTGATGCCGTCTCGACAAGAGAGGTCGCGGGCCTTGACCGCATAGACGTGAGGGAGTATGCCACTATCGCGATCCCAATTATTAAGAATGGAATGGGAACTACGAATGCATAGAATGACATGCCGCGCATCATGCCCATGTACTCGAAGTTCGAGTATCTATACATATATAAAGCGCCGATCATCGCAATGATGGAGACCGTTATGAACAATGCACCTATCAATAGCACTGCCGCGGCCAACGAGTTGGAGTGGTTACTCGACATTACAATCGATTGCGGAGGCTATGCTTATAGGCGTTTCGCAGCGGGGGGGCCGGTAGTTTTTCAACCCCCACGTCAAGCGCAAAGCCATTAACCAGACAATGGAAGAGGGGGGGAGAGGGAGAGAACATAGGTTAGGTTTTTATATAGCACATCCGTAGTTTGCATATGCTTCCCTCAATAAGCAGGAGAGAACTCTCATACCTCTTAGTAATAATGAATTTAAGCGAGGAGAGCGGCAAGGCATCCATAAGCAAGATAGCCAAGAGCATAGGAGTATCGCCGCCCAGCGCCTACGAGGAGGTCAATCACTTGGAGAAGAAGAGCTTGGTGGAGAAGGACGTCGATGGGGTCACCGTGACCAATGAGGGAAGGAAGGCAGTATCGCTTCTGCTCAGCTCCCACAGGATAATAGAGACGTGGCTGAAGAACCTGGGATTCACGGATGAGGAGGCGTGCAATCTGGCATCCCAGTTCGACGAGTACGTTCCCATACAGGTAGTGGAGCGGTTGTTCGATAGCTTGGGAAAGCCCAGCAAGTGCCCCCCCCACGGCCTCCCAATAGAGTCGCCGAGCCAAAGCTGATTGCTAGTGCATTAATCGCCCAGCTTCTCCTCCCTCCCATGCCTAACTATTCTTATCCTGGTGTCCAGCGGGATGTGGAATCCCATGTTGTCCAGCAGGGCATAGAGCTCGTCGTCCCTAATGCTTTGAATGCCGCCCGACATCTTCTTCTCGGCCAAGTACTTGAAAAGGGGGGGAAGGACCGAGCCGTCGTATAGGCTAATCGCCTTATCTATTATCTCCGCGCCCTATCTCCCACTACCATCCCCCTCACTATATTCACAGCATCACTATCGCTTAACTCCTTCCCCCCCGACCCGCCGGGCTTTGCGGCCTTCATTAGCTCCATCATTTTCTTCAACTTAAGCAACCTCAATTCATCATCCATGCCAGTAAGGAAGCCGGAAATAATTATAAGGCTTTCGCATCGTGGCTCCGTTATAGGTATGTTCAATTATAATATATCCCCATAAATAGACCCCGAACCGATCGCTGCTTTGGATGGCCTCCCGACAAAGCATTAAACTTAATATATGAATAATGTTTATCTACTTGTAAAATATCAAGCCTTAGGCTAATAGATAAATATCTGAGTCACAAAGAATAAAAATGCTATAGCATCTATGCATTACTATGATGCAAATACATAAAATCGCATGGATGGCCGGCATAATAATCCTCTCCATTGCATTAGCATCAATTCATGCCACTCCACGCGGAAGCCCTATTCACGTGCCCAGGCTCGCTCCTGCGGCATCGCTTCAGGGGGCTTTCACCTACGTTGCCGACTTCGAGTACGTGGGCAAGCCGTTGAGCTATTACGGCGTGGAGCCCATAACGGGCGCAGCGCCCGCAATAGTTCAAGAACCTAGTTACTGGGGGGGCGAGCCATCCCTTGAATCAATTGCATCCTCCACGCCTCAGATCGACATAATTAAGCCGGGCCTAGTGGTCGCTGGGGGGGACCAATTCATATCGTTCCAGGTGGCCATAAATTACGGCTCCGGCAGCGGGTTCTTCGGATTAGTGAATAGAAGCTATGCGCCTGTGGCCGTGGTGGGGGGGGTCTCCAATGGATACGTATGGGCCGGTCCCAACCTAACGGATTTAAGGCCAATAGAATCGCTCTCCAACCTAACGGACTCCCTATACCCGCCGGGCTGGGTCCTACTCATGGTTAACGTGTACGACGCCGCCTCGCCCAGCAATAAGTCGGCGGGCTGGGTAATGCAGGTATTCGTCGACGGCACATACATGCCCCCAGCCGAGGTGGCCGTGCCCCAGGCAGGGAATTACTACACAGCCGCCATCATCACGACCAACGGCACCGCCTACTACAGCAACGTTGTGGTGACCAGCCTGGAGATACCTACTTACTTGCAGAAGTACAACAACATGGAGGGTTACGGGCAAGGCTCCGGGCTATTGGCGTCCCTATTGCCGCCCTTCTATAACTTGACGACGCTAGTCTTGTTAAGGCATTGGGAGTCGCCCCAAGCCGCATCCTCAGCTTCCAGATAAACGCCATGAATTACTATGGAGCCACCAGGTCATCCTGCGTCGGCTTCTTCCAAATAGGAGTGGACCTGGACCCCCCCAACGGCACCATAGCGCCGTGGTACGTGCCCGGCAAGAACTGCTTCGCGCATTACTTCTTCAATGAATCCACGATGAATCCAGCCGTACTATCGGGAATACCCACCCCCCCCAACAATACCCTGCTCAAGCTGACTATATTCTACAACGCGAGCGCCAAGGAAATCATGTTCGAGATATACGATTACAACACGGATCAAGCATGGATTCATTTCATACCTTATAACGGAACGCCGTTCTACGCCACGTATAGTCAGCTGGAGTTCCAATATGCCTACACGAATTACCCCCCATAGAGGATTATGTGTTTAATGGAACCATGTTCAACATACGGATTACCTTGATAAACGGCACCGTATCGACGCCGCCGCCCAGCTACATGATACCGTTCGAGCTGGATGCGCCGCCCACGTGGGACTTGACGTATTACAACGTGAACTCATCGGGCTATTACGAACTGGCCAAATAATTAACTGCCCACCTCACTCACATAGTCAACAAATAATCGATCCTTCTTGAATGCCGCGGCAGTAAATAATTGAACCAGACCAATCACTCATCCGTTTCCAGCATAGACTACGACCGACTCAAATGGGGGGGAGGGGGGGTCATTGCAGTTTGGTCTGTTTCACAGACTTGCTATAATATTTATAAAGTAATTCTATATTTAATTTTAATGAAGATAAAAATACATAATATTAGATTATTACGAATAGCTGTTATAATAATTGCAATGCTCACATCTATACATGCAATCCCGGCCGTGGCATCCTCCTCACCCGCCCTCGGCGGTTATGAATGTGGATTGGGATCCATGGTGGCTGAGGGGGTATACTGGACGCCGGTAATATTACTGAACTCACCGTATCCAGGCAGTGCAAGTGCGGCGCAGAGCGTATCCTACACAGCTACTTACACCTTTAGTTCGGGACCCCCCCTCACCTTAACTAGCCAAGCCTCAACTACATTATCGCAGACGATTTACGCGAATAATGGAGAAGCAATCGGTCTCTTCAGGCTTGATAAGTGGGGCATTTACAACACGAAGCTTATCCCAATAATTGCAGGTTATTACCCATGTAGCCAGCCATATGTTGCCAAGGATCTAGGCAGCGCCACCAACCCACCGACTTTTAGATCCATTCCAATATTGCCCAATGGCACGGCCTCCGATATCAATGAACCAAATCAAATATATTATAACGGCTACTACTCTATTCAATTCAACAATGGCTTCAGCAACAATCTATTGGCGAACTACGGCACATGCGCTAGCCCTGCGATCCTCGCCGTATCGCAATCATCTTCCACGTTATTGATTGCGGCGTCGGTGTTTCCATAAATGGTTATGATAGCAGCGGGTCCATCGAGATACAGGGATCGACGACGAACTCATGGACCTATTATCTGCCGCAAGGCTATATATGGGATATATCATATGCCGGTGGTCAAGGACCAGCATATGCGTTTGAATACCTAGGACAGTGCCAGTGAACCATTATGGCTCACATAATTAAGATCGAGCTGGGCCTTTTCCTGGCAATTCTATTTGGCGTTTTAACTGTCATTGGATTGACCGTCTATGGATTAAGCGCTTACTACGCGGGCGGGATCGCGCGAGTCCTAGGCTTGGTGCTCTGCAAAACACCGATGCTGCCCAAGCACATTGGTTTCACGCCGTTCGCCCCGCAAGGTAACGAGGTGCCCCTCGGCGGTGGGTCTGGCAGCGTTATGACTGAGTTCGCGATCAACGGCACCTACTACATAACCAGCGAGTACTACTTAAGGCCCTCCACCTACGTATGCATAGCCCCCCCATCACTACAGGCGATTCGCTCCTCTTCGGGGGCTATGAATAGAGACTTCATCCCAAAGGATAATTACGGTACATAACGTGCGTGACCGGCAATGGCCCGACTTGGCTGAACACAACCCTTGGGCCAGGCGCCTACGCATTGGTCGCCGCCATTTATGGCACCAACTCATCAGGCACTGCAATCAACATAACCATCCTTAGACCAGTCACGGGCACGCTGCTTAACAACTTAGCGTACTACCCGCAGTGCGGCTACCCAACGCTGGGCGAGGTACCGCCCCACACGACGGAGGAAAAGCCACTGTTCTTCCACAATTCATGACCAGCCGACCGCCCAACAGACGGGCATATCACCTCATCTAAGGACGCCGGCGGCGAAATCCAATGATAAATGAATAGCTCGTAAGGGCGTGAAAATTATGGGTACGGAAGCTTCGCTTCTGGATTAGGGCTGTCCTCGATGATCTGGAGCGGTGAATTATTGAATGCATTGAAGCTCCCAAGAAGGAAAACAGGGACTCTATTAAGGAATGAAAAAAGATTTTTTGAAGACACTAAAACTGAACTTCAATTAGCTTCATCAAAGAGAACTGTCAACGGCAGATAACCACATCTACGTTGACTGTAGTGGATGCAGAGGATGAATCGTAGTATATTGTGCCATGGGGGGGAGTGAAGTACGGTTCATAGGAGGCAGTTATGGTGTATGACCCCGCCATGCGCGGCAGGGGGGGGTGCTTATCGAGAGGGGGGGCTCGTGGGGGGGCTTCATGGGGGGGAAGGAGT
>BBBF01000024.1 GCA_001315925.1 Thermocladium modestius JCM 10088 | reverse complement strand
CCCCCCCATCCTCAAAGAATTAACCAGTAGGGGGGGACAAAAACCTAACAAACACTAACTTAAAAGCTTCACCCCGTCCTAAAGAGCTAGGCTTGTCCTCTTTTTTATCATATCATAATAAGTCTCCCAAGGATAATCTTTAATTTCCTCAACTCCTCCTTAATATCCCCCGCTAACTCTAATCGGCTCAGTAGCGGACGCACTACAAACGTAGCAAACAGTAGTTAAAAACCTGGCCGTCCCTAGAAGATGGCGAAGACTTATAATCCGTATTATGATGAGTTTTTGGCGGACCCGGTGGGATTTGAACCCACGACCTACGGCTTAGAAGGCCGCCGCTCTGATTCCATGCTGAGCTACGGGTCCTTGATTTTGCTTTATGCATGCATTTTTAATTTTTGTCTGGCTCATGCCCTACCTTGAGCATAATGCGTTGTCATCTATAGTTAGTAAGAACTGCGTCTAAAGCTTGAGTAGTTATCTCTTCGGGGGGGGAGGGGGGGGAGGGGGGGGTAACTCGCCGGAGACCGACAAGGTTAAAACCGACGGTTGATTATTGATTCATGGGTTTTTGGAGGCACGTGGCCAGAAATAAGCCCTTCTTGATTGGGATTTTCCTAGGCATAGTGACAGTATTGCTTGCAATATATGTGGAGTTTCACCCATATGATGTGACTGTGTTGGGGAGCGGAACCATATCCCCCCCTTTGGATTAATTCATCGATCTCGTTCACGGTCCCTCCAAGCAGCATAGTCGTGGTGCAGCTGGGGAATGAATCCGGCAATGTCACTGTGTCCTACTATAGAATAGTGCCTGACACTAGCTACGTGATTCCAGGCTCGGTAATAATTAACTCGACCGCCCAATATCACTTCTTCACCATGGTGACCAACATGACCCTCAGCAATGCATCTGTTCCGTTGAATTACAAGGTGTACGAACTAAATAGATCATATATTTTCTGGGCATTGTTATGGGCTTCATTGATCCTATTCATTGCCACTATAGTGCTAGTTATACTAGGTTTCTCTCAAATAACAAGCGACATATATAGAGAAAAACTTAAAAATAAGAAACAATAGTTCATGACATGCGCAGGGAAATCGGAATTCTCGCGCTGGCCATCGCATTGGCGATGGCTCTAGCGTTGGTAGTAAACGCGCAGCAAATGCCGCAGACTGTGAACATATATGAGGTATCATCTAGCCAAGTGGCTCAGTACTTCTCCTCTGGTAAGATAGATCTGTTCCTGAATCCATGGGCGCTCCCGCCCAGCACCTTGTCCCAACTATCGACTAATCCCAACATAACTTTCGTGTCTCCCGCTCCAATATCCATATATGACTACTTGTTCAACCCATACCCCCCCAGCAACACCACGTTCAATCCATTTGCATACACGTATGTTAGGTTCCTCATGAATTACCTCGTGGATAGGAGCGGCGTGATATCCCAGGTCTTCGGCGGCAATGCTCAACCCATGATAGCTTGGCCATCTGTGTTCGCCCCCCAATAACTATCAATTGATCCTTCCATCTATACTCAAGTACAACATTCACTACGATCCATCCTTCGTCAACGCATCAATATACTCCTACTTCGTGCAATTGAATAAGACGGATCCAGTCTGGCACGGCAGGATACTTTACATGAACCATATGTGGTACTACCTGCCTCCAGGCTCCACCACGCCTCAGCCAGTCACGATAAAGTTCTTCATAAGGAACGACGATGAGTTCAGGTATAAGATGGGCCAGATGTTCATGGCTGCGCTTCAAAGCCTAGGCTTCACCGTTAGTCCGGAGTACGGCAGCTTAAGAGATGCCCTATCCATAGTGTACGGCACCAATCCGGCCAACATGTCTTGGAGCATCTACACCGAGGCTTGGTCGGTGACGCCCGAGCCCTGGGACACCGGGGGCCGGCGATGCTTGGTTCGCTACTTGGTACGGCAACGTTCCTGGATGGGGTACTCCCGGCTGGTATAACTACGCTAACTCTACCATAAACAACTTGACCTATATGGTTGCGACGGGCAACTTCTCCTCGCTTGCCCAGTTCGAGAAGTACTCCGAGATATCTGACTTGATGGGCTTCCAGCAAGCCATTAGGGTATGGGTGGTCTATAGGGCCGTCTCGTATCCCGTCCTCAACACGGTTAAGGATTACCTGCCCAGCTTAATGGGTCTTGAGAGCTTCAACCCGGTTGGCGTCAAGTTTGCCTACAACTCGGCCCATCCCAGCGTCCTCAACGTGGGCATGCTGCACGTGGCCCAATTCCCCTGGGACCCGATAGGCTGGTACTACTCGATTGATTCATATAGCGCGGATGTCTTCGGCGGCTTCCTATTCGATCCATTCATGTTCTACAGCCCCACCAGTGGGGGGGAGCCAACGCCGTTCAGGGGGGGAGCGTGGAGGACCGTGATGAATGTAAACAGTGCATCCGCCACATATCCAGTTCCCCCCCAACGCTGTGATTTGGAACGCCACGCTGGAGAAGTGGGTCCCCCGTGGGTCCTGGGCACACTGCCAAGGACATAGTTTACCTATACTTCAATGGTACGTGGCTTGGCACCAACTGGCAGGACGGCCAGCCCATAACTATGGCGGACGTCATATTCAACTACTATCTATGGTTTGACTTATCCCAGCTAGGCAAGGACTTGGCCCATCCGCCAGCGCGTTATCTGACTTGCAGGGAATAATCTCTCCCACCACTTCTGAGATAGTTGGCCTGCAGTTCTTCAATAATGGAACTGTGGTGGTATACGGCAATTACTGGTTCCCAGACCCCAATATTGTGGCTGCCTACTATGCGCCGGGTCTCTACTCAATGGTAGTTCCATGGGAGGTGTATGCCGCCATGTTGCAGGACTTCGTTGAGGGCAAGGGAGCTTTCACCAGCAGTGAGGCATCGTCGCTTAATACGCATCAAATAGATATTAGCCAGGCAGGGGGGGATTCAGCCGTGCTGGCCGGCATACTGAGGAACTGGACCGCGTCGGGCTACGTGTGGGATAACGGGAGCGTGTTCAACATAAACGGTGTCTCGTTCTTGACCACCAGCCAAGCGGTTCAAGACTACCAGGACGCGCTTAACTTCTACAACACCTACGGCAATATGTTCATAAGCAATGGTCCCTATATACTGAAGCAGTTGATAACGGTGACTCCGCAGTCGGCCACGTTGGTGGCATGGAGTGGCTATCCATTCAATTACTCCTACTGGTTCAATAGGATATATGCGTCCAAGGGCATAACCCAGTTCCCGCCGCAGGGCAATTTCGCTCCATCAGTGGTCAGCTTCTCCCCCCCAACCAGCATAGTGTCCAACGAGACAGCCTCCTTCACCATAAAGGTACAGGGAGTCGGCAATCCAGTGGCCACCGTGTACATAATCAACCCATCAACTAACGAGATATTATATAATGCTACAGTGACCGGTGCGAACGGCGTGGTAAACGTGACGGTGCCCGCCTCTGTGACTGCCATGCTGCAGCCTGGAACATATGAGGCGCTGGCAGTTGTCCATACTACAACCGTTCCAATACCGGCTCAGTACGAGGCTACTGTGCTGGTATCGCCGCCTCCGCCTCCACCCACTACTACTACTCCACCCACTACTACATCTACTCCCCCCCCGTCACTACATCTACTCCGCCTCCGCCTGCCACTAGCTCAAGCTCCTTGCTGATAGCGGTGGTAGTGATAATAGTGATAGTGGTCGTTGCGGTCGGCGTTTGGCTAGCGCTGGGCAGGAGGAAGCAGTGAATGCATTAAAAATTGAGAGATAAAAACCTTTTTTCTTGTTTCCATTTTATACATTTTTTCTATGTATTTTATCGTCTATTATATTCGGGCAAAATTAATAAATAGGCCATTATGATTAATTTATATGGGATTATTAAGGTCCCTGGGCTTCAGGGCGATAAATCTAGTGTTGATATTGATAGTGGTACTGTTCATAATATCCTATGCATTATCGGGGCCTGCATCCTCGGTTCTAGAGAATCAAGTGAAGGTTGAGGCCAGGGCAGTGGCCCAGGCGGTGCTTAAGCACAATCCAAATGCAGCGTCCCAGGCGCAGCAGGTGTACAATACCATAGTGGCCCAGCTGGAGAAGGCCTATGGACTAAACCAGCCTCCCATAATTCGTACCTTCTACATAATGTGGGACATGTTGAGCTTTAATTGGGGGCTACTCCTTCTTCCCCCCCAGAATTACGGCGTGAGCAACGGCAAGGTGGTAAACATCATAGCATCGGCGTTGCCTGGAACCATAATACTGGACACGCTTGGCATACTGCTCAGCGCAGTTATAGGCATATACGTTGGTACTCGCTCTGCGCTTCGATACGGCTCTTTGAGCGATAGGGGAGTCATGTATTACGCGGCCGTCTCTAATGGATTGCCCCCCCAGTGGTGGATCGGCATTGTCTTCATAATAGTCTTCGCCGTGATGCTGAGGGAGGTTCATTCTCCGATATACTTCCCCCCCTTCGGCGGTATATTGGATCCAAAGTACTTCGGCACTTGGCTGGTTAATCCAGCGGCTGTGTTCGCCAATGCCTCCGCAGTGTTAAATCTGCTTTGGCACTTGACTCTGCCCTTATTGACAGTGCTCATAGTGAATATAGGTGGCTGGGCCTATTTCGCCAGGACGGTAGTGCTGAACGTGGCTCAAGAGGACTTCGTGACAGTGGCCCGCGCAAAGGCCTATCCGAGAACCAAGTGGTCAGCAAGTACATAATAAGGCCAGCGGCCCCCCCGGCAATATTGACGTCGATCTTGATAACCATACCATTCGTCTTGTTCGGCGGATTCCTGGTTACCGAGGTGGTGTTTCAATGGTGGGGGGGCCTCGGCTATGTTTACAACATTGCAATAACGGCGGCCGGCACGCCTGATACTCCAGTGGTCGTCGCGTTAACATATGCCTCAACATTGTTGTATATAGTGATAGTGTTCATACTGGAGATACTTTATATAATGTTGGATCCGAGGGTGAGGGAGCAATGACTCAGAAGGAGGAGAAGAGGGGGGGCTCTGGTTTCAGGATTCTCGGCATGTCGCCGAGCGAGATAAGCAGGGAGTTCTTCAGCAGCAACACTGGGAAAGTGGCCTCGGCCCTATTCATAGTGCTGGTGGTAGTCTCAATATACTCCTACTTTGCGCTGCCCCCCCAATTTTGGGGCTATTTGGAACAATCCATCGTATTGGAAGTTTAACCCGGACAATGCGCCGCCTGCGTGGATTAATTACTTCACGTCACAAAAGCTGCGCCCCCCCCAGACCACAGTGAATCCGCTTGAGTCGGTCACAACCTATCACGGGGGGGTCACCTATATATCATCGACTTTCAGCATAGAGAATCCCTACTCCGTTCCATGGCAGGATATCTACTTGGTATTAAATGGGATTCCCAAGAATTCGTCGGCTGCAGTTCAATTAACTATTTACAGGCCTGATGGATCATCCATATCAATAGGTCCACTGCAATTCTCCGGCTCATACATAGACCTCGCATCCAGTCCCCAGGTTGAGAACCAGATACTGAGTTTCTTCTCCAGCAAGGGAGAGACCATAACTCTTGCCCCTACTCAATCGCCAATTCCATTGCTGTTTCAGACAGTAAATAATGGAAAGATACATCCCCCTCGACGGCAATTACACCGTGAAAATATTGGTAACGGTGTTCGGCTCCGTGGCCGGCTCATCCAAGGACCCCCCCAACTTCATCACGGTAATCATGAGGGGGCAACGTGTATGGATTGATGGGCACCGACTTCGAGGGCCACGACTTATGGGAGGGATTGCTGGCCGGCTTCCCAATAGACTTGGAGATAGGGATAGTGTCCGCCGTGATAACGATGGTGATAGCCATTGTGGTTGGAATAATGTCCGGTTACTTCAGGGGCTGGATAGATGAGGTGCTGACCAGGATCACGGATATAGTGATAACGATGCCGGCGTTCCCATTGCTAATAGTGTTCTCGGTTCTCTTCGCATGGAGTCTATGGGATGCAATTCTGTTCCTCTCCATACTATCGTGGGGGCGGCGCGGCAGGATAATAAGATCCATGATAATGCAGATACGTGAGGCCCAGTACATAGAGGGCGCAAAGATAGTAGGGGCGCGGGGGGGGTCCTGGATATTAAGGAACCACATACTTCCCCCCCAGATAATGCCGTACTCCCTCTACCTGCTGGTGACCAGCGCGCCCGGCGCGATATTGACGATATCTGCGCTGAACTTCCTCAACCTAGCTGGAAGCGCGTACCCAACTTGGGGTAACCTCCTCTACTGGGCCGACAGCACCGGTGCATTGTATGCTGGCATGTGGTGGTGGGTAATACCGCCCGGCCTCCTCATAGCGTTTGTGGCGGTAGTGTTTATATTGGTTGCAATAGCCAGCGAGCCCGTGGTCAATCCTAGGTTGAGGTATGGGTGATGGGAATGGCGCTCCTGGAAGTAGATAACCTGCGCCTGTATTACTCCACAAGCAAGGGAGTAGTTAAGGCGGTCGACGGCGTCTCGTTCGATTTGGAGGAGGGCGAGACGCTGGCGTTGGTGGGCGAGAGCGGCTGTGGTAAATCCACTATAGCCAAGGCATTGATCAGGCTATGGGAACGCAATGTATCTTCAGTTGATGGAGAGATAAGGTTTGAGGGCAGGGATGTACTTCATATAAGCGATGAGGAGTTCAGGACACAGTATAGGTGGAAGAAGATAGCCTGGGTGCCGCAAGCATCCATGAACTCCCTAAACCCCCCCGTGTTAACCATAGGCGAGCAAATGATAGAGCCATTGGTGATTCATCACGGCGTCGATAAGGACAAGGCATTGATGCAGGCTATGGATATGCTGGAGGCGGTTGGATTGCCTAGGGATACGGTTCGCAGGTATCCGCATCAATTAAGCGGTGGAATGAAGCAGAGGGTGGCGATAGCTATGGCCCTGATATTGATGCCAAAGTTGGTCATATTGGACGAACCGACCAGCGCATTGGACGTGATAACCCAGGCTAACATAATGAATCTATTGAAGAGGCTAAGGAGGGAATTCAAGCTAACCTACATCTTTATAACCCATGATTTGGCATTGGCAAGCGAGTTGGCCGATTCGGTTGCCGTGATGTATGCTGGCAAGTTAGTGGAGTGGGGGGGAAGCTCCGATGATATGTATGTATCCCCCAAGCATCCATACACCGTTGGATTGATGGGGGGGAGCGTGCCTACCCTTAGGGGTGAGAAGAAGTTGACCTTCATGCCGGGCGAGGTGCCCAGCCTCATCAACCCGCCTACTGGTTGCCACTTCTATCCAAGGTGTCCCTACTTTGCCTCTAGGGGGGGAGAGTTAAAGGGACTCTGTGATAGGGATGAGCCGCCCTACATAGATGTGGAGCATAAAGGCGTTAGGAGGCACTTGGTTTCGTGCTGGCTATATAAGTAACAATATATCAATTTAAAATAGTTACCCCCCCTATCGTAATGGGGGGAGGATATCTTTTTAAATATTGATAGTAAGGGTTTAGCGATGTATGCCTCGTCCATTGCTGACTCGCCGTGGTTGAACCCCCCCAATCACTTGGTGATAGGCCACAGACTGAAGATGTGGTACTCGGTCCAGGCCGGCTTATTCTCAAAGACGAGGTACGTGAGGGCCGTGGACGATGTGAGCATCAGCATAGGGAAGGGGGAAACTGTTGCAATGATAGGCGAGTCCGGCAGCGGCAAGAGCAGCCTAGGTCGAACTCTTCTTCGCTTATATAAATTGAACGGGGGGGGATCCTTGATATTTGACGGCAAGGATATAACCAAGGCCAAGGAATCCGAATTGGCATGGTTCAGGAGGAGGGCTCAAATGATCTTCCAGGATCCCTTCTCAGCCATAAATCCATTCCACAACATAAAGTTTATACTGGAGGAGCCCCCTCATAATTCACGGCGTGGGCGGTAGCGCTGCGGAGAGGGAGGAGATGGTTATCCGCACCCTCAATGAGATAAAGCTGAACCCGCCGGAGGACTATCTATATAAGTATCCACACATGCTCAGCGGGGGGGGACAGCGGCAGAGGGTTGCCATTGGTAGGGCCATAATATTGAGGCCCGACTTCATAGTGGCCGACGAGCCTGTTTCCATGCTCGACGCCTCGGTTAGGGTGGAGATACTCACCTTGCTAAAGGAGGTTCAGCAGAAAATGAACATTGCATTCCTATACATCACGCATGATATATCCACTGCCAAGTACTTCAGCGATAGAATAGCAATACTATACGCGGGAAAGCTCGCCGAGGTGGGTCCTTATCGGGATGTGGTGAAGGATCCAGCACACCCATACACTCAAGCATTGATAGAGGCTATACCTGACCCAGATCCATCCAATAGATTCCACGATAAGAAGGTTGTGGGAGGAGAGCCTCCCAGCCTGGTGAATCCACCACGTGGGTGTAGGTTCCATCCAAGATGCCCGTTCGCAATGGATATATGCAGGAGGGAGGAGCCTCCCATGGTGGAGGTTAAGAACGGCATATACGCCGCTTGCTGGCTTCATATAAAGAAGTGATCGCTTGCTGGGGGGGTCACCGGCCAGCAGATATTTAACCCAAGCCATTCCGTATATCCATGTATGAGATTGAATAAGAACGATATCGGCATGGGAGATCCCGACGACGTAGCGCTTAACCCAGGCAAGGTAAGGGGGGGAGGGAGTTGCTCTCGTATGCTATGGATTATTTCGAAAGGTCAAGGCAATTAACAGGGACTAGGGCAGCGGAGGCCCTCTGGGCGGCAGCCACCTTGGCTGTGGAGGCAATTGGTGCTTACAGGGAGAACCAGAAGATAGTCTCCATGAAGGAACAATGGATGTATGTCATCTATTTATCAATCTCGATGAGTAGGCCGGAGTTGCTTAATTGGTGGAGGACTGCGCTAGCCATGTACTTGGGATACAAGGAGGACGTGGTCCCTGACGAAGATATACCGCTTGCCAGGAAGGAGGTGGGCGGTTTAATTGACTTTGCTGCCTCCATCATTAAATAGGCTTGGAATTGGGCATAGAGGGTCATCCCCCCCATACATGTCGCCGCCCAGGTAATACGCGCGCGCCCTGTCCCCCCCTCCCTTGCACTCCTTCTTGAATCTACAATTGCCGCACTTGGGCCCCCCCTCAAGTACTTCTCTGTATTTATGAATAGGTCCAATCCATTGACCAATATATCCCTTAACTTGTTCCGCCTCACATTGCCGAGTTTCACGAAATCTATGAACTGGCAAGGATAGACATCCCCCCCGTTTGGATATATCGATATTATTTTTCGTCCACATCCACCCGTTGATTCAACGAATCTTAAGTACTCGCTCGGATTCTCGCTCTTCATGGCTATATATATGCATCGTATGGGGGCCAATGTGGTCTCTATTTCCAGCTTGCCCGCGTACTTCTCTGCATACTTGATAATGGTATTTATGAATCTCTCGTATTGGGATGGAGTGTACCACCACTCCCCCCCGCCGAGCCTGCCCGCCCTACCGCTGGCGGATAGGTGGTAAAACGTTATTCGCCGCACTCCCAGCGAGGCTGCGAAATCCACGTAATCAGCCACGTTATCTATATTCAATGCGGTCACGGTAAACCTAAGCCCTACATCCAATCCCTCGCTCAGCGAGTTCCGTATTCCCGCCAGCGCAAGCGAGAATGCGCCATTGACGCCTCTGAACTCATCATGATACTTCTCCTCTATGGAGTCAAGCGATATCCCCACATATGAGAAGCCTATCGCCCTGAGCCTCCTTGCAACTTCTTTGGTTATCAATGTACCATTAGTGGACAGAACAAGCTTTATTCCAAGCGATGAAGCATATTCGGC
Organism: Thermocladium modestius JCM 10088; assembly: GCA_001315925.1. Lineage (GTDB taxonomy): Archaea > Thermoproteota > Thermoprotei > Thermoproteales > Thermocladiaceae > Thermocladium > Thermocladium modestius. The sequence goes on along the minus strand of BBBF01000024.1, from coordinate 15,065 downwards.
CAGATCCATGAAATCCCTCCTCATCAATGGCTCTCCCCCGCTCATCAATATCAATGGGACCCCCCACTTCATGGAATTGATCTATTAATTCCATTGCCTCCCTCGTGCTTAATTCATTGGGATCCTCACCACCAGCGTCTATATAGCAATGCAAACACTTCAAGTTACACCTCCTTGTCATGTTCCAGGACACTATGGGCCTCATGACCTCAGAGAAATTGCTGGGCTTATCTACTCCATACCTGCCCTTTATCTTGAACGACACAGTGCCGCGGCCGGTCACCATTGTGCTTACCGGTATCATCCTAAAAGGCAGCGCTCAATCCAACTAATTAATATTTTTGTGGGAACGCATTTTAATGGGCCGCCGTCCTAGGGTTGATGGGCTCCATAAGGGTATCGCTGAATGATGCCGGCAACATAAACCTGGAGAAGGCCAGGGAGTTGGCGGCAGCGGTGAAGCCGCTTGTATCGAGGCAAGATACCTATATGGATCAGCGTTTCTATCCCGGTGCGGATATCGACGTGGATCTTCAGATAATGTATTTCATGGCCATGGTATCCATAGATCACCGGCTCACCGTGCCTGGATTTCAATACGAGACAGAAATCAATGGGGGGTCCAATATAGGGGAGCAGACCTACTGTGGCTACGGGGTCGCCTGCTGCTGGAGAAGGATCCCTCCGCTTTCTTCCCCCCTCTAGGCTAGCTTCCGCCTCGCCTCAATGGGTTAGGGAGTGGCTTGGGGGATGCGTGGGATTATGGAGTGAGGGCTTTCCTGCTCCGGGATGTGGGCTCCAAAATCCAGTTCCTTTACGATGGATCCCCCCCAAGTAGCTTATTGAAGAAAAGCGGGGGGGGTCACTTAATAAACGGCGGCCGCGGCTTCGTGGAGTTGTTAAAATCATTCACTGCATTCACTGATCCAGTTGAAAAGAAGGCAATGCTATTGGCCAAATTCCTTCACGGTCGTGGGCTGATCAAGTTCGTGGATGTCCATAATGAGGAAGTGGCGGTCGATAATCACCTGTCGCGATTAGCGATCAGACTAGGCCTTATAGAGCCATCTCGCGAATACATGAAAATGATAGAGCACGCAGTGCCGTTCACGCCTCAACAAGATGTATTCCTTAGGATGTTGATAAGATATGGGTGGAAGCTGGTTTCCATGCTGAGCGACGTGGAGCCCTTCGCATTAGATGATTTCTTATGGAGCTTCGGCAGAACCACATGCATCGCTGATAATCCGAAGTGTAATGATTGTCCGTTGAGAAATTCATGCAGCTTGAAGGAGCTTCATCCGCGGGAGCACGTATTCAATGCAACGTATTGGTACTGATCGAATTGGGATTCGATCGAGCATGCTTTAATTCAAGGTCTACCCCCCGCCTTCTGCTAAGGAGCTCCTAGAACATAAACGTTAAAATCAACAGTTGCTTTACCCATTAATGAAGATAAGGCTGTTACTTTGTTTCACGATAATGTAAGCGACTTGGATGAAATGTTGAATAGCTGGATCTAGCCATAAACGAGGCATCTAAGGAAACTGGACTTGAAGTGCTGACTCGCCGAGTTACGTTTCCATACATGGGGCCGCGGCTCAACGTTGAGGAAATAGGCAGAATCGCCGAGAGGCGAGGCTACGTGTATTCCGCCTTGGCGGCTAGGGATTCCGTCAATGCGGCATCGCTGGCTAAGTTGCTTATTACGACTAAGTCCTACGGCAGCGTGCTTGTGGATGATGTAGGTAAGGCGGAAACCGTGGTTGAGGTGCTGAGGATAATCTCGCAGGATGGCTCTGATGCAGCTAAGAGATTTGCCGCCCTGATTGGAGGTGAATTGGAGACCCCCCATACTATCCGGCCTCCGTTAATTTAAGGGGGGGAGGGACCGGCATCGCGTTAGCGGTGCTTTACCCGAAGGACTTAATTGGAGTAACTAATATTGAGGATTTGAGAGCTAAGTTATCCTCGCTGAGGTCAGCGGAGGAGTTCGGGAGAAGGGTGGCTGATCTAGCAGGCATTGAGTATAGAGGCATTGATGCATCCCTATCCCCCCCGTGGGGGTGGGAGTCCGTGGTCGACGTGTTGGAGCAGCTTGGACGCAAGCTTAGCTCCCCCCCTGGCTTCATGATGTCCATATGGCGCGTAAATAAGGAGCTAATGGAGCTTCCAATCAAGAAGTTGGGCTTCAATGAAGTTATGCTTCCCCCCCTGGCCGAGGATGAGAGATTAAAGGAGCGAGCTAGGTCGGGGGGAGTTATCGTTCAAGGATTTAACCATGTATTCCTCCGTGTGCGTGGCAGGCGTCGACATGGTTCCCATACCTGTCTCCGACGTGTTCAAGGTACGCGGGGTAATAGAGGATCTCTACTCCATATCTAGATCCAAGGGACGACCAATAGGTTTGCGGCTGATTCCGGTCAAGGGATCGAGGGAGGTTGAAGTAGAGGGGTTCGGTTCAACTCCAGTTCTGAGCATCTATTAACGTTATCCTAGGTCTCTCCCTCTAGGTTAATTTTGTGGAAGAGTTATGGGGGGGTCCCGATTCCCCATTGGAGTGAATGCATGGCGATTTCTCGGTAATGAAAACTCAGCGGCTTTTGCTTCCTTCTCCATGAGTGGCTATCTCACTTGCCCAGTTCTATTGTTCCTATGCCGATTCCAGTATCTTTTGCTTCTTCCGATATTACATTCATCAATGTGGAATCCTGCGTTGCAATTATTACTTGATTCGTTATTCCCTCTCTCAATATGTTCACCAACAGCGCGGCTAGGGCTTTTTTCACGTTCTCATCAACGTATGGGAGAGGTTCATCCATTAAGATAAAGCCGAACTTGTGGTCTATTAACTTATACATCGCCAACACGAACGATATGGCTATTGTGAGTCTCTGTCCATCGCTTAGCCTGGACATGGGTACCTTCCTTCCCCCCCTCCTAATGGCATAAAGGGCATACGCGTAATCCCCCCCCTCTCGCGCTGCTCGAGCTCTATGGCCACTCCCCCCCTAAATCCCCCCCATATGGATATATTCTCTTGAACATGGAATTGAACTCCCCTGCCAACCCCCCCTCTATTATTCGTTGCCTTGCCTCTCTTTGGACCTTCAACAATCCATCCCTTATTCTCGTGAACCTCGATAAAATCCCCTCTAGCTCCTCTATCTCCTTCAGCGTATTCTCTACATCGATGCCCATGGACTCCACTTTGGACAATTTAGTCTCGAGCTGCATGTACTCCGATCCCAGCACTTCCAATCTATTCCTGATGGATTCAAGACGATTGTTGACCTCGCCCAGTTCCGATTCTAATCTAACGGCTTCCTCAACGTTAACATTGTGTTCTCTCAATAATTGCTCCAACCCGGATAATTCGCTTCTTATCTTCTCCATCCTCTTGACGCGTTCCGCCTCCTCATAAGCCTCCTCCAGCCTCTCCATTCTCTCCCTTACCACTGGGAGGAAATTGGATAGATCCGCGTACTTGCGCTCCAAGTCCCTAACGGCTCTTTCTAGTCTCTCCATTTTATTTATCTCCTCCTCTAGCCTATCCCGCGCCTCGCGCGCCCTTTTCTCCAACTCCACGTATTGTAGGTAGATGGGATGGAGAAGCTCCATCTCGTCTACAAGCCGCTCCAGTCTATCGATTCTATTACGTAGCTCTCTAACTTCTCCTTCATCTATGTCTATCCTAATGCGATCCAATGCCCCCCCGGCCTCCAGCTTTGACCCACATATGGGGCACCTCTCATCCCCCCCGCTGGCCCTGATGTGGCTTATCACTACGGAGAGCGCGGATTTATAGCTAGCCTCCCTCTCCGCCTCCTCGTACCTGGCCCTGAGTCGCTCAAGCTCTGCCTTGGCAGCCGGCAATCCCCCCCGGCCTCCCTCTCCGCCGCCCTATACCTCTCCACACTTGGCTCCAATGCCTTAATTCTCTCATCCATGAGCGAAACGCTCATTCTCAGCTTTTCCAACTCCTCCCTGCTCTTCTCTGATTGATCCTTGTACTGACGCAGATCATCCCCCAATCTCACTGGTTCTCTCCTCCAACCTCTTCATTGAATCATACATGGCAGTGAGCAATTCATCCATTGAGGAAGCCTTAGCCAATGCCTGGGCCTCCGCCTCCATTAAGTTCTCCTCCAGCCGGGACATCAACATGGCCCTCAACACCTCGGCCTCCCCAGCCACGTCCAGCTCGCTCCTCTTTGATGTGGGTCCCCTCGATTGTAGCTCCTTGAGTTTCTCGCTCAGCATTATGTATTGCCTATATTGAGCTTCCACGTCCTTTATCTTGCCCATTATGGCGCTCCGCCGCTTTAACATGTCCCCCCCGTAAGCCGCGCTGAGCTTCTCCAGCTCCGCTTTGTTCCTCTCCATCTCCTCCCTCAGCTCCGCCGCGCGGCGTTTCGCCGCCTCTAGCGATCCATATCTTTGCTTTAATTCCCTAGCATCCACTGCTCCAGCAATGGCTCTTTTTCTATCATCTATTGCCTTGCCCACTGCATCTATCGGCAATAGCCTTAAAATCGAATCTAGATAATCTATGTCAAACAACCTATCTATTATTACCGTCCTGCGTTGAGTGGATCCATACGCTAATTGCTCCAATGTTCTGTGGGTTATCAGGATGAATCTTTCGAAATCATCGTCGCTCAATCCAATCAGCTTGGATAATTCGTTCTCATCCCCTTTGTTGCCATCTATTATTATTTCCTGCCGTGCAGAGTCCTTCTGCCGTACAAGGGATCGCTCTATGTTCAATCTATTCTTTCCATCCAAGAAGGATATCCCCCCCACCTTGGCGTAATCGCTGTCCTCGTTTATTAGATCGGAGAGCCTAGCTATTTTCTCCTTTATCTCCAACTGTTCTCCATACAATGCATACTCTATCGACTGTATCAAGCTGGACTTACCGACTCCTATGGGTCCATGAATCAATGTGAGGCCAGGCCCAAGCTCGAATATCTTCTCTCCCTTGAATACCTTGAAATTAATTAGCTCTATCTTGCCTATGGTATACTTCATTCTCACACCTCTATTCCATATTTTGATAGCAAATCATTGAGTTTATCCTTAACCCCCCCCGAGGACCCCCCCTTGCCTTGTATGCATCATACAAAGCAATCACTAGATCCGCATCGTTTCCCAGCTCCCTCCTTAGCAAATCAATGATGATTTCATCTAGCTTTGTACTCATTGCTTGCATGCAATTCCATGTTTGGGTTTTTAACTCTTTGGGAAGCAACTGCCCTGTCCCACCGTATGAGCATCATAATTTAACGGCCTGTGCATCGGTTCCTTGGAAATTCAATTCCTAGTTCAGAAGAGCATTTCCACTTTATTGTCATTCGGCCTTCTTAATCACCTTTGCTGAGCTTTGGATAAGGGTATAGTTCTTCCTGTAGTACAGCTCCTCAACGTCACTATTTATCAGTTTAACCTCATCGCCTACTACCTTCTTCGCCTCCACGTTTATCAAGGTCACGTACTTACCTTCTACCGTATCTAACTCAGCATCAATTACCCTGACCTTCTCCCCCCCTTAACATCCTTAATACCCTCTGGCGGTTTTATGAGCTTCACGTCTTCACTCGTGGCCTCGCCCACATATGCGTTACTTGCCTCCTCTTCATGCCAGGCCGTGCTCCACCTACGTGGCCATATTGTCACGCCGAGGCTTGGCCTTAGCCTAATTCTAATGGGCCCCCCCACGTTAATTACGTTGAATATTCCCGTTAACGCTGCGTCCTCACTGTGCCCCCTCGTGAAGTACTCGTAGTATTTATCAAACTTTTCGGCCATTCATCTCACCTCAAGCATATCCCTAATCTCGCTGAGTAACTGCTTCATCTCCCTAATTCTCTCCCTGATTTTCTCGATTACCTCCTCATCGCTCATCTCGGTGTACTTAAGGGTCATTCGCTCACCTTCTTTAACTCGTCCCTAATATCTTTGAGTATTGAATCAACCTCATCAAGTTCCTCAAGTAGCTCCTCATCATTGCCTTGTGTATGTTTAGTTGCGTCCTTAATTCACTTGCTTGTTCATCAACGTTTTCCATCACTGGGACGAAGGCTACTATCACCATGATTGCTCCCCAGAATATGGCTATAGCGCCCAGTATAGTGGCGGCAACCAGGAATGGCCAAGTGCCTATCTTGAAGGCCATGTAGAATAGAGCCACGGGCACGCCTGCGCCTATGACTAGGCCTGAAATGGCCATGGCTGTTATTGACCCGTATGGTAGCCTGATCGTTGAGACAGCTCCAGCAATAGATTCCTGTCTATGATTAGCCTGAAGTCTCTTACCTTGTAGACCTTCCTCAAGTGGGGCCTTGGCTTCTCCTCCACTATGTAGGAACCCTCTATTAGACCAGCCTCCTCCAGGATTTTCAAATGCATGTGGGCCAGGGCATAGGGTATGTGAAGCCTCTGGGCTATGTCCTGTATAAATGTCGACTCCAGGGTGAGCATTAACAGCATCCTTACCCTCAGGGGGGGATTCGCCAGAGCCCTTCCAACCTTTACCAAATCCTCCTGGGACTCCACTTTTAAAATCAACCATTCACCTCACCTCTAGCTATCGCGTACCTGGTTATTAAGACTGATGCAGAGGAGTAGGCCAGTATCCCCCCCAGTAGTCCCATGGCCAGCGTGGATAGGTTTAGGTTAAGGGCTCCCTCTACGGTGAATGCCATGTATGTTGTTGGTAGAATTAGGGCAACGTACCTTAGGGTCGTTGGAAGTATGGTTATCGGGTAATAGACCGGGGGCCAAGAGGAGGAGGGGGCCATGGGACTATTTGGGAGACTTGGTTAACCACCCTATAGTTCCTAACCCCCCCAACTCCTAGGGCATAGCCTAGCAGGGCTGAGGCAAGTGATATTAATATAGCCGCGGCCACGGCTAGTGTTATCTGGATCACCCCCCCGTACCTAATCCCCCCCATCATGATCACCGCCAGGGCTAGGAGGGCCACTATAGAGGGTGTACTTAATGCCACGACTTGTATAATGTAGCCTAGTGCGATATCAAAGTGGTCCGCTCCGTTGGCGAATAGCATGCTGTAAATGGTTTCCCTCTTGAACATTGAAATATCTTGGGAGGCACCTATGAATGGTATGCCGAAGCTTGTGTTAACCACGGTGCCCACTATGAAGTACTCCACGTATATTGGATTGCCGACCATTTTAAGTAGCAGTAGCCAGAGTATAGGGAACATTAAGGTGAAGCCCAAGGCGGCGTATATCCAGGCCCTGCTGCTCAGTATAATGTATTTGGCCACGGCGTATACGTTACCTGGCCTCATTGCTGAACACCTCGATGAAAACATCCTCCAGGGTCGGTTCCTTAACCTCAAACCGAGCTCTCCTCCTAACAAGGTCACTTATAACGCCTAACGCCTCATCCCAGGCGACTCTAATTGGTCTATCGCCATCGTCGCTCCTAACCTCAACCCACGGTAGCTTCCTTCTAAGCTCACCTGGGGGGGTGCCCTCCATCAATATCCTCCTGTTCATTAAATAAACCTCGTCGCTGAGTTCCTCAGCCTCATTAATGTAGTGCGTCGTTAATATTACCGATGACCCGCCGTCCCTCATGGACCTAATCACGCTCCATATTACCCTCCTATTCTGGGCATCAATACCCACAGTGGGTTCATCCAATATCAGTAGCCTTGGCCTGCAGGCTATGGCTGAGGCCACTAGGACTAGTCTCTTTAAACCGCCCGAGAGTTCGTCGATCAACGTGTTTGCGTAGTCCTTAAGTCCAACTGTGTCAATGGCATCATCGATGCATTCCCTAACTCTATCCCTTGGCATGCCTCTAAGCCTAGCGATCATCTCGACATGCTCCCTAACCTTAAGTAAACTGAATGGTCGGGCCTCTTGGGGGGGTACAACGCCCATCACCCCCCCGAGTCTCTTAGCCCTCTTGGGCTCATGCCAATGATGGAGACCTTACCGTTATCGGGCCTCAGCTCGCCGTAGGTCTGCCTAAGCAGAGTGGTCTTCCCAGCTCCATTGGGGCCCAGTATCGATACGATTTCACCCTCATCAACATACATATTGATGCGTTCATTAACCATCTTCCCACCGAAGGACTTCCATAAGTCCTCAACCTTTACTATCATATTAACCATATTCTATATCAGTTTAATTTTATACTGAATTATTTATAAGCATTACGCTTAATCTTATTAAGCGGGAACCTCTCTAGCAACCGAGAGACCCCCCATTTGTCTCAAAGCACCAAGGAGAATTCAGGGAACCTATTCGATGGAAAGGGGGGGTAGGACCAACAAGTTGGAGAAGACAGTAAACTACCCAGCAACCTTAACACTCCACTTAGGAGTAGCGGCTGGTCGTCGCTGATCAATAATCATAAGGGCGATCCGCGACATTAGGCAGACATGAGATTTAAGGTGACGTTAGGCTTAAGTCTTATAGTATAGTGTCTAATCATTTAAGCAAGGCTCCTCAACGCTTGATGGGCGGTAGTTTCGCCGAGGTCTAGAGGATCACCTCCCTTTACGGGAGCTATCCCTTTATCAGGCCAATGCCGATCTCAGGAAGGAAGAGATATCACTCTATCATTTAGCAATTCATTTACGAATTGTGGAGTCTGGCCCCCCCACGTGAAGAGCAGCGCCGGCTTTAATGGCGTTAATCCATAATTCGCCAGGAACGAATCGTTTCTTAACAAGAGCTCCACCGCCAATTGGGCTAGGGTGGAGTTATTTGAGTTGGCTGGAATCGATATGAAGAGGTAGATTGGTTCTCCGGTGAATGTCTTGCCCGCTGCAGCGGTATAGTGAAACTTGGAGTAAAAGGAAGAAAGCTGGGGGGGGTCTCCCAGGCTTAACTGGGGGGGTGGCAATTCTATGTACTTCAAGTGATGGCTTATTGCTGCCGATTTATAGATGAAAAGGAATTGTAACTGCCCCCCCGCCTCAAGCGTGCTATTAGCTCAGCCGCATTGGTTGCACTCCTATTGCCCGAGTTGGTGAGCAATCTATTCAAGAAGAACATGGATTTATTCCCTGCATACAGGTATCCAGCTATTTCAAGCGATAGGAACGCGCGGTACCCAGCGGGATCCGTGAGAGGATTTGATATTCCAACAAGCACGCGGCCCGAGGTGAGGTTCATGAAGGCCAGATATATCAAGTGGGTGTTGTTCTCGGCGAAGCCTTGATTTAGCATGTCTATTATAGCCAGAGCCATAGGATTGTTGAGGGATGCATTGGAGTAGGCCAGAACCAATTCATCGGATGCAAAGGCTATTGCCCAGTCCGGCGCGTAATTGTCCATATACGCTGGGTAATAAGCCTCTTGTGCCACCGATATGAAGATAGTTGACGGAACTGACTCCATGGCTATCTCCCTTGCCAGCTCAAATGATCCTTCCGAGTATACTTTGTACTGTACATGGAGGGCATGTTGCAGGATAGCGCCTAGGGCGTTTCCCTCCCCGGAGTATGCGTCCGCTATATCTATGAATAATTCATTTCGTGGAAATTGATATGTGGAGCCTCCTTTAATGTCGTGCATGATCACTATGACGAGGACCGCGATTAACGTTGCTATTATGATAGCCGTTAAAGTCTTCCTCATGAGAGGAGGCATTCCCGATGCGCTATATTAAGCATAACGGGAAGCGGCTGGGCGGCATTGATTAAAAGGGAAAACGGCATCTATTGCGGTGTGATGAGGATAGCCGCATTGATCGGCATTATCTTGATGTCGCTGCCCGTATTAGTGGTCATTGTGTATGGCGCTCCCCTTCTAGTTCGTGGAGTTGGATTAAATGGATTGGCGGAATCAATAGAGCTGACTCTGGTATCATCGTTGCTTGCTGCGGCAATGGATGCCGCACTCTTGACGCCCGCGGCTTACTTCTTCTCACGCCACTCAGCCAGCGTTGCGGACTCGATTGCGGATCTGCCAGCGTCGATACCTCACCCAGTGATAGGCATTGCAATAGTATTGGCCTTATCTCCGACCACCCCGATCGGCGCTGCGTTGGCCGACCTTGGATTTAAGGTATTCGATACCTTCTCCGGCTTATCGCTAGCCTTAATGGCAGTCTCATCCCCCCCATATATTATAGGTCGGCCAGGAATTTCTTCGAGTCAATGCCGAGGGAGCAGGAGGAGTACGCGCACACAATCGGGATGGACGAGGTCTCCACGTTCATTAAGGTTGTGCTGCCCCAGTCAATTAAAGGCATTGCCAGCTCCGTATTGGTGGCTACGTCAAGGGCAATGAGCGAATTCGGCTCTGTAGCCATTGTTGCTTATTACGTGTTGACTGGCCCCCATCCGCGCAATGCCTGCATCGGTCATGATCTACAACTCCTACTCGTATAGCGGCGTCGGCGCTGCGGTCTCCGAGTCGGCAGCGTTGGTGTTGGTGGGCCTTGCCGTTGAGTTGGTCTCCAGGTTATTGGGATGGGGGGGAGACGGCTATGGTGGTGACTATAAACGTGAAGAAGACGTATGGAGATTTCAAGCTATCCGCATCGGCATCAATGAAGGGCGTGGTTGCCTTGCTTGGAAGAAATGGAAGTGGAAAAACAACCCTGCTCAGAATAATAGCAGGACTGGAGAAGCCGGACTCCGGTTGGGTGTTAATGGATGGAGTGGACGTGACTCGACGGCCTCCCTGGGCGAGGCGAGCCGCCTATGTATCCCCCACCACCTATATCCCGTATCTGAGTCGAGAAGCATTTGGGCATTGCCAGCAGGTTGGAGCTGGATTATGCCAAGGATTTACTGCGGGAATATTCAATACCGATGCAAGAGAAAGTGGGCAGGTTAAGCATGGGACAGAGGGAGGTGGTTGCCATATTGACGGCTTTGTCATCCAGGCCCAGGGCATTATTGCTTGATGAGGCTGCTGCCAACATATCGTCTCCGATGAACGTGCTGGGTCCAGTCGCAGCTACATGCAAGGAGGTTGGGATAGACATGATATATGCTGCCCAAGGCGGTTATGGTGAATTATTCGAATCTGTGTTTCACATGGATGCCGGTAAGTTGAGCCAACGCGCTCCATAGGGTTTTCCGCCATCCCAGATGTAATTGACAATAGGAGTTGCATTTAATGTCACGTAAAGCAGCCGCCCCCCGGTTAAATTCACGTCCAAATAGGGGGGATTCCCATTGCCTTAATTTTACAGAGCAGTCGAGGGAATTAATGCTTATATAGTTGGTTCGCTTAGGCCCTGTCATGAAGTATAGGCTTATGGACGTGCTTGCTTGTCCCTACGATAAGACATTCCCGCTAAGGCTAGTGGTGCTCGGGGAGCACACCAAGGATAGGAACTACACGGGCAAGGTACCGTTTTGTGAGCTTTACTGTGCATTTAAGGGGGGGATGAACATAAAGGATATGGACGATCCAAGCAAGGCGCCGTGCGCTGAATGTTATAGACACGAGATAGAGGAGGGAATCTTGTACTGCGATAAATGCCACAGGTGGTACCCGATAAAGGAGGACATACCCATACTTCTGCCGGACGAGTTGAGGAACTTAAATGAGGACAAGGAATTCCTCGCGAAGATTAAGGATAGATTAACCAAGGTGGATCCAAAGCTAGCGGATGAGATAATAAATAATGGAAACCCAATAAACCTGAAACAGTGAGGGGGGGATCCACGTAACGGTGTTGGATGGAAGGTAATGCATGCCGTGGATCAATGCTTCACCGCTCGCCGTTGTTGCAATGGATGGCCAGAATGAGTTTGCGCATATTTAGTTGCTTATAGGTAATCGGATAAATCGCCGCTGGGCTCCTCGTCTCGGGGGTACCCTAGTTATCCTGCCGGTCTCCATGAGTTTCTTGGCTTGTTCTATGAGGGAGTTGGCTAAGGTAGGCCCTATCCCCCCCCTTGCTTGTTGCAGTTTGGCAGGCGTGGAGTTGGCTATATCCTCTATAGACTTAAAGCCGGCCCTATACAACTCCCTGGCCCTAGTCCTCCCTATCCCCCCCTCCAAATTCAGCGCAAGCTCCAATGCATCGGCCTTTATTCCGTACTTCACGCGAAGCCTGAGCATTCCTATCCTTCCAGCCAATTCCCTCAGCTTTAGGATGCGGGCCAGCTCAGACATGGCGCCCAGCAGCCAATCCAATTGATCTATGTACATGCGAAGATCCCCCCCCGGCTGGGCATCGTACTGCTTTAGCAGTGCATCTTCATCAACCTCATTTATCCAGTCCAGCATCATGGTTGCTGTCTTCAATTCCTCCATAAATGGATTCAACTCATCATCGTCATAATCAGGCAAGGTTGGCGGCATTAACGGTAACCTAGACCAATTGCGAACCAATGCATCGCTCCACTTATCCTCCTCCCCCCTCTTAACCCTGAGCTTCGGTATCTTCCTTGACTTCACCGCCAGAAAAAGCAGATTCAAGTTATTTGCCTTGCCATTTAATTCCCTTAACCCCCCCTCACGTAATCATTGGCAGTATATGGATCTATGTACGTCTTATTAACGGCCAGGCCAAGCGGTGTTGCGGCGAATTCCCCCCCATTGCTCTCCTCAATGAAGCCGGACTCAATGAGGAATTTCAACATGTCATCAACCCTCCGCATCAAGGCATTCCGTTGAATCACGTTGCTCGCTATCCTATACTGGGAATAAGCTAGTGTATTGGATAGGAAGTCGTTTATTTCGTTCATGTTACTGGCATAACCGCTAGCTATTATGGAGAGAAGATTAAAGGCCAGATTCTCCTCAACGAAGAACCTGGAAACCACGTTCTCCGGTTCCGCATTCACGTAAAGATCGAATAACCTCCTTGCCTCCCTATCATTTGACGCTATCAATACGGCCTCCCCATAAGGATCAAGCCGGGCCTGCCGGCTCGCCCAGCCATTTGCTTGTATTCCATAACTGGTATATCGACCATCCCCCTCCCAGCCTCATACCTCCTGTAATCCCCCCCTATTATAACCCGCCTGGCCGGCAGGTTAACTCCGGCCGCCAGCGTCGTAGTTGATGCCAATGCCCTTATTATCCTCTGCCTAAATGCCTCCTCTATAAGCCTCCTCACCTCTAGCTCCAGCCCAGCATGATGAAACGATGCGCCGCACCGTATTAGCTGAGATAGCTCATCCCCAAGCAACTTGGAGCTAGACGCCCTCCTCACCTCCTCGGCCGTGCGCGAAGCGGCCTCAACATCTATCAACCTGGATTGAGAATCGCATATAGCCTTGGCCAATTGCTTGGCCACCTTGACCGCGCTGGATCTGGACGACGTGAACACTATGGCCTGCCCTCCGCCGTTCAGTGAATCCATGGCTAGGGATGTGACGGGGGGGTCACCCACCTCCCTCACCCTTATCTTGGTTCCATCGTTAAACGATAGAAATGGCCTTAGGTAAACGCCTTCCCGCAGCGGTATTGGTCTCCAATTGGTTTTGACGAGCTTCGCGCCGAGCCAGCCTGCTAATTCCTCGGCGTTCCCTATAGTCGCGCTCAGCCCTATTATCTGGGGGGTCAATCCCAGCAGCTTTATCTTGGATATGATGGACTCTATTATGGGTCCTCTCTCGGGATCACCCAAGTAATGCAGCTCATCTATTATCAATTGGCCGACATCGCCGAGCCAAGCCGGCTTATGCCTGAGTATGCTGTCCAGCTTCTCGTATGTGGTTATTATCACATCGAATGATTCCAGCCACCTATCATCGCTGTCGTATTCCCCCCCGGTGGATGCGGTTATCCTTATCCCCCCCAGTTCCTCATATGCCTTGAAATCCATTAATTTCTCATACGCCAGCGCCTTTAGAGGCACGGTTACAATGGTCTTCCTATCATTGATCAATACATTGCTGATGGCGGCCACCTCCGCTAGGAAAGTCTTTCCACTGGCAGTTGATGTTACCATCACCACGCTCTCCCCCCGTTCAATATGCCTCTCCTCACAGCTTCTTCCTGGGGGGGTGGGTAGAGGAACTTGGCATTGCGCTTTTCCTCTATGAATGTCTTAAGCACGTCCGGCAACGATAAATCGGCTATGAGCATTGTCATGTAGGACTTCGGTGGGTTTAAGACTCTATCGGGTCCTCTCCCGTTTAAAGCCGGAAGAATAATCCTCGCTTAGGGCGGGAGAGGGAATCAATTGCTTCACATACTCCAGTATTACGCCCAGCACGTTGGGTGGGTCTATCCGCGTGGTGTCTATAACTAGGTCAAAAATCGATAGGTCCCTCACGTCGAAGCCGTAGATGTCCTTGTACCTCTTCCTATTGGAACCCTCTCTCGCCCTTATTTCGCTCATTGCATCGCTGATATTCCTCCCATCTCTGTTGGCCAACCTAGCTGCCCTAATGTCCTCATTCGCCTTTAGATAAACCTTAATGTCGGCGATATCCTTCAATATCCATGCCGCTAAATGGCCCTCTACCACCACGTTGCCAGCCTTAGCTTCCTCCAACGCATATGAATCAACCATTCTATCTATTGAATGATCCGTCTCCGCCAATCTATGCAATTCTATCAAGGATACCCCCCCCTCTCCTGAGCTACCTTTCTGAATAATTCACCTATGGACACAGCCCTATAACCGAGCTTCCATGCCAGCAGCCTCGCTATCGTGGTTTTCCCGCTAGCGGCCTCGCCGCTTATGGCGATGACCCCCATCTAAATCACTGGGAGACGAGAACGCTGAGTTTCAGCGCGGTGTTGAGGCAATTACCGCAAATATAACCCCCCCAAAGGGTCTGCTGGATTTCTTGATTGGCTTACCGCACACGGCACACTTGGCGACGCCCCCCGCCGGTCTTTATTTTACTTCTCCTTACTTCTCCGCTTGGGGGGGTCTTCCTCACCGAAATTATCTTCCTAGCCATAAAAAAGGTCATAATGTTCACCATTTAAAAATTTGACTAAAAGCCGCAACCGATCCCCTCCCACCCTAAAGCGCGATTGTCTTTTTATCGCATGCCTTCTAGGTCCAAGGCCGAATCGGGTTTAAATCGAGGCCTCATTTGGATTGATTCGCTTAGCCTTGGATCGATTTAATGAGTTAAGGCTCAGCGG
>BBBF01000023.1 GCA_001315925.1 Thermocladium modestius JCM 10088 | reverse complement strand
GCAGATCCGAGCTCATCTATTGACGTGAGTGCATTCCACTTATAAAGGTTCTGAAGTGCCTCCTCGATGCAGACATTTCCGTGCAGTCGCCGAGGGCAGCATCCCCGCCAAGCTGAGCGCCAGGCCAAGCTTAATGCGTAATACGTGTCCGAGGGCCGCGGTTAATGTCCTCTTTCCAGGAATGCCTCCGTGAGCCCGCCGACCCCCATGGCTGCTATATCCATCGAGTCAATCCTCTCCCCCCCGGCCATTACCCTGGCCAGCACGGCGTCTATGGAATTCCACTCCCTATAGTAAATGCCTCCTGCGCTCACGGCGAATATGGGCACTCCATCCAAGTAGGCCAAGGCAGACATTGTGTGGGTTTCATCGGCATGCGTACGCTATCATCTCGGCGCCCAGCTGCTTTATGGCATCCATGGTTTTATCCGTGGCGTCGACCGACATCCCGCCGGTCACCACTACAGCCTGAGCGCCAGCGTCTATCGCCCTCCCCCCACGGCTGCGGCTATCCTCGCCTCATCGTCCGGGGCCACCTCGTCATACACCAATTCCCAGCCGTACCTCTCGCACTTGCTTCTTATAACGGGCAGATAGGCACCTCGTTTCCGTCCCTCGTATATCTCCGTCCCCGTCACCACGGCCCCCCCCAGCCTGGTCAACTTGAACTCATCCAGGTAGAGTAGGAGCCTCAGGGCCAGGGACATCAAGTCCTGTCTGCTCATCTTGAATGGAACGGCCTCCACCACCCCCCCAGCCAACTCGCCCCTCCCCCCCAGGCCCTGTTGTTGCTGCGCGTTATGAGGAGGACCCACCTATTGGAGTTGAACCTGGTCACCTCCTCTGCGTCCACCTTTAACACCCCCCCGGGCCTCTCGGCCACTATCCTAGTCGATCCCTGCCCGGAGTAGGAGTAGGACAGGTTCTTGCCAAGCACTCTGGAGGCGACGTAGGGGGGTTATGTCCCACTCGCATATTTCTCCCTCCTCCCCCCCCTCCCCCCCCGCCCTCCACCCAGACATAATATGTTCCCGAATTCTTCAATTTCTCTATATCGTCCATGGTCAGCACGTGCCCCCCCGCCTCAGCAGAATGGAAGCGCCGTCGACACCGACGTACGTGGTATCATAGGCCAACCTCCTGCCGACGGCGTCCTCGCTTTTTATCCTTAACACGCTTGATGAGGATGGAAGGATTATTTTAATTTAACTGGGCGGCGGGAGGTACTCGTCCTCCCTGGAGGCCAGCTCCTTTATTCTGGCCAGCTTCTCCGGCCTCATCGTATCTTCTATGGCCGCCGGGCCGGGCCCCCCCATCCTAACCACGTTATCGAACAGTTCCCTCTTGAAGGCTATCGGCGTCTCCTCTATGAATCCCCTCGCGTCTATCCTGGCCCTCGGGAACTCCGCCAGTATCCTCTTGGCAAGTTCGTCGGGCACCTCCAGCTCCACCACCTTCAGGTAACCGCCGTAGAGGTCCTTCACCTGCACTCCCTTGCTCCTCACCCGCTCCATCCTGGCCCTATCCAGAACTATGGCTATTTTATACGTCATCTCGTGGTCACCTCCATGGGGTCCAGCTCCACCTCCAGCTCCGCCTCCTTTGCCTCAAGGTATCTCTTGTTGACGAATGGGTAGTTGAACTTCCGCCACCACTTCACTATGACTTGGTAAACCTCCGGCCTGAATATCATGGGCGGCGGCTCGATGCCCTCCGCTATCAATCCCCTCACGAAGCTGCCGCTGAACCTCTCAGCCCTATCCCTATGGCCGCAGGACTCGCTGTAGGCTATCTCCCGCAAACGGGGGGGCAGTACCAGAACTCCTGTATGTTGACGGGCCTTATCTTGAGCCCCCTATCCACGTCGTAGGGAGGAGCGGGCAAGCCGTAGCTGGGTATCCCCTTGCTCCAGAGCGTTTGGGTGGCGTATGGATCGTAGTAATCCCCAACAGCGGCGTGGTCCCTCCCGAACATGTGGTGCGTGCACCCCCCCATGTTTTGCCGTATTATTCCGTGGAGCAGCGACTCCAATGGATTGCCGTACCTCATGTCCCACAGCGTCATGGTTACCAAGTGCCTCTCCGGCCTTATGTAGCCGAACTTATTGATGGCCTCGTGCCCCTCCAGTATTGCCTCGTCAACGAAGTCCCCCCAGCCTCTTGGCCCCCCCTATTATGGCGTTGACCAGTATGCCGTTGCACGGCTCTATGTCTCCCAGAAACGCCGCCTCCTTCATCAAGTGCTCGTGGCCAGTGTGGGGGGGAACGTTCCTGGTCTGGTGCGCAATGACGGTCCGCCACCCCCCCCTCCTGCCGAACTCCAGCCTGGAGGCGCTTGGGGGGGGTACCAGAACCTGTCGTAGGGCTCCTTGAGCCGCGGCTCGTTTATCACGTGCACCCTTCCCCCCCCACGGCCGTCCCCCCCGTCATGCTCCTATAGATCAACCACCCGGGGGTGCTTCTCGTCGAACCGCCTCCTAACCGCCTCGGGGTTCCTCTCCGGCGTGCCGAACGTCCTATCCGCTACGTCCCTCGGATCGAACCTCCACACCTCCTCCACGTCTATAATGCGAACGGCCTCCCCCCCTTAAGCCTCAGGAGGAGCCTATCCCCCCCCTCCTTCACGCCCAGCCTCCTCAACTCCTCGCCGTCCACGTCGAATATTATGGGGAACGGGAACAGCCAACCGCTCAACAGCCTTCGATCCCTCATCACGCTCTCCACCTCGTTCCGCGTCATGAATCCATCCAATGGACTGAAGAAGCCGTACGCTATGGACATCACCTCCCTGTACGCGTTCCTGATCGGGACTCCCGTGCGCGGTCGATAGTGGGCCTTATGTCGTAGGCGGGGGCAGCCGGCGGCCATCTTTGCCCCCCCTCCTCCCTGTCCACCACGGCATTGACCAGCCTCCCGCCGTGCGGCGGGGGTTGACTGACCTTGAGGCTCATCTCCATCACCTCACTAGATCCACCACGGGGACCGTCCAGAGGGACCACTCCCCCCCGCTTCTCGCGTCGTACCTGGAATTGACGAAGACCCTCCAATTATCGTCATCGAGCGCCGGGTAATCGGACCTGGTGTAGTAGCCGGGCCACCTGGTCTCCTTCCTGTAAAGCATGTGCCTTATTATGGCCTCCGCCGTCAGTATCCTGTGCCACAGCTCCCAGGACCTGAGGAGTTGGTGGTAATCCTCCGCCACTATGTACTTCCCATAATCCTCCTTCAGGTACAGCAGCAGCTCCAACCCCCCCTGGAGAGCAGCTCCTCGTTTGTCGTGTACCAAGAACCCCCCCAGCCGGCCGCGTACTCATCCATGAGCTTCTGCAGCCTGCTCAGTCCCTGCCTGTACCACATCATGTTCGGCGCCACGGTCCCCCCCGCCGTTATCAACCCCCCCCTTCCCCCCCCTGGAACCTCTCCATGGCTCGTATATCCTCGCCCTCAGCCTATCGACTTGCTCCTTATCCAGGGAGGGCGGCGAGTCGCTGTGATCCATCAAGTACTTAACGGCTGACTTAGCCGCTATCCTTCCCTCAGTGAAGGATCCCGAGGAGAACTTGTGGGGGGGGAGGCGCCGCAAGCATCCCCGGCCACGAAGAGCCCGTCTATGGTGCTCATCCTATTATACCCCCAATTATATTGGTGCCCCCTATCCTCTGGTCCATCGATCTTGGCCGGCGATATGTCTGAGGGCCCGCTCGCCCACGCGCCGTTCTCCGTGGCGTGGGAGCATTGCGTACGGCTCCGAGGGCAGTATCTCGGAGGGCTGCTTCGTGGGGTCTATGTTCTGGCCCGCCCACACCAGGGCTTGGCTTATGGTCATGTCAAGGAAGTCCTCCCACCCCCCCACCTCCTCGTTCTCAGGCGTGAGCACCTTCTCCGTGTGCATATATATGGGCCCCCCCCGCCCCCCCGCCCTCAGCTCCATCAGGCTCGCCAGCACCCTAAGGTTTGTGGGGGTGGGCACTGCGTCCGCGTACCCTCCCCCCCTCCCATTATACAGCTTCCTTATCTCGTCCCTGTGCAGCTCGAAGGAGTCCTGCCCGAGGGCATTGGTTTGCCTTGCCTTCAGCAGCAATTGCCAAGCCCCCCCAACCGGCCCGTACCCGTCCTTGTACCTAGGCACTGTGAACCTCGCCTCCATCATGGTCATCACGGCTCCCGCCTCTATGAGGAGGCCATACGCGCTGCCGCTGGACCACTGCGGGTACCAGGTCCTGCCCCCCCTCCCCCCCTCATCGGTGGACCTGGGCCTGTATATGTGGGACCCCCCCCGCCGGCCGCCACTATCACTGCCTTGGATCTAAACACGTAGAAAGTGCCGTCCCTAACGTTGAACCCAACAGCCCCCCGCCACCCTGTGACCGCTTGGGTCTAGCAGCAGGTGCGTCACCATGACCCTGTTCAGCACCTCGGTGGCGGCCTTCTGCGCAGCCTCAGCCACTATTGCCTTATACGACTCGCCGTTTATCATGACTTGCCACCTCCCCCCCTCCCTCACGTAGCACCCCCCCGTCTTCTCGTTGCGCCAAATCGGCAATCCCCCCCACTCGTCGAATAGGTGCACCGTGGAGTCCACGTGTCTCGCCACGTCATACACCAAGTCATCCCTCACCACCCCCCCCATCAAGTCCGTCTTGACGTACTTGACGAAGTCCTCCGGCGTGTTCTCCCTGCACTTCATGCCGAGGTACGTATTTATTGCGGAGAGGCCCATGGCCACTGCACCGCTCCTGTTTATGTTGGCCTTCTCCGCTATCACTATGCTGCAGTTCCTGCACCAGTACCTGGCCTCCCACGCCGCGCCTGTCCCAGCCATTCCGCCGCCTATTATCAGTATGTCCGAATCAACCACCTACTCCTCACGGGCTATCACCTCCCTCGGCCTGGGCAGCTCCGGCACGTAGAGCTTATCCGGCTCCGCGGATAGGTACTCATCCCTCAACCTGGATTTGTCCGGCTCCCCCCCGTATGATTGGGGGGGCGGCCTTATGGATCCCCCCACGGCGTCGTCCTTATGGGGGGGAACGCGAATTCCTTCACCGCGCCGTTCCTGTACCTTATCTTCCAGTAAACCTTGTTCTCCTTCTCATCGCGAAGGACAGATATGCCGTGCCCCATTGGAACGAAGTCCGCGTACCCCCTCACGTCCATCGCATACCTATGGCACACCTTCACGCAGTTAAGGCACTCCCAGCACATGTCCGGCTCCGCGTTGTACGCCTTCCTCGTCTTCGGGTCGAATCGCATCAAGTCGCCTGGGCAAATATCGATGCAGTCCCCCGCACCCCACGCACCTGGATGAGTAGACGAAGGTGGGCACTCCCCCTCACCTCTCCGCCTCGCGGGGGGGCAACGGGAGCCGTGGCTCCCTCCCGCTGCGCCTGGCCATTCTCTCATATATTGCCCAAACGGGTTGATACAGCGCGTGGGAGAACTTGGTGAATGGCATAGATACGAAGAGGCTTGCGACGAAGAGCATGTGGATCCAGAAGACGGCGTCGACGGCTTGGCTCCAGTAGAACTCGCTTGCCTCCAACGCGAAGCCCGTGATCACGGTCAGCGCCAGCAACGCCAGGAACCAATCAGCGCTGGTGGCCTTGGCGGCGGGCCTCTCCCCCCCCTATACCTGGTGGGTATGTAAATGCCCAGCCCCCCCATTAAGCACAGCGCTCCCCCCCCAGCGGTTCCAATCCCCCCCACTATGGCCGCCTCCCCCCCGCCGGGCCCTAGGTAATACGCGGGGGGGAGGAAAGACGTGGCGGTCACCCACTTATCGAAGATGAATCCCACTATGGTTGCTATGAGAAGCATCAGGAAGCCGTAGAAAATGAGTAGGTGGGCGGTCCTCTTCACCCGCGTCCTCCGCTCATAGTAAGCGCCTTGGTGGCAGTCGGCCAGCGGCGCTGAGGCCAGCACATCGAGGGCTAGAGCCTCGGCCGCTGCCTTGATGAAGGCGGATCCCGCCTCCTCCCTAGTCACGGGACCAACTGCTGGGTATATGTCATACCTCCTCAGCGCTCCCCCCCTCCTTATCTCCACTGCGAAGCCTATCAGCATGGCTATTACTAGGATTACCGCGCCGTAGTCTATCCACGTATGCGGAACTGGTAGTTCCATCCCATTCTCGCCGCGTCGCCCGGCCGCCTCGGAATATCTAGGCGTTTAGGTACGTGGCAGCCTCGGCGTGTCTCACGTGGTTTCCGCTTAAAAGCGGTCCTACCCGCCCTCGCCGCGGGTGCGACCTACATGCCTTGCCCTGGCCTGGTGAATGGTTGAATCGCTGGGTCAGAGGGAACCGCTTTTCCCAGTGAGCAGCTCCTCCACAGTTTCGAGGAGGCTCTTGACCACGGCGGCTCTATCGCAGCCGCAATTCTCGTTGACATAAATAAATGCATGGGGGGGCGAGTACCTCCACGACTCGTCTATCGCCCTAACCAGCGGCGAGGAGTCCCATATTGTGGTCACGGTCCCGGCCTTTCCCTTCATCAACGACTTAAACGATTTATCGAACCTGGGTATTATCACCTTCACACAATCGATGCCGCACCTCAGCTTATCGGAGAGCCCCTTCTCTATTACGGTCTCCGGATCCGTTCCGCCCGCCCTCAACGCGTCCAGCGCGTCGTTTAACCACGCCGCCCTGCCGCCGAGCGCCTCCAGGTAATCGTTGTCCCGCTTCCAGAGGGGGGCTTGTAGGGCGTTCTCCTGGAGAGCAGCATCTCGGCCTCGGGCAGCTCAGCCGCTAGGTCCGGTAGGAGGGACGTGAAGTAATCATCGGTGACCTTGAACAGCTCCAAGGTATTGCCGATCCCGCCAGCAATGAATCGAAGGAGGAGGCAGGGATAATCGTGCCTGCCTATCAGCTTCTCCAATAGGTCCCTCGCTATCTTAGTGAATAGGAGGGGCTTGTGGTGGAAGTACACCCACTTGTACGAGTTGTACCTAGCTATGGCGAATCCCTCCAGGAATACCTTGGCCTTCTCATCGAAGAGGAGCTCGTCGCCGTCCAGGTAAACGTACTGCACCAGCCTCTCCACGTCCAGAGCATTAGTGCCGACGCCCGCTCCAGTGAAGTATATGTCCCGCAGCACGTAATCCATCCTATCCGCATCCAGACTGCTCGATAGGATGGAGTGGAGGAGGGGAGGGCGCCCCCCCCGGGGCTGGGGAAAGCGAGGGCCCTCACGGCATCCACGTTCACTCCCCCCCCGCAGCGCTCTCCATCACCTTCTTGAAGTCCCCCCCGCTCATCGTTATTAGAAAGCCCGCTGCCTCGTGCTCCTTCATGGCTTTAAAGAGGGATTCGTCCAACTCAACGCCGCACCCCCCCGCCGCCCGGTAATTCCTGCTTAGGATCCCCCCCTCAAGCGTGTGGGAGAGGGGAATGTGCCCCCCCACGTCGTGGTGCAGCGCGGCTAGCCTCACGTGCTCCAGCAATTGATCCACGCCATCATCGTGGATGCCCATGGATTCCCTCACCTCCGCCAGCCTCCTTCCATCCATTTTGCCCAGCGCCTCCTCGGCGATCCTGTGGGCCAAGTACATTGTGCCCAGGCTGTGATCGAACCTCGTGTATCTCGCGGTGGGGGGGTAAGTCAAATAGACGAGCCCTAACTGCCCCCCCACGTACCGTAGCCGCTGCAGGTACATGCTGTCATCTATCAACCGTGCCTCCTCCCTAGTCAAGCGTATCCAGCCGTGAACTGGGTCCCTTACCTCCTTGCTGAACTCCACGGATTCATCCCTTTGAAATGGCATTCACGGGGGTTCTTAAAGCCTGCCTTCCGGGCGAGGCGGATACATTGTCTTCCCCCCCCACCTCCTCCGGGCAATGCTTTTTATCGAGGCGCGGCTCGGACGTGTAGATGATGCAGTTCGACTGGGAGCCGGCCGCGGCGGAGGTTGCCGTGGATTGGCGGCAGGATAGTCTTTGCAAGCAAGTGTACGTGGATGGATTGAAGCTGGCGGTCGGCTCGAGCCGCTCCTATAAGCTGTGCCAGGTAAGGCCGGACTGGGCCCCGGTCCTCATCATCGATGGGATAGTTATGCACACGTTGCGGATGAATCCCATGGATTACGCCGATAATAAGGTTAAGCCGATAGACGTGAGGGGGGGCCGCGTCGTCCTGGAGTGCTGCAGCGGCTTGGGCTACGTTACCTCCTCCCTATTATCGCGGGGGGGGCCAAGCGCGTGGTGTCCATTGAGGCGGACCCCCCCACGGTGCTCCAGCTCTCCAGGTACAATGTTCACAGCTCGTCGCTGGGCGATTCACGGGTCGACTTGTTGATCTCCGACGCGATGGTGGCGGCGAGGAGGATGAGGAGCGAGGCATTCGACGTTATTATACACGACCCTCCAACGTTGAAGAAGGACACCGGTCACCTCTTCTCGCTCGAGTTATACCTGGAGTACGCGAGGGTCCTCAAGCGGGGAGGGATCATTTATCACTACCTGCCCCCCCACCCGGGCGAGAAGTATAGGAATAGAAATATAGGAAAGGGAATAGCGAGAAGAATGAGCGCGGCGGGCTTCCGCATAGTAAAGGAGACCAACGACGGGTTATACGCAGTGCTGGACAGAAGGCACCACTATAGAAGCAACCACAGACTATTATAATCTTCATAATTAATTAAAGTACATTATTAATTCTAGTAGTATAAATTAATTCAGAGATAGGGTTCATTAGCATTCCATTACATCCTGAGATAGATCATAAGGACAGTTCGACTTAAAGGAGCTGGCCCGCGATTTCGCCGTTACTCCTGCCGCGGGGCTATGTACTTGGCCAGCTCGGGCTTCGTCTTGACCAATTCCTTCGCTATTTGCGCTGCCGTCCTATCCAATAAGCTCCGCCCCCCCTGCGGGGTGAGGGTCCTTCCCTTACCGGGAACCTTGGTCACCAGGCCGGCCTGCTCCAATTGGTGGAGAATGCCCCCCGTATGGAGCTCCCGCGCTCTTCCTGGTTCGGGGCGCCCTGGCCTTCTTCCCCCCCACGGGGGGGCCCTGTAGCTATAGGCCATCCTGAGCCTCTCAACTCCGACCGGGTCGTTGAGGTATATCTTGCGCAGCAGCGACGCGGCCCTAACGTACCACCAATTCGGGTCCTGGGGCGGCGAGTCCTTCCGCGCGCCCGTCTTGGCGTAGAGCGACCAGGGGGGGGCGGCTTCATTTGCTGGACGTTATCCCTCAAATACGCCGCCAATCGCTTTATCAACATGTCCGGCGGCACGTCCTTTATGTTGACCACGAATCCATGCGTTCAGTAAGGTTTATAAATATTACTGGATCGGCTTGGAGCCATGCCGTTGAAGTTCTGCCCCCCCAAATGCAAGTCGATCATGGTGCTTGCCAAGATCAACGGCAAGTCGGTGTATAGGTGCCCCAAGTGCGGCTACGTGGAGGAGGTGGATCCATCATCCAAGCACGTGGAGAGGATGGTAATAGAGAGGAAAGCCAGCGATGACCCCCCCATAGTGCTTGAGGACGCCGGCTCATCCCTCCCCAAGATAAAGGCGTACTGCCCCAAGTGCGGCAATGATGAGGCATACTACTGGGTGCAGCAAACAAGGGCGGCAGACGAACCGCCCACGAGGTTCTATAGATGCACGCGTTGCGGTTACTCGTGGAGGGAGTACGAGTGAACCTCTCCTCGTAAATGAAAAACCTCATCAGCCTTTAGGTCACTCATCACCCATCAAGGCCTGCGTGGTTACATCACTGCTCCCTTCCGGAAGGCCTAGGTCACCCGCTTGAGAGGCAGTACCCCCCTCTTCAAGTCGTTGAGTAGACCCGTCATCTCGCGATCGCCGCGTCCATTATTGCCCTTCCCTTCTCCTCGCTGGCCTTGGACGGGTACCCCTGCACCGCGTGGTGGTACTCGGCATCATACGCCTCCCTGCGTACACCCTGAACCTAGCCTCCACCCACTCGTCGTACTTCCCATCGCGCGGGACCCACTTCACCAGGGATGGATACGCCGCCATTACCTCGCTTGTCTCGTCCTCCGCCGCGTGGCCTCCGGGGTCTCGAGCACCTTCCTCCTAGCCTCCCTGGCCAGATCTATCCACCAATTCACTATTATTATCACCAAGTCAGTCTCCCTGGCGACGTCCTTGGCCGCCATGCTCAGCGCATCCACGTTACCGCCGTGCCCGTTAACCACGACCAGGTACTTCACGCCGTTATCGGCGACGGCCTTGAAGACAGACCTATAAAGATGGTAAAGGGCCTGGGCGTCTATGGATATGGTTCCCCCCCTGAATTTATCCAGCACGTAGGTGTTCCCATACCAAATGGGCGGCAGCATCAACACGTTGGCCGCCTCACTGGATTTCTCCGCGACGTAAATAGCCATCAATGCGTCCGTGCCGAGGGGGGGGAGGTGAGGACCGTGCGCCTCCACTATGCCCACCGGCAGCACTGCCACCGTTTTATCGACCTTGCCGAACTCCTCCAGCGATAATTCCCACCACTTCATGCCCCCCCCAACGCCGCTCTTCCCCCCCTAATAAAGCATTTCCACAAATCACCCCCCCCTCCCCCCCTTCCGACCCGCTGTTCAGTCGCTAGGATAAATTCTTCCTCCCGGCTAGCTCGGCTAGCGCCGCTCCTATGGCGTGCACTCCGTACGGGTGCAGGTGGGTGTACTGGGCGTAGGTGTTGTGCTTCCTCACGCCGTCGAACCCATTTATCCCGCTCCCCCCCGCCTCAGCTTTAAGTAGAAATCCACGGGCTCCCTGAGGATTAACCTGGAGTGGTGGAACTCGTGCCCCCCCCTCACAACGCGCCCGCGGCGGAACATGGGCGTATCAGCTATGGCCTCGGCCTCCGCGTATCCATGCCCAGCCGGTCTGCTCAGCATCGCGGCGTACGCATCTATTGCGCCGCTCATGTCGTACTCCTCGTTGCTCAGCGTCTCCACTACGCTGGAGAGAAGCATTAAACCCCCCCGCACTCGGCGTATATGAAGCCCCCCCCTCCTCTGAGAATCTCCTTATATCGGATAGGAGGGGGTTTGTTGCGGGATATGGCGTCGGCATGCTCCTCCGGAAACCCTCCCCCCCTATTATCAATGCATCCACGCTCCCCCCCAATCCGCCGGACTTCATTGAGTTTATGTAGGAGACGCTGCCCGCCGCCCTCCCTATCTCCTCCAGGGTCTCTGGATAATAGAAACTAAACGCCTCATCGATTATGACGCCAACCCTAACCCCCCCGGTCCTCTCAATGCCGCCCTCGTCGCACTCGGGAGGGTCCTCAAGCGGTGGAGCCGACTCCGCTATCCTGATTATAGCATCCACGTCAATCCAATGATCGTAGCCGAACCCTCCCCCCCCGCCCTCCGCCGTTGTGACGAGCCCCCCCAAATGCCTATACCTGAAGTCCCTCTCCGCTTCCCCCCCACTCCTTGGGACCACGCCGACCAGTGGCACGCCCTCCCCCCCCGCCAATGCCTTCTCCACCTTCTCGGCCTGCCTCTCCGTGACGTTGGTCAACGCGACCCCCCCGGCTATCTCAACCCCCCCCTCCCCCCCCGAACTCCTTGAAGCCGCGGAGCACCGCCGCCAATCCTCTATTGATCCTATCCCCCCCCGTTCAACACCAAGATCACCGGCGTGCCCGTCTCCCTGGCCACCTTGGCAGTGCTGCGACGTCGCTGACGCCGTCCATGCTGTCGTACAACCCCCCCCATCACGCCCTCGATGACGGCAACCCCCCCCTCGGCGTGTCTGTGCAGCCTGCACTTCACGCCCTCCATGCCCATCAAGAATTCATCCAGGTTCCTGCTGGGCACGCCGCACGCCGCCGCGTGGTGCATTGGGTCTATGAAGTCCGGCCCCCCCACCTTGAAGGGGGGATACGCCTATCCCGCGCTGGATCAAGTCCCTAAGCAGCAGGGTGGTGAACAGGGTCTTCCCGCTCTTGCCCCCGCTCCGCCGATATCACTACTCGGGGGGGGATTCGGGTCATACGCATCCGGTCGGCTTGGGGGGGGCCCGCCACCCTGCACGCCCCCCCCTTGGCTGGACCGTTGGGGGGGAATAATTGATATATGCGTTGAAGGCTTATCCCGGTTCCCTTCACGAGCATCCTTATGGGCGGGCACGTGCCGTACTTCTCCCAGTACTCCCTCAAGTACTTAACAACCTTCCAGTGCTCCTCAGTCATGGCGGGCTTCCCCGTCTCCGGGTCCCGGCACTCCTCCGCGCCTAGGATCCTAGCCACGTCCTCGCTCCAGGTCCAGGGATCCTTGAGGTATCCATCGGAGTCCAGCTCTATTTTCCTGCCGTTGATATCTATGGTCTTGGACATGGAATCGCCGATAGATCGGGGGCTGCGGGCTGGATTAAGGCTTGCCCACGTCCAAATCACCGTGACTCCTCACTTCGCGCCAGCTTATAAGCATCCGCCGCCCTCCCCACGGCCTTGATAAGCTCCACCAGAACGGCAAATCCCTTCCTGAAGCTGGGGGGGTCCCCCCATCTCCTTGATCAATTGGTACATGCCCGCCTCCCTTGAGCCATGCTTGCCTCGAGTCCCGGATCCTGGAGGGCGCGGAGAACGACTTCCAGCGCCGCGCTTCCCTCCAATGCATCGATTACCTTGAACGCGGCTGCCAACGCGCGGGATATGTCGTGTATCATTTGGTCATTCATTAGCCTGGAAACCATCCTCAACAACATCAATGCCTCCACCAAGTCATCCGATAGCCCGTACCTGCCCACGGCGTTCACGGCGTCCATCAATGCCTTCACATTCTCGTCGTTGAGGGCTTCAAGCACGTCGTCCCTCACACCAATCCCCCCCTCGCCAACGCGTCCCAGTATATATCTAAATACATTAGATTAAACATCCAACCATACCTCGTCCCCCTGAACGGCGGGGGGGTGGGGGGGGAGTCATACGTCCAAATCGGTATCCACGCCCTACCCTGATGCCCCCGCCGCGCTGGGCAGGTCGGAGACGAAGGGGGGGCAGATGGTCTCCCCCCAGTAACGCCTCCCGCCGCCCAGCTCATCCACTATGTTGCTCACTATTATGGGGGGGCCTCGTAGTGGGCGTTGGAGGCGGCCTTCGTTATCCAGGTGGGGGGGCCGGCGTCGCCGGCCACGTATATATCATCCATCTTAAACCTATCCAGCACCAGGTTAAGCGTGTTCCTGTCCACGTTGAGCCACCCATCAGGGTCCTTGCTGAGGCTCCTGGCCACGGGGGACCCAACGTGCTTCGGTATGTATATTAATAAGTCGTACTTGACCTCCTCCCCCCCGTCCAGCGACTTAACGGTCCTCCCCCCCCTCGCATCCACCGAGTCGATTATCCAGTTAAGCCTCACCTCCACGTTCCTCGCCTCGTACTCCTCCATGGCTGCCTTATGGTACTGCGCCTGGGCGTGAACGTGCTCGCTGGGCCAGAGGGTTACTATCTCTACGTCATCCCTATTGCCGCGCACGTTTCTCAGGAACGAGTCCAGCATTAAGTTGAACTTATTCGGCCGGGCACTTATACATGGCCTCCACGGCCACGGTAACTATGGTTCCCCCCCCTCTGAACTCCCGTAATGCATCCCGCAGTGCGAGGGCGCCCTCCATGCTGTAGTAGGTAACTCCGGCGTCCCGCAGCCCGCCTATGAAGTCGTAATCATACTCCGCCCCCCCGCTCGCCACCACCAAGTAATCATAGCCCACATTCCCGGTCCGGTCTTCACAATCCTATCCCCCCCCGCATTGATCTCCTCCGCCGCGCCCGCGTCGCCCAGCATCAGCCTCACCCTGGGATTGACGAGGGATCGTATGGGCCTGACCAAGTCGCGGGGGGGGAGAGCACGCCGAATGGGATGTACGTGAAGCCTGCTTGAAGCACGTGCTTGAATCCCCCCCTATCCATCAACGCCACCTCCACCTCGCCCCCCCTGCTTATCTTATCCCTCAACTCCCTGGCCAGCCTATTGGCTATCATTACCCCCCCCAGCCGCCCCCCCCGCCCCCCCCAGTATCAATATCCTCTTCATGGGATCCAGGACGTGCCCGTACTCATATAAGCCGAGCTATCGTTTGGGACCACGTCCCGCCCAACGTCGATTCACAATTTAAACCCAGTGAAGCATCTCTAGACCCGCTTGGCGAGGCTGATTATT
This sequence comes from Thermocladium modestius JCM 10088, assembly GCA_001315925.1. Taxonomy (GTDB): domain Archaea; phylum Thermoproteota; class Thermoprotei; order Thermoproteales; family Thermocladiaceae; genus Thermocladium; species Thermocladium modestius. The sequence goes on along the minus strand of BBBF01000023.1, from coordinate 12,642 downwards.
ATCGCCGGAACGCGGCGACTTTTAAATCCGTGCATCGTTCCTCGCCTCGACCCGCTCCACGTGGATAAGGAATAATGGGTCGGCGGGCCCCCCCACGTCTCATGGAATTGGAGGCCCTGAGGACCAAGTGGGCCGGCCTGCTGCCCCCCCCGCTTGACGCCGAGGAGGTCGCTATAATGAATGCCGTGATATGTAATGAGGGCAGCACCATGTATAGGCTGTCCAGGGTGACGGGCCTCGCCATTAGCTCGGCGTATAGGAAGACCGCCTCCCTCGCCAGGCGCGGCTTGGTTAAGGTGGAGCGGCGCGGGAGGGCGGGCACGTGCAGGTCGACCCTTAAGGGATTGCTGGCCTGCTTCGCCAGGGGGCTGCGTCGATGATGGCTACTTGCTGGGGCGGATTTCATCCATGTTCAGGAACGGCGGGGGGGTAGAGGTGGGGGGGAGCCAGGGGGGGGAGTTGTTGGCGTTGTTATCGATAGCTGCGGACTCGCTTGCCTCCGCCGCGGTGGACATAAGGCAGCCCAGGGACTTGGTTTTATCCGTGATAGGGCACATAATGGCGGATCGCCGCCGGGTGGGGGGGATCCCCCGCGGGCATTGGTGCTGGGCATAATAAGGGACTTGGAGGAATTGCTCAAGTGATGGCAGGGTAGTTTCCATTTTGGTTTTCTAATTATGTTCGAATTTCGAATGGGAATTGGGGGGGGAATTCCTCGGTAATTTAACGGTGTTTAGGTTCGATATTCGAATAAAATGCTTATATCCATCCTATTATTGCCTAAATTCATGAATAGTCTCTACGCACCCCTATTGGTGAGGTACGTATCGGCAACCGGCATTCTGGTTCACTTGTTGTTGGCCTCCATGTTCATAGGAACCATAACCCTCGCCGTGGTTTCGGAGGGCATCTATGCCTACATCAAGGACGCCAGGTGGCTGGACACCGCCAAGATGTTCGGCAGGGTGGCCGGCATATTCCTGGGCACGGGAGCCGCTTTCGGAACGCTGGTGGAGTTCGGCTTGGTGACCATATGGAGCAACTTCGTCTCGATAATGGGATCCGCCCTCGTTCTTCCATTCTACATAGAGCTTTACGCCTTCCTATTCGAGGTGATATTCATAGTCTTCTATGAGTTCACGTGGAACAAGCTTGGGCGGGGGGGCGTTCACTTGACGCTGGGGGGGGCCCTAGCCGCCTTCGGGGGGGCGTACTTCAGCGCGTACAACATACTGGCCGTCATGTCGTCCCTAAGCATGGCTCCGCCAGGCCTCATGATAAAGCAGGCAGACATAGGGGGCTTGATAAGCTACGTGGCCGTCTTCCAATCCCCCCCGACCCAAGTCTTCAACATGTACTGGTGGGGGGGTGCCCAGGTCTTCATCTGGCACGGCATGTTGGCGGCCACCATACTGAGCTGGTCCATAGTGGCCAGCATATACGTCTATAAGTACCTCCACGGACGGGACCCGCATCACTTGGCCATACTTAGGATCATGATACCCACTATAGCCGTATTGACGGCCATAGAGGGATTCCTGTTGGGCCACGATCAAGGCGAGCTTGTGCTATCCGCGGACCCGCTGAAGCTGGCCGCCATGGAGGGAATGTTTTGGAGCGGGTTGAAGGTGGATCCACTGCTCAGCTTCTTCGCGTTCGGCACCACGAACCACGCCTTCTGGGGGTACTACACGTGGCCCGCCTCCATAAGGCCCCCCCCGCCTTCCTGCCGTTCTTCTACCTGGTGCTCATGGTGGGCCTGGGAGCCGCCATAGGCGGGTGGGCAGCCATAACGGGCCTGTACCTACTGCTCAAGCGGGAACCGCCGACCTGGTGGTTCAAGCTGGGCTATGCCCTGGGGCCCGCCGCTGGTTTGGCATCCATAGGAGGAGCCGTCACTTCAGAGACGGGGAGGAACCCATTCATACTTGTGCAGAACCTGGGCGGTAACCCACCCACCATAACGGGAGTGCCCGTCTCCGCAATATATAACCCAACAATAGCGGTCTCCCCCCCCTGCTCGCCGCCGCGATACTCCTAGTAATTCTAGCAATACCCGGGCTAACCGCCTACATGCTCTACCTCGCCACGAGGCCCAGGAAGACGGGTGGTGAGCCATGAACGCAGCCACCATAGCCGTAGCCCTAATAGCTTGGGCGTTCTCAATCCACATACCCATAGTCTACACAGTGCTCGGCCTGGCCTGGCTGCTGCCCACGCTGGAGTACGTGGGGTACAGGCGGGGGGGGAACGGGAACTACGTGAGCATGGCTCGAAACATGGGGGCGTACCTGATAACCATCTACGCCATAGGCGGGCTGTTCGGCACCATAATAACGGTATTCCTGGCCGGCCTCCTCCCAATATTCACCGACGTGGCTGGGGCATTGTTCTGGCCGGTCTGGGGAGTCGCCATAGTGTTCGGGATAGTGATCGCCCTACCCATGCTTGGCTTCTATTACAGGACGTTCGACTCGCTGCCCCCAATGAGGCACGTGGCCATCGGGTACTTGACCGCCGCCTTCATGACGGTGATACCGGCCATGTTCAGGATGGTGTTCGCCGTGATAAACTACCCCATCGGCGTCGAGATAACCAAGAGCTCCTCCTCCATAATAGGCTTCAACCTATCCGTGAACCTAGGGCAGGCCATTGGGAACCCAACATACCCACCGCTCCTTCTAGCCACCATAGCCGCGGCGCTGGCGCTCACCTCCGCATTGATCGCCTCCATCTACTCGTGGCGCGGCGCGTCGTCTCCCAGCGCATACTACGAGGCCGGTAGGTCCCTCGGCGCGAGGCTAGCCATAGCGTTCGGCGCGCTCTGGGCAGTGTTCGGGGCGTGGTATCTATACGAGGTCTACCTCTACTCCCCCCCAACCATGGCGTGGTCGATCCTGGGCCGCCCGCCGAGTTACCTGCCCTCCGCGTTCCTCTCTGTGTACCAGCCCACCTACGACTTGGCGTGGCTGTTTTACCTCATAGTGGCTCTCGCGGTGGTGGACCTGATAGCCTTGGCGGTCACCATTAGGAGGCCGTCGAAGCCCGTGGCTGCCTTAACATTGCTCGCCTCGCTGGCCATCGTTGATGCATCCGAGGTCTTGAACGGCGTGGCCCACATGCCGTACGCGCTGGTGCCCCCCGCTGAGCGCCGCTGAGTCCCTCGTTAACTCGTACGGGGGGGTGGGGGGGTTCGCCGTCCAAGTCGCCCACACTCTCCAAGTCTCCACGTTCGTTTCCACGTTGACTCCCCTCGTCGACCTGATAGCAATGGAGCCAGCCATCCTCTATGCATCCGCCGTCGGATTCGCGTTCTTCAACGCGTTGATATTCGTGGTTCTCTACTACGCCTTGGTTCGCCGCGGCAAGTGATTGGTTCCTCCATATAATTAAATTGAGCCAGCATCTTTTTATTTATAATATGTATGTAATTCCATTGTATATAGATATGTTATTACTTCCTTAAAGTGTCATCTCAAGTATTAATTAATCACAGAAACGCTTATTTATCCGGCATAAACCCATAAATCATGAAGGGATTATCTAGGACCGCGTGGGCCGTGATAGCCGTCGTGATCATCGTCGTAATAGTCGCGGCGGCAGCGGCCCTCACCTACAAACCACCAGTCAAGACAACAACCACGCCCACTACTACTACGTCTACAACAACTACATTGCCGCCCACCTCAACCACTCCAACTACTACAACCACTTCAACGCCTACCACCACGACTACGACCACCGCGCCTTCGTCCGCGTCATTTTGCGCCAGCGTGAGCGGGCCAGTTACCATAACCGTGTGGGACACCTACAGTCCAAGCGAGAATGAGGCCTTCAACGCGTCCCTAGCCCAATTCGAGGCGGAGTACCCATGCATTAAGGTGGAGGTGACCACTGGGGGGGTCCAGGTCTCCACAGGCAACTTCGAGGCGGCGGCCAAGGCAGGCAAGGCACCTATAATATACAGGGACACCAGCAACGACGCGGGCGCGCTCTTCGCCGGCGGCCTCCTCCTGAACCTGAGCAAGTACATACCCGCCTCCCTGCTGGCCCAGTACAACCCAATCGCCATACGCAACTTCGAGTTGAACGGCTCACTCTACGGCCTGCCCGACAACATAAACTACATAGTGATGTTCTACAATAAGAAGTACATACCTAACCCGCCCAACACCACTAATCAACTCATCCAAATGGCGCTTCAAGTCAATAAGACCTACGGCGTTTGGGGAATAGCGTATGGAATGGGATCCGAGTACGGCTATAGGTTCGCCGCTTGGCTGGCCGGCTTCGGCGGCCACATATTCAACGGCGCGGGCTACCCGGCGGTCAACGCGACCCCCCCAGCGGCGGCCGAGGCTATGGAGTTCTGGTATAACTTAACGTATGACCTACACATAAACGCGCCCGACATGAACCCCCCCACGCTCGAGGGCAACCTATTCTCGCAGGGCAAGGCGGCCATAATATTCGACGGACCGTGGGACTTGGCGACCTACGTCAAGGCGCTCGGGCCCAACCTGGGCGCGGCTCCACTGCCCGTGGTGTCCCAGACAGGGCTGTACGCTGAGCCCTTCATAGGCTCCACCGGGTGGGTGATAAGCGTGCCCCAGGCCAGCGGCGCGACGCCGGAGCAGATAAAGGCGGCCATCCTATTCATTGAGTTCATGAGCGGGCCAGTGCAGGAGCTGAATTTGTGGAAGTACGCAGGGGGGGACATACCGTCCTACCTGCCCGTCTACAACCAAGTAATAGCCAACTTGACGGCCGGCAAGCTGCAGCCGGCGTACATGAACGGCATAATGAACGGCATATTGGCGCAGGCACAGCACGGCCAAGTGTTCCCCAACATACCGCAAATGAACTTCTACTGGAACGGCTTCCACCAGTGCGTGACTCTTTACACCGTGAACGGCACGTTGACGGCCCCGCAGGCCGCGAACTGCTGGGAGCAGTACATGGTCTCCCAGATGCAGCAGGCCGGCATGCTGGGCTGATGAGTAAATAAAGAAGGAAGGCTGGGTAATCATGGTTAAAAGGGATACTTTTATTGGCTTCCTATACCTCCTTCCCATAATCGCGATAATACTATTCCTCACCCTGTACCCCATCGGGTACGCGGTCTACATCTCGTTCACAAACTTCAACCTCTATCACTTCTTCACGTATAAGCTTGTGGGGGGGCTTCAGAATTACATCTCCATTATTAAGTCGGGCGCCTTGGGCAACATATTCCTGCAGACCATCATATGGACCGTCGGCAGCTTGGTTCCCATGATGGCGGCCGGCTTCGTGCTGGCATTGATACTGAACCAGAGGGACTTGGTTGGGAGGACAGTTTACATGACGTTCATGTTGTTTCCCTGGGCTTTTCCATCCTTCATAACAATACTGGTGTGGAGCGGCATGTGGAACTACGAGTACGGCATAGTGAATAAACTCATGGCATTGATTGGCGTGCACCCCCCCATTTACTGGTTCAATTACGTGTCGACGTCTTGGATCGCCTTAATAATCACCAATCTCTGGCTCTCCTTCCCGTACTTCACTGTAGTATTCTCATCGGCTTCAGGGAATACCTAGGGAGTTGTATGAGACGGCGTACGTGGATGGAGCATCCATGTTCAGGAGGTTCACGAGCATAACGCTTCCCCAGATGAAGAACGCCCTATCCTTCGTCGGCATAAGCAGCTTCATATTCACGTGGAACAATTTCTACCCCATCTACCTGCTCACCGGAGGAGGCCCGGGCACGGCTACGGAGATATTCGTCGTGTACGCCTACCAGGAGCGTTCAGCTATAGCCTCTACAACATAGCGGCGGCCTATTCCATAGTGGACACTATAATATTGGCTGCCTTCGCGTTGATAATGCTGAGGATATCGGGCATAATGAAGGTGATAACGTAATGGACTCCTACAGGCTGCTCAAGTACGTGAGGCTGGCCATATCTCACATAGTGCTCATAGCGTTCGCGGCCTTCGCGGTGTTCCCCATATACTACGTGCTCATAACGTCGTTCAGCAACGTGCCCACGCTCGCATCCATAAGCATAGGCAGCCTGATTCCCCCCCGCCCCTCATCGCTCACCCTAAGCGCGTATTACTACATACTCTTCAAGAACCCCCCCTTCTTCCTGTGGCTCAAGAACAGCCTGATATTCGGCGTCTCCTCCATGCTGATAGCCACGGCGGCCGCCTTCCTGGGCGCCGTCGCCTTGTCCAGGATAAACATGCCCGGAAAGAGCACGTTGATATACTTCATTTACGTGTTGACTTTCTTCCCGTTCACGGTGACCGTCATACCGCTTTACTTCATGTTCGCCCAGCTCCACTTAATAAACACGTATTACGGATTAATAATAGCGTACTCCGGCGGCTCGTCCATATTCGGGGGCCTACCTAGGGAAGATATTCATAGACACGATACCCAGGGAGTTCGAGGAGGCGGCCATGATAGATGGACTGGGCAGGTTCACCGCCTTCACGAGGATACTGCTCCCCCCCATGACGGGCCCCCCCGTCCTTGCATTCGTGGCGTTGACGTCATTCATAGGCGCGTACACGGACTACGTATTGGCGAACGCATTCATAACTAGCGGGAAACTATGGACGCTCACGCTCGGCATGTACTACCTGGCCGTGACCAATAGGGCCACGCTCTACAACGTCTTCGCCGCCTTCGCCGTGTTGATGGGCCTCCCCCCCATATTCATACTGTTCATAGCTCTCCAGAAGTTCTTGTTGAGGGCCTACAGCCTGGGCGGGTTGAAGGCATAGGCTTTTTCAAACTAAATATATATTCTATCTAATCTACCGCATTAATTATTTATCGAGTATTAACTATTAACTTGGAAGACCTATAAAAAATAAAAGGGAAATGCGTCAAGCCCGATATGGATCGCAGATACGCCTTACTGGCGGCGCTAGCCGCCTTACTAATAGTCCAGGTAGCAGTCGCCCAATCATATCAAGTCTCGTTCACGGTGAACAGGAGCGGTTACGTCACAATCTACATAGCCGGCCTGCCAAGCACGGACTCCGTGGACCTCCATTGGGGGGGAATAGAGCCGGCTCCCCCCCAGGGGGGAGTTGGACGCAGGTATTCGACACAATGATGAAGTGGGACGGGGGGGCCAACTTCACGGCTACAATAGGGCCTATAAACAATGGAACGTGGATAGCGTGGGTATTCCATGATGAGACCACCAATACGTGGATAAACTACCAGGGACACGCGTTCTGGAACTGGAACCTGGAGGTAAACCCGCCGAACCTAGGGTACACGCATGCTGAGGTGCTCGGAAATGCATCAATATTGATAACCGCCGTCGGCCGCGCCCCCCCCGACCCATGATTCTCCACTTTGGTTTGACCACTGGTCCTCAGACTGGTCTTCCTTGGAGTGATATAACTAACGTTACCATGCAGTATAATCCGTTGTGGGGGTAATTACTCGGCCGTGATTGGTCCCTTCAAGCAGGGCCAATGGATACAATGGGTATACTACGACCCAACCCTCAACAAGTGGATCAGCAACAACGGCCAGAACTACGCTGTGGAGGAGACAGCATCCAGCGCCCCCCCAAGCCCATCCACCACGTTCGCCCGGGTCCTCCCCCCCAACGGCTCCGTGCTGATAACCGTGGTCGGGAAGCCTCCAGACAAGTTCATCCTTCATTTTGGTTTGACCACTGGTCCTCAGACTGGTCTTCCTTGGAGTGATATAACTAACGTTACCATGCAGTATAATCCGTTGTGGGGGGGTAATTACTCGGCCGTGATTGGTCCCTTCAAGCAGGGCCAATGGATACAATGGGTATACTACGATGCAACCACTAACACTTGGTACAATAACTACGGCCAGAACTTCGCGCTTCTCGTAAACTACACGGCTCCGGCGCCGCCCATATACCTCAACATAGTGTTCAACGATCACCAACCTGTACACGTACGTGGGCAGCAACGTCTACCTCCTGCCCTGGACCGCCGTTCACTTGGAGGAGTACGCCGAGCAAGCCATAATAGCGCACATGTTCCCCCCCACGGTTCACGTCACTTACTCCCTATCGGGCTCCCTCCTGTACCAAATAGAGGCAATAGCCGCCGGCGATTATAACAACACGTACATCCTGGCGGCAATGATACCCTCCTCTCAGTGGAACAATACTCTTTACCAGGAGATAAAGCAGTACAACGATACCTTCCTGGAGGCGTTCGCGCCCAGCTATGAGTGGAACACCACCACGGTTAGGCAGGTGCTGGAGTTCGACCTGGCGTTCAACACCCCCCCCTCTGGGTCTACTCCGCCAACACGCCGGCCTCCAAGGTATACGCGTCCCTGTTCAGCTTGGAGCAGCGCGGCGTTCCGCTGAATAACCAGCAATTGACCAATGCCTTGGTGGAGTGGTTCCTCTGGAGCGTGAGCTACCCCCCCATAGTCACCGGGCAGTTGGGGGGGAGCCAGTACTACAACGCCACCATAGCTGCCCTCTACAATCAAACATCGTTCAACATAAGCGACATACGAGTGATAACCAGCTACTACCCCCCCGTGGAGGCCAGGATAGTCCTCTCCGCGTTTAGGATGGATAGGATGAATAACAACAACACGGGCGGCAACGTGGAGATAATCACCACGCCGTTCGATCACCCCCCCCTCACTCCCCCCCTATTGCTGATACCCAGCTGGACTGGGGAGAACGGTAACCCCCCCGTGGTGAAGGCACGTGGACCAGCGACGTGCTGGCGCAGCTTAACATAGGGAGGGATCTGTACAAGATGGTGTTCGGCCAGTACCCCCCCATGGGCATGTGGACCCCCCGGAGATGGCCATATCCAGCGCAATGATACCGCTGCTAAACGAGTCGGGCTATTACTGGACCTACGCCAGCGAGTCCACCCTGGCGGAGGCGAATGTGTCAGTGCCCACGGGCCCCCCCAACCCCCCCACTGTTCAGGAAATGGAGAGCCTCTACCAGCCCTACAGGGTGGTCGTCGGCAATGCTCGATAGTTGTGGCGTTCAGGGACGGAACTCTATCCGATGCCTGGGGCTTCAATTACGGCGAGATAGCTGCTTCCCAGGGCAATTGGGCGGCAGTGAATCAATTCATGAATTACTTGAGGCGCATCTATGATTCAATACCGGCGTCCCGCCACAACGATACGTTGGTAACCGTCGCCTTGGACGGGGGGGAGAACTGGATGTTCATGAGCCCGTTCCCGGAGGACGGCGTGCCGTTCCTGATAGACCTGTACACCGCCCTGGCCGGCAACTCCTCCTGGGTGCAGACCACCACCATGCAGCAATACCTGGCCACCCACCATGATCTGCCCGTCCTGAACGGAATACCGATGGGGTCCTGGAACAACCAGGGACCCGCCGGCTCGGTCTCGCCGTTCTACACGCAGTGGGCCGGGCACTCTCCGCAGGACGCTGTCTGGCAGCAATTGGCGATAGTGAGGTCGATGGTGCTTCAATTCGGGGGAGGAGCACAACCTAACGCAGCCCATGAATCTGACCCAGATAACCAGGTACAATGACTTCCCGTTCCTGGGCACGTGGAACACCTCCACCCTGGAGGCAGGTACGTGGAGGCTTGGATGTCCATATACGGAGCGGAGGGCTCCGACATATACTTCACCTTCGACCCCCCCAACGATCAAAGCCTCACGTCGCAGAACGCCATAGTGTTCGAGATGGAGGTTAGGCAGGACATGAGAAACGCGTTGGAGGTGCTGGGCCTCCCGCTAACCCCCCCATTCCTGGAGGATCAATGGATGCCGCCGCTCGCGCCGACCGTGCCGGGCACAAACTCATCCATAACCCCCCCGCCGATGACTGGGAACCTCTATAACTTCATCTACGTGGATGGAAAGCCTGCTTACTCCATAAACAATAACTTCGCGTGGGCCGGCTCGTACCAGTACCTCCTCAACAAGACCAAGGGGGCGGGGGGGGCATAAACACGGTCTACTACGCGTTCGATGCCAATGACCTCTACATAGACGTCAAGGTGAACGGGAATCCCATGGATTACGCCGCGCCCAACGCCTTGACCACGTCCAAGTACACCATATATGTCTACTTCTCCCCCGTTAATCCGGGCAAGGGCGACTTGATGGGGGGGATAAACATACCCGACGCGAACTACACGGCCGCCCCCGGCATGCCGCTGGGCTTCGCAGCCACTCGCCTAGCCGAGATATTCGTGGGCCCAGGCTCTGACGACGTGGCCATATACGAGTCCGGCCCATCCGGTTGGTCGTACGTTGAGTCCATACCCAACGCCGTGGCCATAGGGGGGGACTCCATAGAGATCGCCATACCCTTCTCCGCCCTAGGCATTAATCCAGGCGACTCGATTGAGTTCTCGGTCGCCACTGTCAACCAGAGCAGCGGCTCCATAGTGAACCTGCTGGGCCCGATCCTCGCCGCGATTCCATCCAATATAGCCAAGCTGACCCCCGTCATGTCCATATACAACCCGGCCCCCAGCAATGGGCCTGGGTACTACGTCTACCCACTCCTCACCGCTAACTACCCGCCCGGCTCCGTCTGGATGAGGTGGGTCAACGTCTCAATGAATGATTACTTGGTTCAGTTCAACATAACGTTCGGGAACCTCACGAACGTGTACGACGGCCCCAACGGCTTCTCGCAGCCCATAATAGACATCTACATACATGAGGGAGGCTCCTCCGGGTGCACCAATGCGTTGCCCGGCGTCAACGCCAAGATAGCCCCAGGCTCGGCCTGGCAGTGGGTGATACAGGCAGCGGGCTGGCCGTCCAACTCGTACGTGGAGAGCTGCTCCGGCCAGACGTACACCACCCCCCATTAATAGTCAAGGGCGACCTGGCCACCAAGACGGTCTCCATAGAGGTGCCCACGTCGCTGATAGGAAGCAACATAACGGGCTATAGCTACGTCATAGTGGCGGGGTTCCAGGATGGGTACGCCACTAACGGTTGGGACCCCCCCGTCTACCCCCCCAACGCCACTGACTACCAGGGAGGAGGCGCCAAGACGCCCTACGCGCCCAACATATTCAGCTACATAGCCCCCCCAACCTAGTCAACCCCCCCTCATCCCCCCCGCTGACCCAGCAAGCCGTCCTATCCAACTACACCAACACCAGCTACGCCACTCTGTACGCCGTGAGGCTGCCACTGCTGAAGGCGTCCTCCACCACTGCATCCACCGCCCAGCCGGTCAAGCCGTCCATCTCCACGGTGGTCGCGGGCCCCCCCAACGGCTTCATCGCGTTCTACGCCGCTGGGAGCGAGGTATATGAATCCACGTCGAGCAACGGGGAGTCCTGGACCCAGCCCGCCCCCCCGGTGATCAGCGAGGCGAGCCCGGTCGTGTCGCTCTCCTACTCGCCGCAGGGAGATTTGCTGTTGGTGGCGTATAGCCACGGCTTGACGCTGGTTCACCTGGCTCCCTACGTAGTGGCCAGCAACCTAACCGTGCCCGCATCCACCATATACTCCGCATCCATAGCCTCACTCAATGGTACGTACTACATAGCGGCCGCGGTGCCGGGCAAGGTGCTGCTCCTGAGCTCTAGCGGTGGGGTCTTGGATGAGCTGCCCATAAACGCCAGCGGGGTCTCCGTGTACCCCCCCTACGGCGGCGAGTTGTACCTGGCCATCACGAGCGGCGGCACCATTTACCTATCCAGCGGCTCGCCGGGCAGCCTCTCCAGCCCGCAGCCATTGCTGGCGGAGCCCGCGGGCTACTCCTTGACTCAACCATCCCTCGCCGTATATGGTGGGGGGGAGATGGCGATTGGCTACACCGTGGAGTCAAGCATGGCGGCGGGCACTAACATAGGGCTGTCCTACGGTTCCCTAACCAACATCAATAGCACCGTCCTCACGACGGATGGCACTGAGTACTCCCCCCCATCAATTGCCTTGGTTGATCCAGGCTCCGCGTCCATATACATGGCCTTCACGAGCTCCGCCGGCCAGGGCAATGTCTACTTCATAGCCCAGCCCGTGGCCACGCTGCAAGCATCCACGGCTGTCCCGCCCACCACCACTACCACAACGGCTCCGCCTCCAACTACCACAACTACTACTACCTCCACGCCCACCACTACAGTGCCTCCGCCTCCAACTACAACAACGACACCGAGACCGTCGTCTTCATCGCAGGACCTGGTGATCGCCGTCGTGGTGATAATCATAGTCGTGATAGTGGGCGCGCTGCTTGCAATCAGGAGAAGGAGGTGAAGTTACAGAATTGAGGATCTAAAAATAGCTCTCCTTTTTCTTTTCTCCCTTTACTTCTCTCCTTTTTTCTTCGTGCTGGCTCCCTGTGGTTGGGATCTAAGCTTAAAAACGCGGTTTCCAGCGGGATGCATGGGCGGCCAGACGGATTCTATACATGGCCATGATTACTTCGACGAGGGGGGGCTTGGGGGGGAGTTCATTCCGCCCATTCACTTATCCGCCATGTTCGTGCAATTGGTGGAGGCCAATAAGTCGGACAGGGGGGGGTGGACCTCAAGTACTCCAGGGAGGAGAACCCAACCACTAGGGCGCTGGAGCACGCGCTGGCCAGGCTGGAGAGGGGGGGAAGACGCGATCGCGTTGAACAGCGGCATGGCGGCTGTCTCGGCGGTGTTGTT
>BBBF01000022.1 GCA_001315925.1 Thermocladium modestius JCM 10088 | reverse complement strand
GGGATAGGGAGTACGTATACATCAAGCACGGTATGATCTGGCATTAAATAGGGCTCTTGGAAAAGGTGAATGTCAACTCAATAATCAGTGGTAGGGTAGTCTCCCCGCTGTTGAGGGTTGGGGGGGTCGTGGTCTTAATGCATGGAGCCTGGGTAAAGTAGCCAGTATGGCTTTAGCGGTGGGTCTAGCAATTGTAATTATACTTACTTTTGCCGTATTCATGAAGCCAGCGATATTAGTACTAGGACTAGGCATGAATATTAGTTCGTCGACGTCCATGAGCCGCATAATAGTAATTTCCAATACGTTTAGTTACCCAGCCAAGGTCATGGTAACCACCAAGGCACGTCCTTCAGCATGGCTAATCAATCGGCCTTAATAAGGCCCCCCCTATGTGCATCAACGGCGCTTAATGCTACGGGCTCATTGAGGTGCATGTTGGATGGAGAATATTCAATTAATAGCACGCTCTTTAAAATAAACTATTTTAGAGGGAACTATACGAGCTTTGAAACAATGCTTGAGCCTGGGCAGGCATTGCTAATCATGGTTAAGCTGGGACCCATGAAGGATGTTGATGTACGTGAAAGGCCGGTGGTGGCGAATGGTGAAGTGAAATTGGGGGGGCTCATTGCTAACGCCATTCATGGCATTGACCTAGAAAGTAAGCCGAATCACTGCCTTAAAATTGAATAATGAGGAAATGTCCTAAGTCGGTCCTCATAAAGCGAACGGCTAACCTCGCCCTTTAGGGCGGGGGGGTATGTCAGAAGCCCAAGCGGCTCATTAACGGTTAGCCTACTCAAGCGTGGGCGGTTAAGGTGGTATGGCCGTGGTATGGCCTTACTATCGACATTACTACTAAATCCACGCGTCCAATTGGGGGGTTTCCAACCGAGCATGGCTAACCCCCTCTTGATCGGAGGCCTGGTCGGGATAATGTTGGTGGCTGCCATGGCGGGTGCAGTGCTGGTGCATATCTATCGTATAGTTCCACCCCCACCAGATATAGCTGAGTTCATCAGCGCGCCAATCAATGTAACACGCGTTGTGGTCGTTAATAACACGGTCTGGCAATACCCAGTTAACGTAACTGTGACCATTAATGGAGGGTACTTCAGCATAGCCGACACCACGGCCAATAGGCAATATCACTCCTGCCGATAGGTGTGTATTATGTAAATTACTTCGACATCGGCGAATTTAGAGGAATGTATGCTAAGTATACATTAACATTGAAATCAGGTCAGTCAATACTAATACTGGCACGCTTGGGATCGGACATAAAATTGAACGTCAAGATGAAGCCCCCTACAGTAAGGGCGCCCCCCCTTTCTTAAAAAATCAAACCCCCCCTTACCCCCCCCTTATTCCAAGTAACGCTTATCCCCCCCAAGGATTAATCGTACCCCCCCGTCAATGTGGGGCGGCATTCGAATGATGAAGAGCCCAATCTCGTGCCGTTCTTTTAATTTTATGGTATTCGCCGAGACCCTGGATCGCGTGAATACTACCATCAGTAAGGCGAATAATAGCAAGGGCTGCCTGGAATATCGCGTGGACTAGCATGATCTTAGCCCCCCTCACTGAAGTAATTACAGGGATTATCAGCTCCCTCAACGCGCTGTGAGCTATGAAGTTGAACCGAGACGCCTTAGCTTTAATCCCAGCGTTATCAACATAAGAGACTGTTGAGAACAGCCTAGTCCCAGTGGGTCCGGCATACCTGCTTCCCACTAAGTGTTGATTCAAGAGATCCACCAGCGAGGAGGTTTACTGCTATATCTCACTTCTGCTTCTCCTTGGTTTGAGGACCCACGTCCTCGCCGGGCTTTATTATATCTATGCCAAGCATCCGCGCTCTCGCAACTACTAGGTCCGGGTTTTTGTCGTGTATGAAGGCAGTTATCACTATTACCTTGTCGGGCTTCATGCCGGTGGACTTCTCGTAAAGCTCTGCCTTGCGCTTTATGAAGGGCAGATCTCCGCGCTTAAGCGTCGATGTTATTTCTGCGATTATCCTCACGCCATTCCTGATCAATATATCAACATCTATCTCAGATGCGTACCCATACACGTAACCATCTCCATCATAGTACACCCACTTCTCTGCCTTATAACCAACGCTGGCCAGCAGCTCCTTTACGCCGTTCCTCACAGCATCCTCATTCACCAATCCCCCCCCTGGCTCCCAGCGAGTCCAACATAATCCTCAGGCTCTTCAGCTCCCTCCAGACCTCCTCCTTGAGCTTTTCCAGGTCTTCCCTAGTAGCCATCATTTTTAGGTCTTCTTTTGTTGCCATTGTTTCTTTCATTTCCTTTCGTAGATTGTTTAGGTCTTCTTTTGTTGCCATTGTTTCTTTCATTTCCTTTATATCATCCTTCGTGGCCAAGTTCTGCCATGGCATTAATTTTATAAGTGCATCGTATACGATAGACGGATTACTTACTAGCGCATCCCGTATTATTGTCGGGTCCTCCTTGAGCAGCATCCTTATCGTTTCCCTTAGATCACTCATTTCCAACTAAGTAATCAATGCCATGAATTAAATATCTTTCTCTGCATGGGATCCCATTACATCTAAGGTAATCCAGCTCTATGATTCATAGTCATTATAATGGTGCGGGGGGGGTGGGATTTGAACCCACGCAGGCCTTCGCCAACGGGACCTAAACCCGCCCCCTTTGACCATGCTCGGGTACCCCCCCCGCCCATGATGCCGATGGGAGGGTACCATTTAAATTTTACCGTGTGTGGTTCCAGGCAAGGATCAATTCGTGCATTTATGATCGATGAATCGATAAACCTATGAATCGCCCCCCAAGGGGGGATCCTCGCCCTTTAGGGCGGAGAGGAAGTCAGATATGGATCCTGGTGATTGCTTTGGGGGCGGCATTAATGGGGGGGGATAAGCTCGGACCCATCTATTGGACACTTGCCCCCCCTTTGCTTCTTGGCGCATGTGGTGCAGTACATGGATCCGCATTTGGGGGGGCAGGTGAAGTAATCATCTGCCTTGTATATCCTCTTGCCGCATCTCCAGCATCGTCCCAGCATTAATGATTTGGGAACGTACGCCATACTGGCAACGATTCGAGCAGGGCCGGTTTTAAAGATTGCTGTTGTGCATGAGGCGGGCTAGGATTGGTTGGGATAAAAAATAAAAACGCACCCGGCATTGCTGCGTCGAGGGGCCGTAGTCTAGCTTGGTTAGGGGGTTCAACCCGACTAAGACGCACGGCTCGGGCCTGCATGGCGGGAACTGGGCAGCAACTCCACTAGAATCCCCCCCGCCCCCCTCATCTATGTTAACGTCCACCTCATCCCGTAGGGAGCGGATCAACTCTCTCTCCTCCTCCGTCACCCCCCCCATCACCTCCATGTCCACCAACATTCGGGCCACCTCAACAGCGACGTCCCTAATGGATACTATGCCCTCCAGGAATCCGTTTTCATCGACGACGGGCAGGTGCCTGATCCCGTGCTTCGCCATTATGTGGATCGCCTTCAATATGCTGGCGTCCTTGGTTATTGTTATGGGCGACCTCGTCATGATGGAGCCCACCGTCATCGCTGCAACGGAGCCCCCGCTGGAGTCAACGGCCTTAACCACGTCCCTCTCCGTCAGGATCCCCACGGGCGCATCGGTCTCGTCGGTGACCAGAACAACGCTTATCTTGTTATCCATCATTAATTTAACCGCCAACAGCAAAGGATCGGATTCGCTTGCGGTGACGGCCACCTCTCGCATCACGTCGCTGACCCTGGGGGGGAGCTCCATGGGATTCTCAGTCCCCCGCTCATTTAAATGTTTCCGCGCAACGCTTACACAGTACTTGATATTGAAAACTAGCTGCCCGCGGGTTTGATGTTTGAATTAATGATATGATTCGGCTCCGACCAGCGAGGGGGGGCGAATTACGGCGTGGAAGACCAAAGGCCTGGAACTTCTCGGTCTTTTATTGATGGTCTCACCCTATCTCGATCATGGTTAGCCTTCCTCCTATTTTGAACGCTGCAAATGGAGTGCCGAGTCCCTCGAAGAACTTGGAGAACATTTCGTAATAGTGGAGCCTGAGTCCTTGAATGAACGTGAGGAACCCCTCGCCCAGGGCTATTAGGAGGTTTAATGCGACGAACACTATGAAGCCGGCAGGATTGGTCAACCCACCCATGGTGTCCACCAGGCCTATGCTCATCGCAGTGAGCAGCGAGTGGACGAGTGCCACTATGCCGAGCCTCATAAATGAAATCACGTTGGCCAACGCAGCCAATATGCCCTCTATGGCGAACGCTATTATCAGCTCGCCCATGTCCAGCCTCTCGTGCCTGTACTTGTACTTGACGTAGCCCACCAATGCGCCGAACATCGCCATGCCGATTATGAACAGCGAAATGTTGACTGCATACATGGATTTGATGTAATCGTAGATCGGCGGGTAAAGTATTGGAACCAAGCCTACGGACATGAAAGTCAACGCAGCCCCTATGAATACGACTATGGTGGATGTCAGTATCATGCCATCCAATACGTGTCCCAGCCTGATTTTATTGATCACAGTGAGTATTAAGGCGAAGGTAAGCACCATCAAGCCAAACAATATGGCCGCCGTGAACGTGTAATCTATCCAATCCATTGAAGGAGATAAGCCCGCGCTAGCGGATAGCTCTATTATGTGGAGGCCCGTCAGCGTGGGTATCAGGTCCAGCCCAAAGAACTCGCCGGAGTAGATCACAGCGAACACGATGGCCATTATCCCCCCCATCATCATGAATATGAGGCCCCCCCACGTGCTGTACTTACCCCCCCCGAATATGCTCCTCATCAAGGAGTTCCCGCCCTTATATCTATACTTATATAGGGCAAGCCCCATCAAGAGGACCAGCAGGCCGTGCCCCGCGTCCGGGAACATCCATCCGAAGAATATTGGGAAGAAGAAGGCAGCTATGGGGGGGACCGGGCTGACCTCCTTGTACTCGGGCACTCCATACATGTACACTATGTTTTTGAATGCATCCACGAAGGAGGGGGGGTAGGACTCGCTCGTCGGTGCCTCCCTGGGGGGGTTAACCTCAGCCACTTGCATTACCTTGGAGAACTTCCTGACCTTGGCATCGATGGCCAGCACGGAGAATATCTTAAAGAGGGCGTCCTCGAACTTCTTGGCATTGCGCTCAACAACGTAGCCCCCCTCAGCGTTACCACTCTTCCGCCTTCAATGCTCCTCGCGCCGTCCACCCCCCCGAAATTGGATACTTGGTTGTATGATTCGACCAATCGATTAAGTTCATCCTCCAATTCCTCCACCCTCCTCCTAGTCTCCTCCCGCTGCCTCTCCACGACCTTTATCCCATTATCCACGTCGGATAATAGATCCGGGCTGACCTCTATCGCGTTAACTTGAAGCTGGGCTGGGGGGTTTATGGCAACGTAGGCGTAGTACCCCCCCCATGTTTATGTCGTAGCCAGCAAGCCTCTCCAGTTCGGGGGGTACCTCCCCCCCTTTGCCAGGAATACCCTATACCGTATGGCGCCTAGTTTTATCGAGTTTATGTTATTCCTCTTGAGTTCCCCCCCAGGAACTCCAGCACCTGGGTTAACTCCTCAGCTCTCCTCCTCAATTCATCCATGGAGGCCCTAAGCATGTCTATCCTGGCCAGGAACTCCCCCCCGCCCTCCTCGAAGGCGTTTCCAGTGTATGTCTTGAACACATCCGATGCGGACGAGGCCAGCTCCACGAGGGCGGCAATGCGAGGCGCCTCCCTCCTCACGTACTCCATCAACTCCCTCTCCGCCTCCTCCTTCTCCCTGCCCAGCTTCGAAGCCGCCTCGCTGATGCGCGACACGTCGATCCCAGCCAGCTCCATCACCTCCGCATTGAATAGCCTCAGCGAGTTCATCACGGACTCGCCCATCCACTTGGGGGGGTAGAGCACTATGACGCTGGCCCTGCCTTGATCTCGCGATACCTCCATTGCAATCGCATCCATTGATTCAATGGCCTTCCCCCCCAAGTCGCTTAGGTCCTTGGATTGAACCCTGGCCAGCACTGCGGAGAAGTGCTTAAGATCGCTTGGCATTGCCTTCAACGCGGATGAGGCTGCCAGCAAGGCTGAATACCTATCCATCTCCGTCGATGCAGCGATTACTCTATCCTGGAACTGCTTTATCCTCAGCATAACGTTAGATATGTCTCCATATATGCTGGCGAGCATGTCCCCCCCGAACGACTTGAACCTATAAACCTCGACCTTCCCCCCCTCCGCCTCCTGGACCAATTGCCGCAGTTCCCTGGCCGCCTCCTCCACGTATTTCACCTTATCATATACGTCTTGTGGTATGGGTGGAGACGGCATCTCTGATGGTCGCGGCATGAACATGAAGACCCCCCCGGTCTCGCCTATCTTAGCGATAACATCAAGCGCGGCCTCGTATGGCACGGATATTCTATACTCCGTCACTCGCTCAATGGGCATATACTTCAGGACAGGCTTTCGGGGTTTTTAAGATTAATCCATGTACGGTCTCGCCTATCAGTTGTCTCCGCGGTCTTCGTTATTCTACGCCAGTAAAGTATTCGCTCGATAAGTCAAGGCGCTGTTTTCAATGTCGTTAAGGCAAATTTTATAAATGCCCATCCGCTGGTTATTCTACATATGAATATTGTGGTGCTGGTAAAACCAGCCCTAGACACGAGCAATCTGAGGACAGCCGCGAATAAAATAATGGTGGAGGACACACCGCTTAAGATAAGCGACATAGATAGAAATGCAGCGGAGGAGGCGATAAGGCTTAAGGAAAAGATGAAGGGGGGCAAAACAATAGCGGTGATGGTGTCCAAGTACCCGCCTATCGCCAAGAGAGGCGGGGAGGCCGAGAACTTGGCCCGCGAGGTGCTGGCAATGGGCATCGATGAAGCCATTCTTGTGATTGATGATGGATTGATTGGAACGGATCAAACGGCCACGGCCAAGGCCATAGTGGAGACGATTAGGAAGAAAGTGGGGGGGCAATTCGACGTGATAATAGGAGGAGAAGCCACTATAGACGGGTACAGCAGTCAAGTCCCTGCAAGGATTGCGGCGGAGCTGGGGGGGGATACCCATAATAACGTATGTCAGGGAGATCTCGCAGGCGGGAAGCGATTTCATAGTGGTGAAGAGGGATTTGGAGGATGAGGTGCAGGTGGTGAGGTCCAAGTTGCCCGTCGTTATGACTGTGACCAGGGAGATAAACACGCCTAGGATACCCCCCCTCCTCCAGATAAGGATGGCGATGAAGAAGCCCCTAAGCAAGGTCTCACTGAGCGACTTGGGATTGCAGGTCCAGGTAAGGGCCAGAACCACGGATCTAAAGCCGCTTCAGATACAGCGCAAGAAGGTGTTGATAGAGAGCGGAACGGTTGAGGAGAAGGCCGATAAATTGATCCAGTACTTATCTCAGGAGGGAATAATAACCCCCCCGAGGTGATGAGCGTGATAGGAGTATTCGCCACCCCCCCATCCACGCTGGAGGTAATGGGTCTAGCCCAGAAGCTCGGCGGAGACGCGCTGGTGTTCATCCTCAACGGGGGGGATGATCAGGCAGCGGAGAGAGCAGCCAAGTATGGGGGGGCGGGGGGGAGGTCGTGTTAATCGATTGCGGTGCTATATGCGACCCAGCAGTGCTCTATGACGCGGTGGCGGGGGGGGAATTAAGCGGTCTCAGTCACTTGGTTTTTCCTGCCACCAAGGATGGAAAAACGATCGCCGGCTACATAGCGGGAAAGCTCGGCATACCCAACCTAGTCGACGTGGTGGACGTCCTGGCGCCCAATAAGTTCTCCAAGTACTCAATGGGGGGGAATAGAGGAGCTGAGGAGGTGGAGGTGGACGGCCCCCGTCGCCCTCGTAGTGCAGCCCAAGAGGTTCCAGCCGGCGGAGAAACCCAGCAAGCCAGCAGTGGAGAGGAGGAAGGCAATGCCCACAATCGAGTTAACCGGCAGGGAGGAGAAGGCAAAGGGCTCGCTGAAGATAGAGGACGCGGAGTTGATAGTGTCGGTGGGCCGTGGATTCAAGAAGCAAGATGACTTGAAGCTGGCCATGGAGTTAGCCGAGGTGCTGGGCGCGCAGGTAGGTTGCTCCAGGCCAATAGCGGCCGACCTCAAGTGGTTATCGGAGGATCACTGGGTTGGATTGAGCGGGCACAAGGTGAGGCCCAAGATGTACATGGCGATAGGGATATCGGGGCAACCACAGCACATAGCAGGAATGCTGGAGTCCAGGTTAGTGGTCGCGGTGAACACGGATAAGAACGCGCCCATATTCCAGTACGCCGATTACGGAGTGGTGGAGGACCTCTATAAATTCGTCCCAGTCCTCAAGGAGAAGCTGAGGAAGGCTTTGGTAAGTGAATAGATGCAGTTCGTGGGCCCAAAAATAAGATTTCAATGCACCCTCTGCGGCGAGTGCTGCAGGCGTTACTGGATAACAGTTAACCTAGATGACTTGGCAAGGATATACTCCCGCCTCGGTCTCCTCCCAAGCCAAGTCTCGGCTTTATACCCCCCCAAATCCGTGGCGGGGAGCTGGGATTACCCATCCATTCAGGTGGAGGGGGGGGCGAGCATTACTTAGTCCTGCGCAAGAAGCTGGACGGGGGGGCCTGCATATTCACTAAATGGGAGGAAGGTAGACTTGTGTGCTCCATACACGATTACCGGCCCCCCCTTTCCTGCAGGTACTATCCCTTCATATATAGGATGGACGGCGTGGCGTCATTTGAGTTATTCAATGGGGGGCAGTGGGTTACTGCCCAGGCGTGGGTCGGGGGGGAAACTATCACGACTTGAGCGGCGAGGCGTCGGTGATTGAGTCATCAATGGCAGCCAAGAGGAGGTTCGAGGAATTCGCGCGTAGATGGAATGAAGGCGGTGGAGCGGGAAGAGCATAGCTGAATTCATGCACGTGCTCGATAAGGAGGTAATGGAACTAACGCCTTCCCTTGGCGGTTCTCTCGGCAATTATGGCGGTCAGCAAACCAAGCAGGGCAGCGATGGGGTAACCCACTATTGAGTATAACGGCAAGCCACCTACGCCGGGGGATAGCGTTTATCTCTATCGGCCCTCCAACGCCTTCCACGTAGTACTCATTACCCAAATAGTATAGGTATATTGACGTCGACCCGTTCAGCGTCAGTCTGATCTGGGTCCCATTAGTCACTGCAATGGGAATTCTATGATCAACGCCGCCGCTGCTCAACTCTAGCACCGCGGATGAATTTGTGGGAAGAGATGCATTGCTCTTTATGATGACGTCGACGGTCACTAACCCACCAGCCACTCCGTAATACGTTGATGGGATCAGCTCCACGCTGGGGACAGCCTTCAATACCTTTATTAGCTCCGTTGCCCAGCATGGATTGAAGTTGGAGTTACCGCTCCACGAGAAGTTGGCCACGTAGCGGCCGGGCAGCGGCGGCGTGAACTCAAGCGAGAAGTACGGCGATGCCTGTATGGAGCCTAGGCTTGTACCGTTGATCTCCGCCATTATGGTTGCGGAGGGCGTGGGGGGGGATATGCTCCCTGCAAATGCAGGGGGCTCGCCCACGGTCCCCGATACGCCCTCCAACCTTATCGAGCAAGTCGCCTTTCCCACTATCAATGCTTCCTGGGATTCCGCCGGCATGTAGTTCTGATTGCCGGAGTACTGGGCTATTATCAAGTACCTACCGGCGACCGGCGGCGTGAATAGGAATGAGGCGGAGGTGCCGTTTCTGGAGGTGAGCAGCGTGTTGTTCACGAATATGGATATAATGCCTGCTGCCGCGTTGGGGGTCAGCGATGCATTGATCAGCACAGATTCGCCGTACACGGCCTGGGTTGAGTTCAGCTTTATTGTCAAGGATGGCCTGGCTTGCAGAACCGCGAAAACCGTGGAGTTCTGTATCGGTATCGGTGACTGCGACACGAATTTGGCGGAGGCTATGTAGGTGCCCGTTGATGGAGGCGTGAATTCAACGATTAGACGTCCCTCTGCATTCGTTTTTCCAACGTAATTAAGCATGGTTTGCCCCCCCTTCGTGATCGTCACTTGAACGCCCGCCGATCTTATGGGGTACCCCCCCATGAAGCTGAGGATCACGGTCAAGTTCTCCGCCTCCCCCCCGTACGTGATAGATGGCGCCTCAATATTTATGCTGGGCGCGATGGAGTTTATCATCATCGATGCGTTGAACGGGCCGTACTCATGGCCAGCATAATCCATCGCTGAGTACGATAATGAAATTGAGCCGGCGCCTATAGAGTACGGGGTGACCGGTATGGGGACTAGCCCAGGGTACCTAAGCACGTAGTTGGCCGGCGATACTTGCACGCCCACGCCTCCGATGGTTCTCAACAGCACGTACTTGATCAGGGATTGATTGAATGAGACGCTCAAGTATAGCGGGAGGGGATTCCTGCGGGGGGGAGGGTTTCATTAATGAGAGCGACGGACACGCTGGGGGGGTTTATGGCTATCACAGAGAAGCGTATGGAATCCACGCTGCAGCTGCCGTACGCAAGCGTTACCTGCCCGGAGTACTTACCTGGACTGCCGAACACAATGGATGTTCCTTGTGCTCCATTGCTGAACGACGTATACACCTTGGTCCCCAGCACATTGGGGGGGCCTGGTAACTAATTGATAACGGATACGTCGTGGATACTATTGCCTCAGTGCCGTTGCCAAGCAGCGCCGTGTAATTCCCGTAGGAGTACGATGCGGAGAGCGTCGGCTGCTCCCTAATTATGAAGGAGGAGTAGGCCGCCAGGCTCTCCCCCCCATAGTATTCCAGCGAAATGGAGACTGATGAATTGCCCAGCGGCAGTTGAATTGATTCGCTGACCGTCGATGAATAGTTAAGCAGGAGGGGGGGCGTGGAGAACGAGGATCCATCCGCCGCCAGGGATGCATTTACCATTATGGGGGGGGCCACCGACGTGACGGTGAACGACATGGATGCCGTCGAAAATAGAATTGTGGCCGGCAACGCCTGGGATACGCCGCATGATGATAGCGTGACGTTGGATATCTCGGGCGGCGAGAGCGTCAGCGTGAAGTTGCGGGAAGTCAATGGAGCCCTACCTCCATACACCGTGATCGAGGCCGGGTACTCGCCGAACCTCATGGAGACTGGAAACGAGACAAGGTATGAACCGTTAATCAACGCCTCGCGCACGGCCGAGTAATTGCCCACCCTGAGCTCAATGGTTGCATTAAAAGGCACCGCTGAACTGATAGTAGTAATCAACGTGAAGTTATTCACAGGAAGCAAAAGACGACCGGCCGTCTCATTTACTGTAAAGGACTGGTAATGGGCGGAAACGGGCCCGACCACTATTAACGGGGAGGCAGCGCTAAGCGACGTGGCGAACGCCGCCACAGCGAGCAATGCCAGCAATATCCTCCTCATTAGGGGGGGTCGATGAGGGGGGGAAGTGCTATTAAAGGTTGCTGATAGCGTGTCCAATAATTGGTAACGCATATATAAACATTACTCTATATCATTAGTACAATAAAGCCACTGACGGCTAGACACTAATGTTAAAGCACATCTTGAGGTTCTTTGAATGACTTACCCTACTCGTTATTATTGCTGTTCAACCTGCTGCATTATCCTATGCAGCGGTCGCCCCTCTATTATTGTTCTTCCATATGATACTGCATCCCTGTAGGCATCGCTCGATATAAATGACTTGAACGAATCCAAATCATCCCACTCGCTGAACAAGAGGTAATCCTGTGGATCGTTAACGTTCCTATAAAGCTTTGCGTCCCTGAAGCCGGGATGCGTCATCCTTAACTGATTGAATATCTTGCCGGCCACTTCCTCGAACTCGCGCTCATGACCCTTCTTAACCCTATAGTAAAAACCGACATTTATCAGCATATTCATTCCAAGCAAATGGGCTTTTATACCTTTGCTGGGCGAGCCCCCCCAATCCGGCGCCGGGCGAGTGGATCAACGCAGTGGGCCCGGAATGAGTAGTTTGCTCCTTTCATTAAATCTATTCCTGAGTTCCCTTATCATTCCGATCAGAGCCGCCGGTTCCCTTCTCGCCCTTGCACCATCCAGTATGGCCCTGGCGGCATTGACTAGCCCCCCCAAGTCGTACTGAACTATCTTTTCCAAGTCCTCCGGGAAAAGCTTGAACCTATCATGCATTCCGGAGTCCCCCCCCATCGGAGCGCTCTTTATGTCTAATGTAAGGCTCCTCAGTTCCGATAGTAGTCTCTCATATTCCTGGACGGCAGCGCTTAGGGGATCCTCCATCGCCTTCTCCGCTGCCTGCTCCTCCAATAGCCTGGCGGCCTCCTCCAGGGATTGAACTATGGCTTGCCTGACCAGGAAATCGTCCTGCCTTATCAAATCCTTTATCTTGTACCCTCTAAACCCCCCCGGAACCAATAACTGCAGCCTCTCCAGTGGGGGGAGAGCGGTGAATCGGAGGGGGGAAGCCGACATATTGTTTAGTCCCATTATAGGAGACTTAAATATGCTTCGATTAGCGACGCCTCCAGTCGCCACGTGAATGAAATATTAACCCAAAGATGTTCCATGGACTCAATCCATGGTGCATTTTAGGAAAAATCCTTTCGCCGAGTAGGTATCTCCAAGAAGCGAAATGAATGGTTTAGGGTCCAGCTGATGGCGATTGGATCTTCGTGTATGGATCTGGCTGCTCCGTCGCTTGAGAGGACTCGCCAATGATAAGTGGATGCCTAAAAGGAAGGTTCGTTGTGGAGGGGGGTGTTCCATTCATTAGGAGTGGAAAGGATGACGCATTTTACGGTGCATGAGATGCCATCAATATAGAAGGGATCTTCATCAAGATGGGGGGGCATTACCTTGCCCTTAACTACGACGTATGATTATTGAGTACGTTGGGGGGGTTAGAGTTAGTGGGTAGGTCGGGTAAGGGGGGGTTGAGGAGGAGCCTAATGGATGCTGGTCTCAAGGAGCTTAGGGCCATCATTCAATGGTAATTAACGAAGGACGGGGGGGAAGGAGTCTCTCCTCGTGGATCCAGCATATACCTCAAATGTGCGAGGTGTGGATGCATTAATCGCGGTTTAACGCCGGATGTGGGATTTGGGTGAGTCTCCTTAATGGTAGAGCCGCGCCCGCTACCCCTTGGTTCCGGGACGTTGTTGGGAGGCGGAAGTTTTCTTCTGAAGGGTGGAGGCTGTTCGCTAGTTAATGAAATTACATCCTTTCGGGAGGTTTGCCGATGATGGTAGGAAACATCCATAAGGTCCATAAGGCTTAAATTTACTGGGGATCTCCCCCCCAGTAACTGGGGATCTCTCCTCTCTGTTATTTGATCCGAAACCGAAGGAAGATCCTAAGGATTTATTTGACAGGGAGGAGGAAATGAGAAAACTCAAGTTTGGGATAGACTATCCAATGACTCTCCTGCTGGGTATCAGGAGGAGCGGGAAATCCTCGCTTGTAAAGGTCTTGGCAAAGCAGGAGGATGCTATCTGGATTTACTTGGACTTGAGGAAATTCGATACTTCAACTTATATTAATTACAAGGATTTACTCCAAGAATTGGAAAGAGGTATAAATGCATTCCTTCCAAGTAAGTTGAAGAAGGCATTCACAGCATTAAGGGGGGGAGTAAGCCTCATGGGGGGGTTAACATTAGGTTTAGCTGGGGGGGGAAGGAGAGGGTGGAGTTTTCCCAAATCTTAGATAAACTATCGGAGGTGGGGGGGGAGAAGGAAGGGAAAAAAGGTAGTGTTAATCTTCGATGAATCGCAGGAATTAAGGAAATTAAAAGGATATGATCTCCTTCATCCCATAGCTTATGCATATGATAATCTAGGGATTAAGTTCATATTTACTGGCAGCGAAACCGGAATGGTTTACGACTTCCTAAAATTAGATGATGCAAAGTATCCGCTTTACGGCAGAGCTTATACCGAGGCATTATACAACCTTTGCCTAAGAAAACTGCATTGGAATTCTTAAGAGAGGGTTTCGCCGAGGTGAAGGTAAACGTAGAGGAGAGCAAGCTTGAGGATGCGGTGGACACCCTCGGCGGTATTCCGGGGTAGTTAACCTATTATGGATTCAATTACCTCCAGGAGGGGGATCACGAGAAGGCCCTCAATAAGACAATCACCACTGCCGTCTCCTTGATAGAGGAGGAGTTCAATAATTTCCTCAGGGGGGGTAGGGAGGAGGCCAGGGAAAGGTACAAGACAATAATGGCAGTTTGCAAAAAAGGGTGCAGGTGGAGCGACGTGAAAAGGGCCATAGAGGCTAAGGAGGGAGCCAGGATAGATGACAAGAGGCTAACCGAATTGATAAGCAATTTAGTGAAAGCATCATTTCTCGTCGCGGATAACGGAGCATACAAGCCTGCAGATGTCCTAATAGAAAAGGTGTTCTAGGCCTCTTAGGGTTAAGGGCTTCCCATTGCCGCAACAACTCATAGGGGGACTACGTGAAAGGTAGTACATTGAAGGAAGCGCAGCATGGAAATGCGGCCGCGCGGTGCACAGATGTTCGCGGTTCCTCTCTTTAACTATGCAATACAACGTTGGAATGTAGCGAATGAAGGATAAGTGCACTGTACTGTTGTTACTGCACTGTTGTTATTGATATCTAAAGAATTAGTACTCTAAATGTTACTAGTGCATGCTATCCTTATATTTTTAGTATCGTTGAAAAATCTTAAATATTCAACTATCCCTTAAACAGATGCTTAAGGTCAAGCGAGTATACGATGCTGTTGAGGAGGAGGATGGTTTGCGGATCCTAGTTGATGCCTTATGGCCGCGCGGGATTAAGGGTGAGAAGGCTAGGATAGATGTATGGCTTAAGGAAATTGCCCCCCCGAGCGGCGAGCTTAGGCGTTGGTTTAATCACGAGCAGCAGGTGGGAGGAGTTCAAGTCAAGGTATTGGAGGGAGCTGGATTCGAAGCGGGAGGCAGTGGATAGATTGATCTCGCTCGCTAAGGGCAATAAAGTGACGCTTCTCTACTCAGCTAGGGACAGGGAGCGGAACAATGCCGTGGCTTTGCTGGAATACCTGAGAAGCAAAGGAGTTGTTTAGGGGGGGTGTATGGTAGTGAAGGCATTTGCTGAGAGTCTCCAGAGAGGACTGTGAAGTGGAGAGCGCCTTGAGGGGGGGCGTTAGGGTAAAGGTAGTTTATGGGAAGACAGCATGGCTCGCCGGACCCAACTGTTGAGCTTGCTGTGTGGTTGCGGTATCCAGTAGTAATTAATTGAAGTTGAGGGATGACAAGGTTGCCTCCTCTACTTTGAACATTACTTGGCCATTGGGAGTCATGAGTGAACGTGTAGTGAGTCATGGACCTAAATCGCGTGGAGTGTCACAGACTGAAACGGTGACCGCTGGAACCACCATGAGCTAAGCTGGCTCATCATCAGTCATGAATGGAAGGTCAATAATCACGATTTGCTTAAGTTACTCATAAGTAATTATATGTAGTTTCTCGCGGCTCCACGGAGGGCCTACTGCCCCCTACCAAATTGCCTGGCGGCCCGTGTGGTTATTTTCTTCCCCCCCGAGTGGAAAGTATATTAGGGAGGGGGCGTGAATAGATGTATATGTCCATAAGGGCACCAGTCATATCCACAATAAATGAGCAGGGACGGGATGAGATGGGGGCCAATGACTTGATAGTAAAGTACCACTCAGTGGACGTGAGGACCAGGTCCCGCCTCATCGTTTACTCAAACCAGAAGGCGGTGGTGAGGGTGCAGGGACAGATAACCGGCGTTTTCGACGCGGGCGCCCACGACTTGCAGACGCCGGCCAACCCGGTCTCCCAATTCTTCTCAAGGCTTCAATACAGTGGGAACCTTCCCTGGGAGATAGAGGTGCTGTTCGTGAGCACCGCAAGGCATGAGGCGAGGAGCGAGGGGGGGGTGAGCCAAACCAAGGAATTGGTGGCCATGCGGTACCAAGTTGCCTATTTCTTCACCGTGAGCGATCCAGCGAAGCTCGTGAATAGCGTTCAATTCGGGGGGGAGCTGAAGTACACCGTCGACGCGTTGGCGGCATTCCTATCCCCCATAGTGGATCAATCCGTGTCTCAGGTCCTGAACCTGGTCTCCCTGAGGGAGGTCTACGCCAACCTACACAAGATAACCGACGCCGTCGCCGCATCGCTTAGATCCGCAATGGAGGAGATAGGGATCAACTTAATAGCGTGTAGGATAGTGAGGCTTGAGCCGGAGGACGACACGATGAGGAGGATAGTTCAGTACCTGGCCCTCGGCGTGGACACACTGCAAGCCGTGAGGGCTAGGCTGGCGGAGGTCATGGCCAGCAAGTCGGATCCCGCGGCGACAAACATGATGCTGGGAGTCCCCCCCTACTACCCTGTCAACCTGATAGTGGGCGGCTCGCTGCCCGGCCTGGAGCAATTGATCCTAGGAGGGAGGAGAAGAAGGAGCAATGAGGGCCTAGCCCATATGAGCGCCAGGCGGCTCAGGCTGCAATTAATTGCCGGGATCGGCTATTCATTTGTGGTCTCGGCGTTGACCCTCGGCTTGGAGCTCGTCGCCGATATTTTCTACCCAGTGCGATTGGTGCTCAGCCCATTCTGGGCAATCTACGTGGGGCAATGGGTGGATCTGGGCTGATAGTTGCCTTGTACGCATTGCTGCTGGCCTTTGCCTCGCCGTACGGGCTCCAGGAGGGTTCCAGCTATTACTCTATCTTAAAGGACGCTCGAAGGCTCGCTGCCTATACCCTGGCTGTCCTGGCCATATTATCAATAGCGTTCGACGCCTATGGGGGGGGCCCCCTTAGAGCAAGGGTCGGCATCTTCATTTTGATCAACTTGATCGCTGGTGTCGCTGGCGGTCTCCTTTCCAAGCCAAGCTCCTAGCGCGGGGGGGAAGGGACCATCCCCCCCTCTCTATGGCCGCTATCCTTATTGAGGAGACAAGCACCGTGACTATCAACGCCGCGTCGCCGGGGGGGGAGATACCTCGGCGAGTGGCCAATACGCAAGCCCGCCTATTATTGACGCAGTCGCGTATACCTCCCTTGATAAAACCATAGGCACCTCGTTGGCCAGTAGATCCCTCACCACGCCTCCCCCCCCACCGCCGTTATGGAGGCCAGCATGGCGATGCCTAGGGGGGGATTTATGCCGTGGATGAACGCCACCTGGGCGCCTATGGCTGTGAACGCGCCGAGGCCGAGGGCGTCCGCGTATAGGAATGGCTTGATTCCCCCCTCATCACGTACCTAGCGAACGGCAGCGCGGCGAGCGATGCCACTATGGCGGTGATTGGATAGGGGGGGAGGTACGTGATGTTGACGGGCGGGGGGGTCACTCCGAGCAGTACATCCCTAGTTATTCCCCCCACCAATGCCGTTGAGAATCCCAGCACTACCACGCCCAGGAGATCCATGTCCTTCTCAATGGCCTTCAACGCGCCGGACACCGCGAACGCAACGATCCCCACGTAATTCAGCACATCTATTACCAGAGAGGCAAGCATCGCCGCTCCCCTGAGTTGCGCGCTTTAATTTTATGCCCCCTCCCACTTATGGGCAAGACATGGGGGGGTATACACATTGAATGAATTAACTAAAATAATGAAGATGGAAGCAACTACACGTGTATTTTCCACTTGATTTCCTGGGGGGGAGCCGTGGGTCGCCTGGGCTCCATGGATTGCAGCTTCTCCTTGTACCGCCTCAGCACGAACCCAACGGCTGCATGCATCAAGTGCTTTATTAGTCGGCGCACCACCGGGTTCTCCATCTTGGCCGTCACCACATCGGCATCCGCGTACGCCTCGCTCATGGCCTTTGATAGTGCCCGTAATACGAATTCCTCTCGCAGCGGGTTCTCCAGTATCTTGTCGAGGACAGTGAAGTCCCTGTGCCTCAATGCGCCCATCGGTATGAACGGCAATGGGAACGTCATTATCCTGAGCTTGCTCAACCTATCCAAAAGCTCTAGGTTCTTAATCACATCGTCATCGGTCTCCCCCCCGGGCAGGTTTATTATCATTGTTCCAACCACTATCCAACCGCTGTCGTTGAGTATGCCGACCGCGTTCTCCACTATATCGGGGGGGTACTGGGCTGGCTTGAATGGCAATACCTTGCCCGGCATAACCATTGCCAACAGCCTGGGCGATCCCGTCTCTATCCCCCCCATCTCTATGAAATTCATCTGGCCCCCCCCTCATTCATGTACTGGCCCACCTCCTCCACCAACTTCCTCGCCTGCACCGCCACCGCCGCTGTGGTGAAGTCAGTGGTTATGCCGTAATCATCGCCGTATGACTTGACCAATTTATACGCCTTCTGCACCAAGTCGATCACCTTATTCGGATTGGGGTCTATTCCCTTAGCTCCATACCTGAAGAACTCCTCGCTGTGCAGCCCTATCTCCTTTACCCCCCCACCCACCTCTATGTTGATCCTTATCTCCTTATCCACGTGGCCCTCGAAGGGAATGGACCTTATCATGCCGCTCAACGTGGGGGGTGCAGAACTGGCACCCCCCCTACCGCATCCCCCCCTGGTGACCTCGACCAACCCGCCGATTGCCGGCGTCGTTATGGTAGGGATCAAGTCGACTGGAACCGGCCGCCTGGCCGTGACCACGGCTGGCACAGCCTCACCCGCCAGCAATCGCTTGAATACGGCAGGCCCATCCTCCTCGAACTCCCCCCCTCGTACACCACGTCGATGCCCAGCTTGGCCTGCATTCCCGTGTCTACCAATTGCCAAACAGCGGGTCCCCCCCCACCACTATCTTCATGCCGTTCCTATTTCTCTTGACTGCTGGGTTATCCAGTACCTTAAGGAATGACTTAGATATGTAGGGAGTGCCGGCGTACCTAAGGCCGGCCAGCGTCAATATCCAGTAAACTATGCCCGATCCGTAGCTGAGCCCCCCCAGCGTCCATGGTGTATATGCCGAGCACCTTGGTGCTGGGCCCCCCCACCACCTTATCCAGCTTATTTGGGTCAGCTATCACTGCATCGATGCCGGCCCTAGCCAGCGATGCATGCACCTTGGCTATGCCGTAGGGAGCTCGCTTGACTATGCCCCCCCTCCTATCGCTCTTAACCTGGAAGTAGAGACGGGCCACCCAATCCCGTATGTAGTAATCCGGCAATGCGCTTATGAAGCCCGCGATGGATGCGCCGAAGGTATCGCTTGCGGTCGAGCCCTCGCTGGTCAAAACCACGGGATAACCCGACCGGCTTGACATGCTGCTTTCAAGCATTATTTAAGTATTTAAACTTTTGTCAGTTAACTGAATTGCTCGAATTAGGTAGCAACCTACCTCCTTCTCGTCATTAATGGTTGAGGTATAATATTGCTAACTACTTCGCTTACTCCTTTTACTTCGACTTATCAATCATCTTATTACCAATATTATTATTTAACACATGCTTTAGCAATATCCTCCTCTCAAACGCCACCAGCGTGATGCGTCTCCGCATTCTTTCCTGGCCGATCGCATTGACGCCGCGTTTGGCTGTAATACGGATTCACCGCCTTTCATCGATGCGGCATGGATTCGCTCCGCCGCATTGCTGCAATCAATGGGGGGGTTCCGTGGAGGCTAGGAAGTGTTACTCCTGGGTTTGAACAGCTCCGCCACGGCCGCGAAGTCCAAGTCACCTCCCCCCCCTCCCTGCTCCACTAATCTATATAATTGAAGCGCAAGAGACGACATTGGAGCCGGCATGCCTATGTTCTGGGTCTCCCTCTGCACTATCTCCAAGTCCTTCCTCATATGCCTCAATGCGAATTGAGTTGAGTAATCCCCCCCGCTCCTGATCTTGGGCACCTTTAAATCGGCGGTGGGGGGGGACCTGGCGCTGCTGAGTTGCCTCAACACCTTCTCCACATCCTCCGGCTTCACCCCGCTCCTCACGCCGAACCAGTATGCCTCCCCCCATGGCGGCCACGTATGCGCCCAGAAGCAAGTTATTAACCAATTTAGCGTAGAGCCCCATGCCGTTGCCCCCCATGTACTCGACCGCAGCGGCAGTTGCTCCAATTATATCCTTGGCAGTCTCGAAGAGCTCCCTTGGCCCGCCCACCAGGACCGCTATCTTTTTCTGCTCCACGTGTATTGAAGTGCCTATAACGG
Organism: Thermocladium modestius JCM 10088; assembly: GCA_001315925.1. Taxonomy (GTDB): domain Archaea; phylum Thermoproteota; class Thermoprotei; order Thermoproteales; family Thermocladiaceae; genus Thermocladium; species Thermocladium modestius. The sequence goes on along the minus strand of BBBF01000022.1, from coordinate 6,874 downwards.
GTGCATCCATCATGTTGCCTCCGCCCCCCCTCCTCACCTGATCCGCCAAGCCGATGCTGGTGGTGGGGGATATAGTGGACATGTCTATTATTACCTTGCCCTTAATCACCGGAAGCGCTTCCCTGATCACAGAGGAAACCGCGGAGTCATCCGATAACATGGTCAGCACCACGTCGGTTCCCTCGACTAATTCCCCCCCACGGTGGAGGCCACCTCCACGCCGTGTTCAGCGCTGAATCTATCCGCCTTCTCCCTAGTCCTATTATAGACCAACTGGAGCTTGCCTGCCCTGGCCAAGTTAGCGCCTATCCTGTACCCCCCCATTACTCCCAGGCCTATTAAGCCGACCCGCATGATCTGGTCCAGGTCGTGGGGAAAATAAACTTAACCAGTTAACCGCGCGGCGGAAAATCTTTTAAAAGGCATGGCCCCCAATCAATTCAAGGGCCGGTAGTCTAGCCTGGAAGGATATCCGCCTCGCACGCGGGAGATCGTGGGTTCAAATCCCACCCGGTCCACCATGATTATGCATTAACCCCCCCTGTTGACGCCACCATCGCCGCGCCCGCTCGCACAGGCCCGCCGCTCCCGCCTAATATAATTAGGGGGTCCGCTCCTTAACTTAATGGACAGGATGGCTTGCTTGACGGGCAGCGGCTCGCCTTATCTGTTGAAGGCCGCCGGGAGCCCGGTTAATTGGTGGGGGGGTTGGTGCAGCGAGGCGTTCGAGTTGGCCAGAAGCGAGAATAGGCCTATTCTCGTTGATGTAGGCGCATCGTGGTGTCATTGGTGCAATGTAATGGATGAGTCTACATACGATGATCCGGAGGTGGCTCGCATCATTAATGAATTTTTCGTGCCTATAAAGGTTGATAGGGATGAGAGGCCGGACATAGATAAAATACTTCAGGGAATCGCATCATCACTATCCGGCCAAGCGGGTTGGCCCCCCCTCACCGTGTTCCTAACGCCCAGCGGGGGGGAAGCCATTTTCGCCGGCACTTACTTCCCCCCCCGAGGGACTCAATGGGGCTGCCCGGCATGCCCAGGGTGCTTGAGGCCGTGTTGAAGGCCTATAGGGATGGCAATGGGGGTGTGCCCATAAGTGGGGTCCAAACTGAGAAGAATGACGTGGATCGCGTGGATCTATCGGCGATTAATGGAGTTCTGCTGAGGATAATGGATATGTACGACGAGGAGCACGGCGGCTTCGGTTCATTCCCGAAGTTCCCGCAAGTCACTTTTCACTCCCTCCTCCTCTACAGGGGGGGTTTCTACTCCAATTCCAGCTTCATAGACGCAGCGGTGCACACGTTGGAGGCGATGGGGGGGAGGGGGGGAGGCATACATGATCAATTGGGCGGCGGTTTTCACAGGTACTCGGTGGACGATGCTTGGCTGGTCCCCCACTTCGAGAAGCTACTGATAGATAACGCTGAGCTCTCAATGAATTACGTTGAGGCATTCGCCGCCACCGGCAATAAGTACCTTAGATCGGTGGCCGTGGATACGCTCGAGTACATTAACTCTGTCCTCGGAGACGATGAAGGCGGTTACTACTCCAGTCAAGGCGCGGATTCCGGGGGGGGAGAGGAGGGCGGTTACTATAAATGGAGCATTGAGGAGCTGGCGTCCATACTCACACAGGAAGAGCTTCAGGCAGTCTACGAGCATTTCGGCCTAGATCGCTTCCCAAGCGGGGAGAAGGCGGTTCTACACGTATCCAACGATGCCTCGGTTGAGGGCTTGAATGTATTGAGGACCGCCATTGATAAAATGAGGACCGCTAGAGAGGGGAGGGAGAAGCCCCCCCATCGATCGCACCATCTATGCCCACTCCACAGCAGCGGCGGCAATTGCTGGCCTAGCGGCGGGGGGGGATTACGTGGATCCAGCCTTCGCCGATCGCGCGCTCATTGCTGTGGATTTCCTCGCGTCGCGGTTGATGGATGACGGCTTGGTGAGGAGGGGGGGTACAGGAACGGCAAGCGCTTGGGCCCCCCCGGGTACCTGGATGACCAGGCCTATACAATGCTGGCCCTACTATCGGCGTTTCAGCGCACGGGGGGGGATAGGAAATACCTGGAGCTGGCAGTGGCTTGTGGACGGGGGGGCTTGAGGATGTTCATGAGCGATGGCGGCCCTCTATACTCAATTCAAGATGGAGGCGGCTCATTACGGGTCCTAATCGATCCGCTCGGCGACTCGCCTAACTGGAGCCCGGCCTCAATAGCCGTAATAGCCATGGATGTTCTCTCCAGGATAATAGGCGGGTCCCCGAGCCCAGACGCAGAGGAAGCCATTAAGGCGCTGTATGGAGAAGCGCTTCGCTTCGGTCCCTTTGCCGCCTCATTCTTCATTGCGATGGGCGATCACTTCCTCGATCCTCCCCCCCGCGTGGTAATAGTGGGAAACGACGATAAGAAGTTCGAGGAACTTCATGGAACCGCCTTGATGACGTTCAGGCCAGGCAAACTGGTGATCCCAATACGGGGGGGCGATTCGCTGGATGACTTGGTAGTAGATGAATCAGTCAAGGCAATGATAAGACGTGGAAGGACAGCGGCATACGTGTGCGCGTACTCTCAATGCAGCATGCCTATTGAAGACCCCCCCATCAAGTTACGGCAATTAATTGTGGATTTCGCGCGGGATAAGTACATGTTTCTGTATTGATTCGTCTCAACCCTGTACAAAAACATCATGAAGCCCCGCCCTTTAGGGCAGGGAGTCGTCAGCTAGCCCTCTCCCTATACGAGAGGTAAATCGCAGCGTCGTAGGCTATCTTGGATGACCCGCTCAACAAAAACGGCAGCCCCCAGCAATCCCACCGCTATGGCGGAGCCGGCGATTGGCGCGCCCGGCAGGGCAGCGAGGCTCCTCGCCGTGTTCGTGATAGCCATGGCGGGAACCCGCTCCTCGTCCCCGAATATCTGAGCCATGAATGCTTGCCTGGTGGGCACGTCCATTTGGGACGTGCTTTGCCTGAGCAATAGAAATAAGAGGCTCCCCGGCAATGTGCTGGCCAGGGGGGGATCAGGATCAGGAAGGCGCTTGATACCATGTGGGTGTACACCATGGTTTTCAGGTTACCCAACCGCTCGGCCACTAGGGGGGGCGCCGCGATTATTGATGCCGCCGTCACAGAGTTGACCGCCAGGAATATGATGCCCAACTCCCTCAGCGATGCCCCCGTACCTCACATAGAACCAATACGATACTATGGATTGAGAAACGAGGCCTCCCCCGAACGCATCCACTGCGAACAGGGCGGAGAGCTTGCCTATGTCCGCCCTCGCCGCCGGCGAGACATGACTCAGCCAGCGGATGCTTTGCTAGAATTTAAGCCTTCCATGCCTGCGTATATGGACGCCAAGATGACCCCCACGGCGGCGTAGCCCAGGTACATGTCTCTTATAGCCATCAATGGATCCTCCACGTATGAGGGAAGCGAAGCAGCCAGTGCGCCTAGGGCGGATGCGGAGTACCCGATCACGTTATAGACGCCCAGCACGCGGCTATCCTCGCCCCCCGCCAGCCTGGGGGGGAGGACGCCGACCTCTATTGATTGGAACGGCCCGGCCTCAGTGCCGTCGTGCTTATGTTGCCCATGGCCAGCGCCGCCGCGAGTAGCGGGAATGGTCCCCCCAGGAATAGGAGGGCCCCCCGACGCCGCCATTAATGAGCTGAACGCCACGAGCATTCTCCTCCTGCCGACGAGGTTTCCGTACCACGTCAATAATATGTTGGACACGGCATTGCCCGCCACTATGAAGAATATGCCAGCCCCACCAATTGCGGCGGGTATCCAAGCATCGCTAAGTATATGGGCGTCAACACGCTCACCGCCCCGAATGCCAGAGTCCTAACTCCCTTTGCGATCAGTATTAAGTTAACGCTCCCCGCCACCTACCTACACGGATTAATCCCTTTAAATAAGTGCGTTTTTATCGGGGGGGAGCCAATGGTTTCCACAATGCGGTTGGCGGACTTGCATGAGGATTTGGCATACGCATCTATGAGGGCGGACGTCATCAATGGCAATGCTCAATCCAGCATATCCATGCTGAGGAACTTCGAGCATGCGTTAGTATTCGCGGCCGTGTTTCCCCCGGGTTGAGTTGAGGGGGGTTGGGAAAACAGCTCGTCCAGCCCTAATGAAGCTTCTCCTGGAGCAGGTGAGGTTTTACTTGGAATTAGAAAGGGCAGGGCTAGTCAATATAGTACGGAGGGAAGGCGATCTAAGGCCGGGCATCAATCTACTCCTCTCGATTGAGGGGGGGGCCGATGTCCTGGGCGACGCCGGTGACTTGCTGCTGCTTAGGGAGCTAGGGGGGGTAAGGGCCATCGGCATCACTTGGAACGAGGATAACCGCTTCGCCTCCTCCTGCATGACCCGTAAGGATTACGGATTGACGGGCGAGGGGGGGAGGAATTGGTTAGGTTGGCCAACGAGCTTGGCGTTATCGTGGATGTGGCCCACGCCAGTAAACGCACGGTTCTGGACGTCGCCTCGATTTCCAAGAAGCCGGTCATAGCGTCTCATGCCAACGCCGCTGCATTGAAGGGGGGGCATAAACGCAACCTGGATGATGAGGAGATAGAGGCCATAGTGAGGACGGGCGGGGTGATTGGGGTGACCGCAATACGCGAGACCCTTCCGTCGCCTACGATTCAAGGCATGGTGGATAACCTCAAGTACATAGGGGGGAGAGCTTTGGGTGGGGGGGTCACGTTGCGGTGGGCACAGATATGCTCGGCATAGACGAGACTCCCAGCGGCTTCGAGAATATATTGATGATAAGCAAGTTGGTCGAGGCGGTCGGCCACGGAGATGAGCTATGGGAGAATCCGCTGCGGGTCGTTAATGAAACGCTTAGGGCCGATAGGGTTAAAAATACGTGATACACAAAACGCCCCCCCTGGCGCCAACGTTGAGGTAAAACTTATAAATGCTCCAGCGACTGATTTTTCCCGAGGCGTTTACAAATGAGCCCCCCCCTAACACCGCCTCGGGGCTAGCCTGGGGCGAAGGTTACGGGTGATTCATCCAACCACCGGCGACGAAGGAGAGGCCTGGACCCATCCCATCCCCCCCTGGGGCGGCCTTGGGCGGCCATCCCCCCCAGAAACCGGTTGATCCTGCCGGACCCGACCGCTATCGGGGTGAGGCTTAGCCATGCGAGTCGGATGTCTTGGGGATCCGCCAGGGCATGGCGGACGGCTCAGTAACACGTGGCCAACCTACCCTAGGGAGGGGAATAACCCCCCCGGGAAACTGGGGGGGCTAATTCCCCCCCATAGGAGAGGGAAGCTGGAAGGCTCCCTCCCCCCCGAAAGGAACCGCGTCCGGCACCCGGCGCGATTCGCCCTAGGATGGGGGGCTGCGGTCCATCATGGTTGTTGGTGGGGGGGTAATGGCCCACCAAGCCGAAGACGGATGGGGGCCGTGAGAGCGGGAGCCCGAGATGGGCACTGAGACAAGGGCCCAGGCCCTATGGGGTGCAGCAGGCGCGAAACCTCCGCAATGCAGGAAACTGCGACGGGGTTACCCCGAGTGCTACCCGATGAGGGTAGCTTTTCCCCCCCGGTGTAGAAAGCCGGGGGGGAATAAGCGGGGGGGGCAAGTCTGGTGTCAGCCGCCGCGGTAATACCAGCTCCGCGAGTGGTCGGGGTGATTACTGGGCCTAAAGCGCCCGTAGCCGGCCCGGCAAGCCTTGCTCTGAAATCCCCCCCGGGCTCAACCCGGGGGGGGCTGGGGGGGAAGGTACTGCCGGGCTTGGGGGGGCGGGAGAGGCCGAGGGTACTCCTGGGGGGGTAGGGGGGGCGAAATCCGATAATCCCAGGAGGACCACCAGTGGCGGAGGCGCTCGGCTGGAACGCGCCCGACGGTGAGGGGCGAAAGCTGGGGGGGAGCAAAGGGGATTAGATACCCCCCCTGTAGTCCCAGCTGTAAACTATGCGGGCTAGCTGTTGGGCGGGCTTAGAGCCCGCCCAGTGGCGTAGGGAAGCCGTTAAGCCCGCCGCCTGGGGGGGAGTACGGCCGCAAGGCTGAAACTTAAAGGAATTGGCGGGGGGGGCACCACAAGGGGGGGTGAAGCTTGCGGCTTAATTGGAGTCAACGCCGGAAACCTTACCCAGGGCGACAGCAAGATGATGGCCAGGCTAACGACCTTGCCTGATGAGCTGAGAGGAGGTGCATGGCCGTCGCCAGCTCGTGCTGTGAAGTGTCCGGTTAAGTCCGGCAACGAGCGAGACCCCCACTTCTAGTTGCCACCCGGTTCTTCGGAATCGGGGGGGGCACACTAGAGGGACTGCCGGCGTAAGCCGGAGGAAGGAGGGGGGGCCACGGCAGGTCAGTATGCCCCGAAACCCTGGGGGGGCCGCACGCGAGCTGCAATGGCTGGAACAGCGGGATTCGACCCCCCCGAGAGGGGGGGGAGATGATCCCGTAAATCCAGCCCCCCCAGTAGGGATCGAGGGTTGCAATTCACCCTCGTGAACGTGGAATCCCTAGTAACCGCGTGTCACCAACGCGCGGTGAATACGTCCCTGCCCCTTGCACACACCGCCCGTCGCGCCATCCAAGGGAGTTTCTAGCGAGGCTCCTTGCTAGCGCCGGGGGGAGTCGAGCTGGGGGGGCTCCCGAGGAGGGCGAAGTCGTAACAAGGTGGCCGTAGGGGGGGAACCTGCGGCCGGATCACCTCCTTTGTTGGGGGGGATGGGAGTCCAAAAGGTCTCTTCCTTCGCCGCCACGTAACTCATCGCTTGCACCACGAAGCCGCCTGGTGGATGGCTTGGCTCGGGCGCCGACGAAGGGCGCGGCAAGCTCGCGATAATCCCGGGGGGGTAGGCGCATGCAGCCTTTGATCCC
>BBBF01000021.1 GCA_001315925.1 Thermocladium modestius JCM 10088 | reverse complement strand
AATAAAACACTAACCTGAAAACTTACCCCCCCGCCTCAGAGATAGGCTTGCCCACTCCTTTATAACAAGGCTTCCCCCCCGAGAACTTATGCATTAATTATGGGGTGAAGCCAATACCTTCCATCCTTCACCACCAGTTCCACGTCAACGCCAGGCCTCACTGAGTCCCTTGCGATCGACGCATCGATGTCCAGCCAAGCCACGACGCCCAATTCACCAAACCTAGCCACGCCAACAGCGTAGTCGGGCCCGGAGAAGGACGAGGGCTTCACGTTTATTATCGTTAGCGCGACCAGCTTTCCCCTGCCAGTTATTGGTATCCACTCCATCTCGCTCGAGCCGCAGGCCGGGCAGTCGGCTTGGGGGGGCGGGAAGTACTTTGCACCGCATTTAATGCACTTAGTGAAGTAGACCTTGCCTTCCTGCAGTCCATCAAAGAACCTCCTCACCTTATTAACCGATATAACATAGCGAAGCTTGAGCTCCCTCTCGCTTTGAATCATCGCGTTGCCGTCCTTGTCCTTCACGATCATTGCGGACCCCCCCTCTCTACTCAGCGATAAAAGAGTTACATATGCGTAATGGCCGGTGCCCCCCCCACGTTATGCGCTAGCGCCCATCCCCCCCTCCTTATATCCGCCTGCCTCTCCCTGGGCTGAACCCGTTGAAGGAGTTGATCAGTCAACCCAGCAATCATGCTGACCCCCCCGTGGCTCCGATCGGGTGTCCCTTCGCCTTTAGTCCTCCATCCAAGTTAACAGGAATCAAGCCGCCCTTGTATGTCTGCCCCCCCTCCCTTAGCAATTGAACCCCCCCAGTCCCCCCCTCTCCGCTATTCCCAAATCCTCGTACGCCATTACCTCGGCTATCGTGAAGCAATCATGAACCTCCGCCACGTCGAAGTGACCCCCCAACATTCCTCCTCTCAAGCCCTACCCTCCTCAACGCCGCGTCTGCCGCCCTCCTAGCCGCATCCAGCCCCCCCGTGAAGTCCAGTCGCTTGCTCAGGTTAGCGGTGCCGGTCGCGTACCCAATAGACCTTATCCAGACCGGCGTGTCGGTTATCTTCCCAGCAATCTCGCCACCCGCCAGAATCAGCCGCCGCGCCATCGGTTATTGGACTGGAGTCGTACAGCTTAATTGGCCAAGCAACGTACTTGCTGGATAGGCATTGCTCCATGGTTATCTCGCTCCTGAACTGGGCCTTTGGATTGAGGGACCCATAATGATGAGCCTTTATAGCTGCCCTACAGAAATCCTCCTCCGTCGCGCCGTACTGACTCATGTATGCACTCATGTGAAGAGCATAATAGCCCGGGAACGTGAGGCCGAAGTTCTCGAACTCCCATAAATAGTATCCGGCCCTACCTATCAATTCAACAACGGCATCGGTTGGGGACTCATTCATCTTCTCCACTCCTATCACCATTGCTATATCCACTGCGCCGCTGGCCACCATGTTGTAGGCAGAGACAACACCCGCGCTGCCGGATGCACAGGCAGCCTCCACCCTATGGCTACCCACAGGCGTCAAGCCGCAGTACTCATTAACGACCACGGCGGGCAACTCCTCGGCCGACCAGAGACCCATGTTGCTGACCACGGAGTACTGAATATCCTTTTGCGATAGTTTGGCATCGCTCAATGCCTCGCGCACCGCCTCCCAAGCCAGTTCCTGTAAATTTACATCGTTTCTCCTTCCAAACCTGGATTGACCAACCCCAACTATTGCTACGTCACGCACGGCTCCCGCCGCGCATCAACGTAAATAAGCATTTCCAGCGCTAAGGATTGAATTTCCACTTAATGGACTTGCCCGGCACCTCTAGGGCGCTCATGCAGACGGGACACACATACCCCCCCCATTGCTTGCACACATCCTCATACGACTTAGGCCTAGTGCCCCTATAAAGCACGAACCCGCACGCGCTGCAAGTGTATGTGACGGGCATGACTCCTTATGATCGAATTCCCCCCCCTATTTAACAATAACGGAGCGCCCAGTTCTCGCTTCAGGAATCTTCCAGGCCCCCCCAAGATGGTGACTTGCTTTTTCGCAGCGTCACGATACATTTATGGCGTATATACCAGGCTTCGTGAGGCCGAGGAACTTAGCCATACATGATTTCTCGACGTCCTCCACGATTATTAGACCATTCCACTCATTGCTGAAATCCGTGGAGCCGCAGTTGGGGGCACGATTCAGCATCGTCTGGAATTATCATTTTGCAATTCCTACATGCCTTATATCCCGACAGGTGCCGTTTTCCAGTGAGCCTGCGCCTCGACATTCACATCACCGTTGCTGGGGGCTTCGCCTTCTTCTTCTGCAGCTCCTCCTCTATCCACTCCAGCTTGCCTAGGAACGGTTGCCTGGCAGTTAGCGATATATTGACCCTATTGCCTTCCTGAGCCGAGAAGTAACTTATCCCAACTATCTTGGCCCTCACAATGTCTCCCTTCCCCCCCAGTCTCCTCGGCGTCTTGTCGTGAGCCTTCTCTCCTATTATGAATACCTTGCTTTGCTTATCGTAGTGAATCACGTTCTCATCAGCTATTTGAGTTTTATGCATGAATGCCGTGGTGGGCCCTATCCTTATGAATGCTCCGAAATCATGCGTATCCGTCACCTCCCCCCCTCCACCACTTCATTAATTAAAGGAACGAAGGCCAACGCCTTGAACTCAACCCTATGATAAGCACCGCCGTCTCCGAACATCACTATGCCCTTCTTATCTACCTTCACATCGAACACGGAGACGAACACCCCCCCCAAATCCCTCTCTATCCGTCCCTCATACATCTCACGCAGTTGCTCAACTGCTATCTTATCTATGGGCTCCCCCCCAAACTTAGATGGAGGCACTCGGATGTAATCCCTCACCGAAACTATCCTGAACACTTGCCATTCTTGAACCTATTATTTAAAAATTTTTTGAAGATCAAGAAACTCAAATTATCCTCACGCCTATTACGTCGGAGAAGAACTTCATAGCCTCCTCCCTATTAACCCGCTGTCTCCTCCCAACTTCACGCTTCATCCTGCGCCTATGCTGAATCCTCATGCCGGGCCTAGCCAGCACTGTGGTGACGGTGAATCCCCCAAATCCCCCACGGCTGGGTCATACCTGGCGCCAGGCATGAGTATGTGCTCGGCTATGCCGAAGCTGACGTTACCGAAGTTATCAAAACTGCTCCTCTTTAGGGTGAAGTCGACGACTGCAAGAGACCTCAATAAGAACCAGATGGCCCTCTCCCTGCGAAGAGTCACGGCAACTCCTATATACTCTCCCTTCCGTATCCCAAAGTCCTTTATGGACCTCTTCGCCTTCCTATACGATGGGTCTTGACCCGTCAACTCCTTGAGCACATTAGCGGCCTTCTCCAGCTTCTCGCCGCTCTGCCCAACCCCCCATATTGACGACGACCTTATCTATCCGAATAGCCCTCATCGGGTTATCCGCGGGCAGCACGAACTTACGCCAATCAATGGCTTCGGGAGTCAATGACTTTAAGTCTAGGGACGCCACATCTACTGCGGGCATGTTAATTCACCTTTATTAATGGAGCATCCCTTCCTATCATTAATACGTGATCCAAAACAGTTCTGTACTCCGTTCCATCGCCCTCTATGGAGGCTATCGCCTCCCGGCGACGCATTGTTGTTATTATGGACTTCAGAACCCCATGCCGTCCAGCATTGCTGCCGCTCACTATAATCGCATAGCTGCCGGGCTTCATAGGAACATAATCAACTATCTTGCCATCGGTCAACGAGATGAAGAGGGAACCTAAGGTCTCGTATTCCTTCCCGTCATTGACCAATACGTTATATCCATCGCTTAGGTTCAATTGAACCAAGCCTCCCTTCACCACCGTCTTGTTCTCTATTCTCCTCACCTTCACCACGGCATCTTCCTGCCCCCCCAGCGGAGCAGGCCTTAGGAACTTCACGGGGGGGTCTGGAAGCATCCTGAACCGCTCCCCCGTTGGAACCAGCTCCAGTATATCCATGGCCCCCACCGGATACTTGTAATCCCTCCTGACCTTGCCATCCACCTTCACCTGGCCCGCCCCCCCAATACCTTCCTGGCCTCCTCAAGCGTTGAAACATAACCCAATAAATTCCTCAGCACCAAGCCGAGGGGGGCAGGCTTTCCCTAGCCCCCCCATGTGGTCCAGGCCTTGGCCTAACCGTCCAGGAGTAGCCCTTCTCGAGGGACCACCAACCCGGCGCCAATGATCTCCTTAGGTGCGTCACGAAGAACCACCTTGTTGAACAACTACCTCCTCTCCCCCCCCGGCGCTGGGCAGCGATTTCCTCCGTTTCTCTATTGCGCTCATCCTACGCTTATCGCTTGTGTCTAGCTCCACTATCATTACCTTAGATGCATGAATGGAGCGATAAATGACCTCTCCATTAGCCTTCTTTGACGATGCATTCTCGACGGTTATCCTCTCCTTAGCATAGGAAACAGTCAACACCTTTCCCCCCCTTATTCCTTTATAATCGCCTCGCATCACTAGAACAGTATCGCCCTTCCTAACCGTTAATCTCTTGATTCCGTACTGCCTTTGAAGCTCCTTTGAAAGAGGCGCTGTTAGAAATTTACGCCTCTCGCTCCATGAGGCGCTGGCAAGCCTCTTCCTCTGCTTCCTCGGCTGACTCGAGACCATCTTCAAAGCCGATTAAGTCTAAGTTTAAGAATTTATCGCTAGTACATGCATGAAAGGCACAATACATAACTGAGGCTCGGCGGTCCGAGGGATTATATGAGAAGGGATATAGCCAACGCGAGTATCAATGGAAGACCCAAATACAGAAAAACGAACTGGGGGGGAACTTCATTCACCGTCTTCGCGGCGGCCTCCACCATTCCCTTAAATCCATCCTCGCCGATCACGTTAACCTCGGCCTCAGCCTCCGCATGCACTGGGGGGGCAACTTGCGAGAGCTTTATGTCCTCGATCTTCCTCTTTATATTAATAACCATCTTGTCCGGATCTATGGATTCCCCCCCAACCACCTTATACCCAAGCTTGCCGAATGACCCAGTGAATTGATGATTATCCGTAGTTATTATCACCACATCGTCAAACCCATCCCTAAGCCCCCCCTCCACTAACCTCTTGTTGAGCTCGGGAGTTATATTGTTTCCATCTATGTCTATCAACAGCAATTTCCTCCCACCGAACCCCCCCACTATTATGATGTATATTCCCGCACTCCCTATCTCGGCTTGATCCTCGCTCACCTCGCTTGCATCGAGGTGACCAATGCCCAACAGTAGGGGTGACTTCACCCTGGGCGCTCTCTCCAACTCCATTATCGCCTCGGCCAGTGACTTAACATCATTATCATCCCACGAATTATCGCTTCCAAAGCCGTTCTGGGCATCCACTAATATATACTTATCCAAGCTGGGGCCAATCAATTGCCTTAGCTCATCATACACCCTAAGCGGTATGTCGTCCGTCGACTTATTAATGCGGGATACTATTGTCAAGACCTTCTCGCCGAGCGGGATGGCTGTCAGCTTTATGTCTCCCTTAATTACAGTGGTCAAGGGTATTGACTCTATTGAAGCGGGAGCGGGGGGGTTGGGGGGGATGCTCATTAAGGTCCTCCTTATTGATTCCAGTATCCTGCTCACGTCGACTTGCGTCACGGGATCCAATTCATGACTGCCGACTCCGTGAACGTACACCAACGAAGAGCCCAGTTCCCTGCCGAGATCCATTATCTTGGGAATTATATCCCCGCCCGCCCACGTTCCTTATAGGACCGCCGTGAAAATATGGAATAATTAGGAAGGCGTGATCATAGCCCGCCAGCCTCACTATGTGGGTCTTGACCTTAGTCCTCACCGCCCGCGCGGCCAATGCCTCCTCGAAGAAGGAACCATCCTGGGCAGTTATTGAGTAAATATACGTTCCAAACATGCCCAGGTAATTGAATGTGCCTAGGGATTTATGCCGGCCCAACACCAGCAGCTCTATTAATATGGATAGAAGGAACATGGATATATCTATTCCTATTATCCCAAAAACCCTCAATCCAACTATCACCTTGTCCAGTATCAATGTATATGCAGCTAATTGGAATATGAGCAGCATTAAGAATAACTTCGATAAATCCCATAAATAGCTGGTTATGGATTGATTATTGCCGGGGGGGTTGCGGAGAAGGGTCACTGTGGTGGATGTGAGGGGGGGCAGCATTATCATCACGCCTATCATAACCATGGGCACCCGCCTAATCACCGTCAGCAATAGATCTATAACGGCGGACTCCATATACATAACCAAGGTTATTGTGAAGTACATCTTATAGGAGCCGACGCCGTGGACGAGCAGCTTTATGAGGTAGGGCAAGCCCATCACTGCCAATAGATAGACGAAGCTTATCACCAACGATTGATAAACGGATAGGCCGACGTATATGGACATCAATAGGGGGGGAAGGATGACCACGATGGCAATGCCCATGGGTCTGAAGTACTTGCCTTTCCCATTGAACAGAATTCTATAACCGCGCTCCAGCTCTCTGGGCATTGGATCAACGTAAAAATAAGTGGGGGGGATTTTTAATGTTGCGTTCCCATCCATCCCGATAATAATCAGATAATTAAGAGGGCGATCATTTATTTTCAATGTTACGATCCCAGGCAACTAGAAGAAGCTTAGGATTAAATGAAGGGCTATTTACCTCTCCCCCCCTCCCCCCCTTAACGCCGGAGACGGATAATTAAGTCCTGGTTCATTGGAAAGGCTTTAATAATTAAGGCATGGAACTCACCATCACTGTCGAGCCCGCATTTGGCTGGGTTCTTGGAATTAATATAAAGACAAAAGGTTTAATAAAGAGGGACTATACATCAAGCCATGGAGAGCGAGGAAACCGTGGAGGGACAAATAAAGAATCACATAAGGGGATTGATGAATAGGCTGGAGGGATGGTCTATGGACAGAAGAAGCTATTGGATGACCTGGATAAATACGGCGAGTACGCGGCGTCCCAGGATAGATTCGCGCTGCTGCTCTCCGCCCAGGCAATGCTCTTCTACATAGAGAGAACGGTCAAGGATTTCGAATCATGGTTGAGCAACCCATTAATAACGTCCGTAATGACAACCGACATGCTGAAGGAGCTGGAGGAGAAGCTGAGGCAGATAGCAGTCTCATTCATAAAGGTAGACGTGGACCACACCGGGGGGGAGTATATGGAGCTGTTGAAGAAGATGGATGTGGACAACGCGGTGCCGGAGCTGCTGCGGCTTTACTTTGAGCAGAAGGGAAACGCCCAAGGGGGGGCTCCACAACAGCAACAAGCGGAGAGGCGGGAGATACCAAGATTCCTCTGATGAACCCCCCCCACAACCTAGGGCACTGACTTTCAATCTTACCCAATAAACGGTAAGAGAAATGCCTGGCTACTTCTCACAATGTTAAAAGGCAATTAGGATTAGGGTTCTCATTCAGCCTCAATTAGGATGAATTCAAAGAATTAATGATTGTAAATAGGAATGTATGGCAGCATCTTCCATGTAAATTGAAGCCTAGAATTCTGGGGGGGGATTACCACGGTCCGTCCTGTTGCTTAGAGAATTGCCGCTCATAATTGAGTGGATTTATTTTTTAAACATTCATTTACTCACATCCATGCTGCTTCTCCCCCCCTGTAATGGGAAATAGGAGCCCCCCCTCCTTCTCACTCGCTGAGCTGGACCGGGAATTCCTTGTCTAAAACCCCCCCCAACTATTAAGGAAAAATATCCATCGATGTAGAGAGCCCTGTATTACTATCTCAAAAGATCGAATCCTTGGGTTCCGTTTATAAAGCCGTTGCTGGTAGCCTCAAGTGAATGAGGCTTAGGGATGCAGTGGATGTTCCAATGGAGCTCCGTGGGCTAGTTCCAAATAGCTTTGATGTGATAGGATCCAGGGAAGGGGGGGCTGTGGTGGTCGTCGAAATACCAAGCGAGCTGGAGCAGTACAAATATGAAATAGCAAAAGCATTGATTAGGCTCAACAAGAACGTGAAGTCGGTGGTGAGGCGAGTTGGCGCTCGACGGGGAGCCTTTAGGCTGTACGAAACTGAGGTATTGATACCGGGACCCACGGAGGTTATGCACAGGGAATTGGGGGGGTATAGGCTTTTAATAGACCCCCCCACCAAGGTGTTCTTCTCTCCCAGGGATCAGAGCGATAGGTTGGATTTATCATTGATGGTTGGCCGAAATGAGTCTATAGCTTACCTTTTCGCCGGCGCAGGTCCTTATGCGTTTGCCATACTGAAGCGACAGCCCGACGTGTCTTCGATTCATGCTGTTGAATTGAATCCGGACGCAGTCATTTACCTGGAACGTAATGTGAAATTAAATAAGGTTCGAGGAAAGGTGATCCCAATAGAGGACGATGCGCGTCATTTTTGCAACGTCGTTAAGCAGGGATTCAATAGGGTAATAATGACGCTTCCATTAGGCGCGGGAGAGTATCTGATCGATGCTTTATCCTGTATTGCTAAGGGTGGCATAATACATTTCTACCATACAGGCCGCGAGGAGAATCCATGGAGTGAGGCGGAATCTATAGTTTTGAACAAATGTATAGAGGCTAATGTTAACTGCAATATAATCGGTAGAAGAATAGTCAGGGAATACGCTCCATATGTATATAAAATTCGAATGGATATCAAAATATCGTGATATCGTCTATTAACGAGAGAAAAGCATTTAAACTACAACTGGAGAAAAGCAACTCTAATGGTAAGTACAGAGAAAAGGAGGCTCTTGACAATAGGCCCCTTGGAAGCCGATATAATAGGAATACTGGGCAGGCTGAAGGAGGCCACAGCAAATGAAATCTGGAATGAATTAAACAAGGCCGGAAGGAAGACTGCCTACACCACCATATTAACAGTGCTGAGCAGGCTATATACGAGGGGGGGGTTGGTGGCTAAACGGCAGAAGGCAATGAATAATGCAAAGCAATACGTATACAAATTAACCATAACCGATGAAATGAAATACGATCTAATACGGCAGCACATCTATATAATAGGAAGAATGTTTGGAAGCGAGGGCTTAAACATAATGGCTAAATTATTGCTGGATTACGGGCCTACCTATAATTACGATGATCTAGGGGGGGATGAATACATGTGAGCTACCCCGCCCTAAAGGGCGGAGCTTCCTGCTTCCTAGCCCCCCCACCTTGCCTATGGCTCAGCGCCACGGGTAGAGGGCGGAGCTTAGCAGGCAACGTCAATTGCGACTACTTTGCCCGTTTTCTCCACTTGAGGGAATTCGACGCCCTCAACCACAAAGGATATGTAGATCCTCTCGGCGAGCGTTAGCTTAACAATGACCCTCCTGACCTTGTCTAGTGGGAAGCCCCCTATGGGCAATGACCTTGAATATGCCAAGCTTGACAGCCTTAACGCTAGTTTCTTCTTGTTCTTCCCACTCTTAGTCCTAATCCACCTCGTTTCCTATCTTCCAACCGCTCTGTGGGTAGACAAGAGAGTGGTACTTATGGGGTTTCTTCCCTTTAGGGAACCGTGCTAGTCCGTTGAGGAACCTGTCCCTAGCCTCGTAGTAACGGTCTGCAATCTGTTGAGCCGTTTGTGAATAGAGTTGCCGGTACTCCTTGTCCTGCTTCCTCAAGTCGAGAGCCAGTTGTCTTAACTTTGATAAAGGGGGGGGACAAACCTCGCCCTTTAGGGCTGGGAGAGGTCAGCTAATAGCTGTGATTGCAATGTATGGACCTAACTTTGAGCAGCTAGATCAAAATTTAATTGGACTGCCGAGATTGCTTCTTGGATGGTGATCTGCAGCAAGTGTGGTAAGCGTGAAGCGGCGTTTCGCCGCGAGTCCAGCGGTGAATCCCTCTGCCTCAACTGCTTGTTCAGGGAAATGGAGGATACAGTGCTCAAAACGATTAGGCGATATCAATTGATAGCGAGCGGCGATAGGGTCGGCATAGCGGTGAGCGGAGGCAAGGATAGCCTCGTGCTAATGCACATGCTTGGCCTATTCAGGAGGCAGGGAAAAATACCTAGGGATACTTACTTGTTGGCGTTTAGCGTGAATGAGGGCCAACCATTCAGTTGCTTTTACAGGATGAGCCGAGTGGATATAGTTAAGAAGATTGCAGATGAGTATGGAATAGAATATAAGACATTTGCGTTTAAGGATATATACGGATACACAGCGGCCGATATATCGCAAGGATTATGGAGCAAGGGCAAGAACACCCATATGTGCACCATATGCGGAGTACTCCGTCGCAGGGCAATGAACATAATCGGAAAACAACACGGATTGACAAAAATAGCGACCGGCCATAACATAGATGATGAGGCGCAGACAGTCATGCTTAACGTGATGGGGGGGAATGACTTGAAGAGGTTCGCGTGGTTCGGGGGGGCCACGCCGGAGAACGAGGTGGACGAGGATAAATTCATTCCAAGGATAAAGCCCCCCCTTAGATTATTGAGGAGGAAGAGATAGCAATCTATGCCTACTATCATGGAATACCATTAATGGAGCTGGAGTGTCCCTATGTATACACCAATCCCCGCTATAAGTTGAAGTTCACATTGGCTAAGATGGAGCGCGATAATCCAAATATAAAGTACTCCCTAGTATCCTTCGGGGGGGATAATCTCTCCAAGCTGGTGAGGAAAGGCGTTGAGCCGACCATTCATAAGTGTAAGTACTGCGGTTATCCCTCATCAAGGGAAGTGTGCAGGGTCTGCGAGCTATTTCAGGAAGCGGGGGGGTTATTGGATTACTTGACTAAAATGGAGCGAGCGGACAAGCAGGAAGAACCGACCAGCAGCAATGCCTCAACCGCTTCATAACTTGCTTATCTCCAGCTCAACGCAGGCCTCGCTTTCCTTGCTTTTATAGACGCGATAAGGTATTTCCCCCCCCAACAATCCCTCCAAGTAATTCATCGCTAGGTCCAACCCATCCTCATTGCATAACTTGGCCCTTACGGTGGAGCCCACCACAACCAAATCTATCCTGGCTAATCCCCTCAATTGAACCAGCCTCAGCATTTGAGGAGATATATCGGAAAGCCGTGATCTATCCAATCTACCCATCTCTTGAACTATCTTGAAAATGGGAGCGCCGATCGAGACGAGCATATCCATGTCTATCACTACCACGCGCCTACCCCCCCAAAACGTTGGCAGCGACAAGCTCGGAATTAAGTGAGCATTACTTTCAAGGGGCTTCTCCACAACCCCCCCTGATACGAACGAGAACTTCTTGAGGAGCTCCTCTAATTCCCCCCCCATGCCCATATCGCTCCCGCTCATATCCGCTATTATATGGATCATCTTTTGATTTCTATTATATGAAATATTTATTATATTCACGCCGTGATCTGCATATGCATTACCAATTGCCGCCAAAATACCTGGCCTATCCTCGTTTATCTGAATTAAGAACTCAGCTAAACTACGCCCAGATGCATCATATACCAGCGAAAGCTCCCTGTTAAATATCATTGAATCCACGGCTAACGTGGCATTTTATAAACTTGTTGAGACGATACTAACTCCATTCGCTTTAATATGATGAGAAGAAAAAGGAGGGGCTTTTTTGGAAATAATTAAGGGATCGATTTAATGCTTATGTCCCTTCCCATTGCCTGAACCATGAGGCCCATGTGAATGAATCGAGTGCGATATCTTGCTTAAGCCACCGCTGCGGATTCCCTGGGGGGGACCACTGCCCAACAATTGCTGCAGTTGCTGTATCAACTGGTATAGCTGAGTGTCGTTGTATCCATGATTTAGCAACACAATATACGACCTATACAATGCATTGTATATATGCTCTATTCTCTTGTAAGCTCCAAATGCATTGCCAGTTGTATTGTAGAATATTGAGGTGGAGTTTATGTACATAGATGATCTAAGCATGGCCCTGGCAGCGGCTGCTTGGAGCTTCTTGACCTCTATTATGGATGTCCTGATCGAGTTCAGCTGAGCACGTATAGTAATTAGCTCTGCCCTTATGCTGCTGGCGTTCAGATGATGAGTTGCCGGTGCTCAGGTACGAGGTTATATTGCTTAGCTCACCCATTATGCGCGTTAAGTTGCCGACCGCCTCGGTTGCGTTAAACGCAGTTGCCTCTCTTAGCAACACCGAGGCTCCCGCTGCTCGGCCTCTGCCTGGGCCAGGAGACCCGTGGCTCTGTTGAGGTGCTTCTCATGAACCAACTGGACAAATGCCTTCTGCTCCAAGTGAATCGCCTCTATAGCGTCCTTCAATGCAGTAAAGCATTGGGACTCGTTTATCAACTCCTTGGCGGTTTCAGTCAAGTTCTCGGCCTGGCTGAGCAACATCAATGTCTCATTATTGTGGGTTGCGTTGGCAAGGGGGGGATATACTCTATAATAGAACATTTGGCTGAGCTCCACGTGAACCAATGCCGCCACGCACGTCGAGTTCTGGGCTTGGGAGGTAGCATTTACTGTGCTGGATGAATTGGTCGGAGGCGGGGGGGTTGTGGTGGTGTTAGTGGGGGGGGAGGAGCGGTGGTCGTATTGGTCACAGTGGTGGTTGTATTAGTAGTTGACGCGTGCAACGAGGCTGCTGCCGCCAACAGCATTACCATTAATGCGGCCGCCAACAGCGCGATTGTGTTCATGTTTGTTTTGATTCTCATGAACTGCATCTGTTCGCTGCCCCTTAATTAGAACTGCTCTCTCCACTGATTTTCAGTTTATGTGAAACAATAAGTGGAACTGATCGTGAATCCCAACTGGAACTCCCTTAGTTTCCCATAATCCCTTTTCGGCTATAAAACTCCTAGTTACAAGGCGGCAAAAATTTTTTCACCGTTGGAGACACAAGCCTAACTAATTACAGCACACAGAGGTGCTGGGCATTAATTATAAAATCTTCTGGGGATTGGGAGTAGCATGAGAATATCGCTCATAGGCTTCGGAAACGTTGGGAGGGACTTCGCCAAGCTCCTCATCAGGAGGGGAGTCGATGATTGCGTGGTGGCGATAATGGCTCCAAGGGAGGAGTGCTGAGGCGGGATTGCATGAAGGCCAGGGATTTAAGTAGATATATAGAAAATGGAATATATGGAGAGAGCATGGACATGGGGCTAGATGATATAATAGATGCTGGAATCGACGCGGCAATAATATCGATACCGCCCAGCTATGATACCGGAGAACCCAATCTCTCGATGTATAGAAAACTGCTCTCCAGCGGCGTAAGCGTGGTTACGTCTGACAAGACCGGGCTGGCGCTGGATTTCGCTGGGTTAATGGCAGCCGCAGTCAAGGGAGACGCAAACATAGAATATAGGGCGACCGTGATGGCGGGAACCCCGGCAATAGATTTGGTGAGGGGGGGATTGTGGGGGGGTAGGGAGGTAAACTCCATAAAGGCAACCCTTAACGCCACCACAAACTTCGTGTTGACCAAGATAGAGGAAGGCTTGTCGCGAAAGGACGCGGTGGAGCTGGCGATTAGGGAGAAGCTGGCCGAGCCTGACCCAAGGATAGACCTGGATGGGTGGGACGCCGGCGCTAAGCTCGTCATTTTGGCCAATCAACTGGGGGGGCTGAACGCTACTCTAAGGGACGTAAAGCTATCCAGATTCGATGCAGATGATGAACGCATTAGGCAAGCAATTAAAGCAGGCAGGAGGGTTAAGCAGGTGGCAGTTGCAGATATGGACTCGAGGGAAATGGCAGTCACGTTAATGGAAGTGGACGCCAGCTCTCCTCTGGCATCGGTCAGCGGCAATTACAACGCAATAGAGATACGGATTGGGGGGGAGACACCGTAAGCTTGAGGGGGGCCCGCCGGTCCCTCCGCCAGGACCGCGGAGGTCATGCTGGCCGACCTGCTTAGGCTGAAAAGGGCGATTCATTAATAAAGGAATAATAGATTAACATAATAATATGAGCGTGTTCCTGGGATCTAGCGAGAACCTAGATGAGACGGTGGCCGGGTTCGGGGGGGTGGCCAAGTGGGCCTTCATTGAAGGTGGAAAGAGGATTAGATTGCCTGGGGGGGGATATGATAATGTTGCGGCAATTCTTTCGCTTAGGCCAAGGATGATATATATGGGTAAATCAAGCCCGTGGTTCATAGCCGAGATGGTATTCAGAGGAATCGGGGTGCATATATCGAATGAAACCATCTCGAAACTCATCAGGGAGCGACCGCCGCCCATGACAGAGAGCGAAGTGCTCAAGCATCTATGCAATAAGTCGGGCAGGTTCAGCCAGATTATTTAAGGCAATTGGTGAGGGGGGGCTGGAGGGTATTAGACGCGGCGGCGGGCACGGGTAGGTACCTATTATCCCTGGATGGCTACTTGGTTGGCATGGACATCTCAATATATGCCTTAATGGGCCTCCTCAAGTGCGGCGAGGACGGAGGCAAGGACGTGGACATCGTTGCTGGCTCGTTTACAGCGCCGCCCCCTCAGGTCCGGATTCGACGCTGTAATAATAATGCACGCGTTATACAGAGGCGAGCAGGAGCAAGTGCTTAGAAAATTGAAGGGGGGGATAGGCAGGACAGTTATATGGGGGGGCGAGCACAAGTCGCCGCCGGCGGCCATAGATGTTGAGAAGGCCATGACGGTGATATCTACGTTGGGGGGGTGCTCCGTCGTCGATCATGATGAGGAATTCATAGCCGTGTGTCTATGAGGCTAGGATCAATGGACTTTCACTAAATGGAGATGACCCTAACTTGGTAGCTACGTAGTTCCTTGATTCTTTCTTTCCTGAAAGTAGAGAGAGAATCACCGTGTTCATAGTAAAGAATGCCCGGCTCGCCTCCCAATACTCGCTCCATTGCCATTATTATTCCCTGCTCCTCTCTAAGCTCCACGGCCCGAGATCCCCCCCATGAATATTGGAGGATCCAGCGCATTCGCATTTACTAGGGGGGGCACCCTGTTCTCCAAGGACCTGGCCACTATATAGATGCGCCACATATCGATACCCCCCCTATGGAGTATCCTGGACGGGACTAGAAATAGGGACGCCCCCCCACTAACCGTAAGCGCACGGGCTATTTCCGGGAAGTCAGCGTCATAACAGATCATGATGCCCATCTTGACTCCCCCCCGAAACTCCACCAGAAGCGGGCCGGGCCCGGGCCTAGCCCTGGATAGCTCAGCCTTAGTTAGGTGGGACTTGATGGCCCATGCCCTCACCTCACCGCCTTTAATTATGGGCGCCCTCACCTCACCGCTCATCTCGAACGCGCCTGGAATAATTAATCCGTTGAACGTTGAGCTCATATCGATGGCTGCATCTATCGCAGCGGTCCCCCCCCGTTGAATCCACTTCTCGGGAAGCATGACCACGTCGGAGGAGTCATTAATGGCCGTCTCCATCAACTTCATCGCCATAGCTAGGTCGGGCAACGGCTGGACCGCCGCTATTTTCATCGCTCTACGCCTCCATAATGCTTAATAAACTTACCCTCAAGTCGCTAAGCTGTTGACGTAAAGTTTATTTTGCCTATATGCATGGCCATCCTTGGATGCTGCTCATAACTTACTTGCCTTTTTATAGAATACATGAGCTGCTGCTTTATTTCCTCCTAAACCTGGACCTGCTGAAGGCGGAAAGAGGAATTGCATACATCGATAATGTATTTTCTCCCGCGCAAATCGATATATTAAGGAGAGTAATTGAGGGAACGCCGATAGAGCTGCGGTTCGGTAACTGGAGAGATAGGAGCCTCACCTTCATGCAAATAATCCGAGACGCCAAGGCGGAGGCTGGGATTCATTGGTGGTGGACAGCGATAACGTATTGGATGAATCAATAACTCAAATCGATTCCGAGTTGGTGAGTAAATACATGCATTACACCATCTTGGATAGGGAGACATGGGAGCGACGGGAGGATAGACAGAGATTCCTCTCCCGCAGCGTGAAGCTCCAAGATGAACCGCAAGTGTATGGGTATAGGATAGCCGGCAAGTGGCGCGGGGTGTTTTTCATTGGACCCAAGCAAGGCGTTAGGCTGAGCAAGCCCCTATTGGAGTCAATAAACACAAACATGCTGGACAGGCTGAGCGACGCCTTGAAATCAATCGATTCCGGAATCAGGAGATTCCTAAGCGATGAGACTACGCTGGGCATGCTGTATTACTATAGCGGAATAAGGATTACCCCCCCCTACATAGTGGCCAGCAGCCACAAGCATCACGGCTCGGATCCCAGCTATCACCCACTGATAGTGGCCATGGCCCACGCAGAGCTGGGCAGGAGGCTGTTGGATGTGGGTGCCAGAATGAAGTGTACTACGCACGGTATAGGTTAACCGCCATTGCACATGCCCTTTAAGGCCTAAAATAATGACGAGCGAAGCCTAATCGCCTCCGTCAATACCAACCGTGATAACTCGCGCTTGCTCATGGGCCCCCCCACCTCCCTTATTTCCCCCCCGATCCATAGATCATCAAGTAGGAATCCAGCAGGGAACCGAAGCCCAGGCTTCCTCCCACATCATGTGCGAGAGCCATATCCCAATTCCCCCCCTCCCTCATCCTCTTCATGGCTCTCTCCACGAGTTCTTTCCTATCGATTCCCACCTCCGCCTTAAATCCTATCAAAAACGAGCGGGGGGGGAGACGCGCTTCACGTCCCGGGCTATCTTCGGCGCTTGCCTCATCTCTACCAAGACCCGCTCCATGGAGCTATCCAATTTTCCCCGCTCCCTGTTAGCAACATAGAAATCAAGCGGAGCTGCCGTCAGTATCACGAAATCATAGCTAGCAGTCCTAAGCTCATTCATGACTGCCTCATACATATCCAAGACACTCATCACGGTCTTAACCGCTACGTTGGGCGGGTACCTCATTCCAACAGGGCCACTGATCACAGTAACCGACGCGCCCCCCCGAGCCGCGGCTTCCCTGCTCATGTAGTACCCAGTCAAGCCGCTGCTGGGCGTGGTTACGTATTTCGTGGCATCTATGTACTCCCTAGTTGGCCCGCTCGTGACAAGCACTCTCATTCCAATCATGTCCCTTGGCGACAATGAATCTATGACTGACTCCACCACCTCGTCTATGGGCGGGAGCTTCGCCTTTCCCTCCTCTATTATGGGCTCCACCACCCTAGCTCCCAGCTTGGAGAGGGTCTCCAGATTGCGCTTAACCAATGGATTGCGCCACATGGATTCATTCATTGCTGGAACCACCACTAAGGGAACCCCCCCAGCGCCTATGGCCACCATCGAGCATAGGGATATCGGCGTATCCGCTATTCCGTTGGATATCTTGCCGATGGTATTGGCGGTGGCCGGCGATATTAAAACCACGTCGCTTCTACCGCATATGTTAACGTGCTCCGCATAGCCGCTGAGCCCCACCACCGGTTTGTTTCCCGTAGCCCACTCCATTACCTTAGGTCCGAGTAACTTAACGGCTTCTCGACTCATGAAGGGCAAAACATCAGCTCCATGCCGTATCAGCAACCTAGCTATGTCGGGGGGGATCTATAGATGGATATTCCCCCGCTCATGGCTAGAACCAACCTCTTCCCCCTCAATGCGCTGCTAAGGGATCCCCTTATCGCATCTACGCTTTCCGACACGCCTTGCTTGGGCAGCGGCGGAGTTAAATCGCTTGTGCCCCCCCGTATACGTATTTGGAGGTCCACGCGTAAGGCGATAAATTAATTAAGGCCATTGTTTAAACGACTCTTTAAATGGCTAGGATAGAGAAGCTAAGCGTGGAGCTGGAGGCGGTGGAGTTGATAAACATAATCAGGGGGGGGCTCTTTGACTACTCCTTCAGGCAACTATCGGATACCCTGGGCATACCCGAGAGCGTGCTTTGCAGGTATGCCAACGGCGATATACTGCCGTCGGCCGAGACGGCCTCAAACATAGTTAGGAAGCTGGAGGCGGAGCTGGAATTGCCCAGCTAATGCCCATGTTGATAAAGAACAAGGGAGACTACATAGACCTAAGCAACGTCATATTCAATCCATACGTGCTGAAACTATATGAACGAAGGGTGAGCAAGTTGTTCGGCCAATCCGATATAACCAGCGTGGTAACAGTGGCCACGGATGGAATACCGCTGGCGGTGGTGGCCGCCAGCGCGTTGAGGGCTAGACTAACCATAGCCAAGCAATACAAGGATGCAGGCTTCGAGGAGTTCTATGAATCATCATATATAGTGGATTCCCCGCCTAGAAGAACCAGCATTTACTTGCCCAAGGACTTGCTTGGGAGAAAGGATAAAGTGCTTATAGTTGATGATATAATGAGGAGCGGAAGAACAATTGACGCTCTGCTAAACATAATACGCCAGGCAGGAGCATCAATAGGAGGCTTCTCGATACTTGTGGCTAGGAGGAATGGAGTGCTGGATTTCATTAAGGAAAAAATCAATGCCCCCCCGATCGATGTTCTTCATCTTCAATGAAATCCAAAATGGATGACCTCCTCCTAGACATGAAGCTGGCGGCGATCCTCAAGTCCCCAACTATTGCTGCTCTGAGCCGTGGGTTATAGATTGCGGCGGCCGGATGATACGTGGGCAACACCGTTAATTCAACGTCTCCTACCTTAATGGAACGAAGGCGACCCCCCCTGACCTCGGAAATGCCATTGATCCTCACGCCTGCCATGGAGAGCAGAGCAGCTGAACTGTGCTTCCCCCCCATTGTGATCGCCAATCGAGGCCTTATTAGAACTATCTGCCTTATCAAGTAGGGCAGGCAGGCCTCCTCTTCATCCGGAAGCGGTTCCCTATTATTGGGTGGACGGCATTTAACAATGTTTGTTATGTATATTCTATCCCTGCTAAGGCCGGCCTCGCCCAGCATATCGTTCAACAATTTCCCAGCGGCTCCAACGAATGGCCGACCAGTCATGTCCTCCTGAGCTCCAGGCGCCTCCCCTATTAGCATTAACTCCGCATTCAATGGCCCCTCTCCCAACACCGCATGCCTCCGCCCCTCGTGTAGTCTGCACTTGGTGCAGTTGGAAACGGCCGATCTCAGTTCCTCCCACTCATCCATGCCGTATTTTAACCGCTTGAAATTTAAATATAGATTATCGATTTCCACCATGTTTTTCGGCTGGTTCAAGAAATTTAGCCAGGCCAGTAATAGCAGTGAATATATTACCCCCCCAGCCAGCTACAAGGAAAGGAAGCTGTATGTTGGAGATGAGTATCGCGGCATTATAAGGAACGTTAGATATAAGAAGAAGACAGGAAAGGTGGTTGGCTTCATAATCATAAACAAGGAGGGGGGTTGAGGAGAACATAGATGTTAACGGCAAGTTAATCATAAGGGGCGACTCCGTTGTGCTGAGTGCGGCGAATACCGTGAACGGGGGGGGCGACTACGAGGCAGCCAAAGAGGCGCCAGGCAAGGCCAGCATTGAGGCCGTGATGAATCAGCTGGATCATTATGTTAAAGAGATAAGCGAGTACGATGAGAAGATAATCAAGGCCATAGAAGTGATAATAAGTGATCCTAACAATCATGAGAAGGAGACTACTGTATATAGATACATAAATGAGTTCCAGAGAAAGAAAGAGGAGGCAGTGGTTAAATGCAAGGAGGCCCTCTCTTTATTAACGGACGAAATAGATAGGCTGACTAAGGAATTGAATAGCAAGGAAACCGAGGCAAGGGACCTGGAATTGAAGCAACAGATAGGCTACGGCTTAAGCAATGATTACAGACAACGGCTTAATGAATTGACGAGCTCCATTCGGAATCTAAAGGAGAAATTGACGAAACTCTACTTAAAACAGAAAGAATACGAAAGCAAGTGCAGGGATTAATTCCCTAAATAAATTAGGTTAGCATAGCAACTCTGTGAACCTGCACTATTCTCCAATAATAGACACCATATACTCTGACCTCTTCCCCGCCTTGAGGGGGGGTTCCCGGGGGGGTCTTGGGGGGGTTACGCCTCTTTACTAGTACTGTGAACTAAGAGGAATTAATCCATCTCTATCGACTTGAACTTAAGGTTGGCCAACTCGTTCTTATCTATGAATCTTTCCGTGAATGGATCGAAGACTCCCAGAATGTCGTGCTCCGTATTTGCCTTGCATTTATTACAGTAGATGAATAGGTGACCGTTCAATTTAGAGAGGTCGAACGCCACATTGAACTCCATCTCAGTGCCGCATCTAGTGCACCTTATCATCCACTTAGTCAACGCGACTCACCTCGATAATCGTTTCAGCATCACCTTGATTAAATCCTCTGCTGGGTTTTTATTAGTTACAGCGGTTAATTCCTGCCAATCCGGGCTGCCGTTCACCTCGAACACGATATAACCGGACTTGCTCTCGCCGACGTCCACCCCCCCACCGTAGGTTAGCCCGAGAACCTCAACGGCCTTGATGGATATCTCCGCCAGCTCTGGATCCACGGACTTGCAAGCCATGCCTGTCGCGCCTTGAGCTATGTTGGTTTTCCAGTTTCCATTCGTGGATAGCCTATACATACAGCCAAACACCTGGCCATCTATCACCATCACCCTTATATCCCTATTCGGCTTATCTATGTATTCCTGTAGGTAAAGGGGACGACGAAATGTCAATAGCGTCTTCATTACTTGAAACGCAACATCGGCGTCAGTCACCCTAACAGATCCAAACCCGCGGGATCCCTGTATTGGCTTGAGCACGGCGTCTCCCCCCCACTGCTTCATGGTTGCGTAGGCATTGAGTAAATCCTCCGTGACCAGAGTTTTAGGTACATTCACTCCTCCTTGCTCAGCATCAGGAGCGTCTCCATTTTATTTCGAGTCCTCAGCAATCCATCAACGGAATTTATTATCTCCACCCCCATCTCTTGCATGGATCTAAGAAGCGACGTCCTGTAGAAGAACTGCTCAACATCTATGAAGAGCCCAAGCTCCTCAGGAACACGCCATCCAGGTTGACCTGCTTGCCCCCCCGTATTGATATGGATAAGCCATCATTGCTTATCGCAACCGCGAATCTAGAGAGGGGGGAATGTATTTGGCCTCTAAGCCTCCCCACCGCGAGAATCGCACTAAATCCCTGCTGGGCAAGTCGGGCACGGGGGGGAATCACCAACCACGCTATACTATACGCTATGCCAAGTCACCTAATCAAGTCTTAAAAAATATATTTTTCTGCTTTTCCCCCCCCATACACCACTTTCTGGAACTACTCCACGCCAAAGAACTAGACCTTTTAGCGCATTAATGGAAATACATTAGCTCAGCTCAAGATTAATAATACCATCATTATCCGTATAAGGTGGGAGGCGATGCCTCTAAGCATCAAGCGGGGGGGTCCTATTGATGACCCTCCTCATTGAGGCGGGGGGGCCTGGGGGGGGAACCGCCCGGCCTGCGATGTGGCCGGAACATGTCCTCTACCCGCCCCAAGCTGATTAGACCCATATATATCACTACTATGCCGAGCAGGAGCAGCACCAATAATGATACGACCAAGACGGGAACCGCGGCGGACCCAGTGGTGAGACCGTTGGTCCAGAACTGGAGAAACGGGCTTATCCTGGCGAAGTACGTGGCTAGGAATACCATGGCGATTGCATTAACGATTATGTATATCCTTATTAATCTCCTGGCGTCCTTGAACTCGCGGCGGAGTGTGCTGAGCCTCGCCATATATGATACCATGGATGCCGCCAATGCCATGAGAACCAATATTATTGTTGATGCGGCCGAGAAATAATCAATTAGGGGGGGGAGACCCCCTAACTAGCCCCCCGCCGACGGCGATTTCGCATTTATAGTTATGGATGATATGGAGACGACTAATGCTATTATTGTGATTATGTTAAGGAGAAAGCCATACATTATTATGCGGGCGGTCCTCTCTATGTGTACATTAACATCCCTGCCCTTGAACATGGCTATCCCCCCCTCAACATATATACGTATTGCCGTATCTTCAAGCCGCATCGCCCACACTTAATGCTTCGCTCAGCCACGTAGTAGCTCGCGCTGTTCCTGGCGGTCTCACTTTCAACCCTCATCCTATCACCACAGCTAGGGCAAATCATTAACCTAGGATTTCCACGCATCAATTCCTCAATCACCTTAGGCCTCGATTCCATGGGGGGGAATGCCGACTTATCTCAATTAAAAAACTTAACCCACACCTAGAAACCACTAACTGAGGGAAACACTATTGAAGTTAAATGAAGTAAAAGAAATACAGCGGAGTTCACGTGACTATTATGTTATCGTTATTCATCACGAAATCCGTGAACGTGGATACGCCATCTATCAGTGGATCCAGGCTAGACTCGCTTAATCCAAGCACCTCCATCATCCCCCCCGTGCAGATGCGTATCCTCAACTTGCCAATATCCTTCACTTGCCTTAATATATCCATGTAATCCATGCCGTGGGATTTCATGGCCTCTACCACATTGCTCGCGCGGCCCGTAGCGAACGCGCTTACTGCGCGGCCCGTTATGAATACGTCGACGTCATCCCCCCCCTGAGGACCAGCGAGGCCACCAGCGACGATGCAACGTATAGGTCTTGGTAATCATCGCTCTTTATTATCACTCCGACCATGCTTAAGGGTAATAAATAATGGTTATTAATCATTAAAACCGAGAGCATTTTATGCCATCATGTGGTTAAGGAAATCGGCTCGAGGTGGGGGGGCTCACGTATATTGCATTGGTTGGGCAATTGTTCTGGCACGAAAAGCAAGCATGGCATGCATTTCCATTAATGACCCTGGCCACTCCCCTCAGCTCTCCCGCTAGGACGGCCTTAGGACATACGCTCCAACAGATCCCGCACCCAATGCATTTCTCATCTATTACCTTAATTGAGGCAAGCATTTATCCTCCCAACAAGACTAAGCTTATATACTATTCGTATGGATTTAATGTAAATGAGGAGCTACGCGCGTCGCTGGACCGTGATTTGCTTTTACTGCTTGAGGGAGGTGTCGTACAAGGATGCCACAATAGTAGAGCATGAGTTCCCCCCCCGCTTGGAACCAAGTTCAGAGTATATGCTTGCAACGACTGCGCGGCGAAAAAGGCAGCTGCCGGGCATTGACTCATGGCGACATTCCCGGCTAAATTTCATGCACCAACGCGATTGCTAACCAATATTTTTAACCAGCTAAGGCCATCTCCAGAACGTGCTCGGGAAATCCAAGCAGGAGCTGCCTCCGATGGATTACCACCACCATTTCAGGTTTCAAATACGGGTATCCCAAGCAATGCTGTGGATTGGATTGGCGCTGGCGATCATTGGCCCAGCTATGTCGCCATTCTTCTACGCAGTTCACGGCAGCACCATGCTAGCTGCACTGACTTTGTTCTACATGGGCATAATGTATAGCCAGCATCCCGGCTTCACTAATTTCATGCCATCAAAGCAAGCATCAATCTTGATCGCATCCCTATTGATGTTGTGGGGGGGAGCATTGTTAATGGCAAGTAATTGGACTTGGAGACCGTTAACCGTGCTTTGGGCGTCCATTTATGCCATTATGTTTGCCAAACAAGGACTTGGGGGGAAACCCCCCCTCTATTTCCCCCCCAACTGGTTCACCCTGGCAGGACTGCTCAGCGATGTGGGGGCAGCGGTTCTTGGGTTTCAGTGGGGATTGATTGGCTTTCCCATAGCATCGGCGATGGGGCTGGTCAGGAGGGTTAGTAACAGAATGAAACCGACCCCCCCCTGGATGCGCTCCTGCTTCCTCTATATCCGATAGTTGCATCTCTTTTGTGGCTTGAAGCGGATAGGGCAGCATTCATAGCCATTATAATCGCATTGATGGGGGCTACCCATTGTGAACGCCAACGAGGGACTGGCCGTCGCGCTGCCCATGGGTTGATCGTGGGATTAACTGTGGGACTGCCCTCGGCCATCGCTACGATATTGATGGGGCTGCCCAGCATATATTACTTCCACGCAATGGCGATAGGTTTCTTGGCGCCCATAATGCTATCCCTATGCGTTCCAATGCTTGCACCAGGCATATTATGGATATGGCCAAAGGGTTACTCCAGCTGGATACCGGCTGCCGTGGGGGGGGCCGCTGCCGTGCTGAGGATCCTATCCTACTACTACGGCGAGGATGCGTTGATCGGCGCGCTCCTCTTGCTCTACATCGCGGTAATTGGAGCCGCCCAACACTATATAAGAGGGCGAAGAGTGAAGGTCCTTTGATTAAGTCACGCCCAGAAATCCAGGGTAGTCAATGAATGCCTACCTGCTTATTAGCCGCGCCCCCTATATGTGCTTGGAGCCGTTGATTGAGCGATCATCAATCTTATTTCCTTGCCGTGAGGAGCATATATCCACCGCTCTCCAGCGCCTATCAAGGCAGTTAAGCCATTAAGGAGGCCCATCAAGGCGTCGAACTTCATGGGCTTATCCAAGTATATTCCGATCAAGACCATGGACTGCCCCCCCTTAACCCCCCCCTCCACCTCCCTTACCTTAACGTATCTGACTTCGATCAATCCATTCTTCTTTACATAATCTTTAACAAACGACTTAATTGAATTGAGGTCCATCGCTCGATACATCCATGGCCCGGTTAAAAATGTTGCCGAGCAATAAACTCCTCTCAAGCAGATAATTGGGAGGGTCATCATGATGGGTAGAGCCATGCCTCGGCTCTTCAGGGGGGGGAATAAACCCCCCCTTCAACTGCAAAATTCCAGGCAAAGCAGCGATATAGGCATGCCTCAATCATATTTGGAAAGAACACATCACGACGCTGAACAAAGCAACAAGTTAATGCCCTCCTTTAAATTCAAGTGGGATTAGGAGGTAGATTAATGAATTTCCCTATAATGCTTGGTCCAAGATGAACCAAGCTCACATTTTTAAATTTCCGAGCAATTACGTTATTATGAAATTGGAGGCCGTGGATGTAGAGTATCCCAAGGACTCCAACGTGATAGTGGGCCAAGCCCACTTCATTAAAACCGTTGAGGATTTATATGAGGCTATAGTGGGCTCAGTTCCAGGAGTGAAATTCGGCTTGGCGTTCTGCGAGGCGAGCGGAAAGAGATTGATACGCCATGAGGGAAACGATGAAGAGCTGCGGAATGCTGCTATACAGCTTTGCAAGAAAATAGCGGCAGGGCATGTCTTCTCCATTTTCATAAGAAACGCTATCCCATAAACGTTCTCAACGCCATAAAGAACGTGCAGGAGGTGGTGACCATATTCGCCGCTACGGCGAATCCATTAACCATAATAGTGGCCGAGCAATCCCCCCCCGAAAGAAGGGGGGGAGTGGTTGGAGTAATAGACGGGGCAGCACCGCTTGGAGTGGAGGGCAGCGACGATGAGTCAGAAAGAAAGGAATTACTCAGACGCTTCGGCTATAAAAGATAATGCCCCCCCACAATCTAGTTGCTTCATTACATTGCCTACGCGACTCTACGCCGGTGTCGCCCTTTGCCTTAGTGGCAGCATTGAGGAGGCAAGGCAATGATTCGATATCGCAAAACATCAATACAACCATGAAAACCCAATCCACGTGAACGTTGGGTAACCCAAACCTAAGGGCATTATGATTGTGTGACCATAGCTTAAATTGCCACCGCGGCAATTAAGAACTGATGTCTTCCGTTTACCTGCGATTTATTTATTAATATATGAGGGCTTGCGCGATTCATGGACCCCCCCATCCTATTCCGGAGGGGGGGAGTGGATAAGAGAGAGATTAGAAAGAGGTTCCGGGAGAGATTGGGAAGGAATGGAATAGTGGTTGCTCCAGGCGTATTTCTTCCAATTACCGCCATGTTGGCCGCGGCGGAGGGCTTCGAGGCGATATATTTCGGCGGCGCGGCGTTCTCCAACATGCTGGGACTGCCGGATCTAGGGGGTGTTCACACTAACGGAGCTCGCAATGCAGGTATCCCATATATCGGAAACGGTCGATCTTCCCTTGATAGTTGATGTGGACACTGGCTTCGGGGGGGAGGCCATTAATGTGGCTAGGACGGTCAGGGTAATGGAAGATGCCGGCGCAGCGGCCATTCACCTGGAGGACCAGGAATTCCCGAAGAAATGCGGGCACTTGGGCGGGAAGAGAGTTGTCCCCCCGTCGAGGATATGATAAAGAAGATACGGGCGGCGGTGGATGCTAGGCGGGATGAGAACTTCATAATAATAGCCAGGACCGATGCGAGGGACGTGAATGGCATTGAGGATGCAATAGATAGGGCTAATGCCTACGTCGAGGCTGGGGCCGATATGATATTCCCCGAATCGTTGCACGACGAGGATGAGTTTAGATTAGTCGCTCAGCGAGTCAAGGCACCGCTTCTTGCAAATATGACGGAGTTCGGCAAGACTCCCTACATAACGGCCAAGAGATTCGAGGAGCTTGGGTATAAGGTGGTGATATTCCCCCCCGTCACCACTTTTCGCTACGCGATGGGCGCTGTTAGGAAGGCGTTGAGAACCATTAAGGAGGAGGGGACCCAGAAGTCATTGTTGGGGGGGGATATGATGAGTAGGGAAGAAATCTATGAATTGATAGGGTACTGGGACTACGAGAAGTGGGACAAGGAGTTGGCAGAGGAGTCCAGTAAGCAAGCAGCGCGTCGAGTCAAGGCATAGCCCCCCCTTAGGGCTCGAAGCGCGCGGTCCCGATGCATTGATCTAAGGCAAAGCTCTATTAAGTCTTCTATTACTCAACTTACCACACAGCTACCATTAAAAAGACCCACTCTATTCAACAGAGAGGACCCAATTGAGCTCTAGGTCTATTGGGAGAGGTATTTGTCCGAAGTGCGGCGAGGAGGGCGTGTTCGTGGTAAAGAGGATAGGAGATAGGGAGTACGTGTATGCAAGGCACGGCCGGTCCTGGCACTACATAGGTCCACTGAATAACGTTGATTTGGGCAGCATGCTTAACTCACCTACCACATCATTACCATTAAAAGGCAGCGCCGGTCGCACTTTTTCATGAGCGAGAAAAACACGAGGTTCACTGAGGTGTTAGCCCAAGTGGTGGGGATAATAATAATAGTCGTGGGTGCAATAATCATTTTGGGGGGGATAGCACTTCGCTTCTTTACTTATCCACATCATCTGTAAGCACTGGAGCAGTGGTTGGGTATAATATGACAATGCTTGGCTCCAAGATACTAGGAGTGTCTCCATCATTTATGCCCGGTAGCAGCGGGGGGGCGGCTGTTGTTATAATTAATGCAAGCCATTCATTATTTAAAATAGCTAATCAATCAGCCATACTGCCAGCAGCGCGGACCCGGCTGGAATCGCTGTCACCTGGAGGAATACTATTGCTAAATTACAGCGAGGTAAACTCGACCTTCTTTAAGGGAAACTACATGGCATACCGCACCGCGCTGAAACCCGGTCAAGTACTGCTAGTGTGGCCGTACAACATAACAGGGGGGGGATCCCCCTCGATTTCAATTAAGATAATGCAACAGACGAGCCCCCAGGGAACAGAATTCAATTACGCCTCATTGTTGTTCATGATTCCATTTATAGCGCTGGGGGGGGCAGTGATGATATGGGGCGGCGTAGTTCTCTTCAGGTGGGGGGGACGCAGAAAGCAATAATAATTACTTAAAGCCTTCCCCCCCAAGGAAACCCACTTCAAATAAATCATTCCATACTTTTAAAGGAGCCTTGAGACCAACATTCTCACGGCTGCCCTTGCCTCCAGACCCAGCTGCCGGAACCCTTCATGACATCCAAGTCATTAACGAGCAACGAA
>BBBF01000020.1 GCA_001315925.1 Thermocladium modestius JCM 10088 | reverse complement strand
CTCTATCTCCTGGCCTAGCGCCGCGTCGTAGTACTTGCCGTGGAGCTTGAATAGCTTCGTGCTCCAGTCCGGCTGCCTGGGCTTCGGTATCTCGTACTTCCCCCCCTCTGCACGGTCGGCACTATGCTTGTCAGCAGAACCACGCCGAACACGACGTATATGACCCACGCCAGTCCATGAGAGTAAACCCAAGCCGCGCTTAGGGACCCCCCCACTATTGCGCCCCCCCCGCTCGTGGCGACCTCCAGCCCCCCCATCCCGATCCTAACGTTGGTTATCTTATCCTTTATGTACGCGCTGGCGGAGCCGCTGGACGTGGCTATTGTGGATATCAGCGATGCGCCTGTGGCGTAGTATATGGGAACCCCCAGAAAGAGGGTGAGCAGCGGAGTGAGCACGGTGCCTCCCCCCCAGCCCTGTTAGCGATCCTATGAAGCCCGAGAAAATGCCCGCTATCAATATCTCCATGAACCTCAGAATGATACCTAACATGTTTAAACGCAATTGGAACTAAACATTTTAAATTTTTCTAATGATATATGCATATGGAGATTACGTTCAATTATTAAACCTCAACCAACGATTCCGCCGAGGACATCCTTCTCAGGAACTTTGCCCTCAATCGCCGCACTTGATTATGCTGAACCCAGAGGCCTTGCGCAGCCTATTCATTATTGCCAAGCCAATGCCCAACTCCGGGAAGCCCTCGGCCACGGCCACATCGACGTCCAAGTCATCCACCAACCGAAGGGCAGCGAATAACTTGCGGGCAACCTCGTATAGATCCCCCCTATGTCCCATATCCACCACGGTAACCCCCCGCGTATTGCCCGCATGTCTCGCTGCTGCAGAGCACCGCCGCTCTCTTGCCTTCATGCTGCTTGAGCCGCTCCACCAATTCCTTGGCTTTACCCACCATGCTTCAACGTCGCCGCACTCCACCAGAAACAACGGCTTCGACGGAGCGTAGTGCCTATACTTCATCCCGGGAGCCAATGCCACATCGGCCTCCCGCGTCCCCCTGGCGAACTCCGGCACCACTATATCCCCCCAATAACTCCCCGTATCTCCTCCACCGTGAATGGGCCGGGCCTCAACAAAACGGGCGGTCTCCTCGTGAAGTCGATGACCGTGGACTCGACGCCGAAGTATGTATCGCCCCCCCCATCTATTATGGCGTCGACCTTGCCCATGAGGTCCCTGATGACGTGGATGGCGCTGGTGGGACTTGGTTTCCCCGACAGGTTGGCGCTGGGCGCAGCTATGGGTCTTGACCTCCTTATCAGCTCCAACGCGATCGGGTGCGCGGGCATCCTCACGGCAACCGTATCCCGTCCCCCCCCGTGGTCTCAGGCGGCACCTTGCTTGACTTCCTCAGAACCACAGTGAATGGGCCTGGCCATACCCTCCTCAATGCTTTAAACAGCTCATCCGGCACGTCAACGGCTACGTCCACCAATTGATCCAGCGAGGCTATGTGGACTATGCTTGGATTATCCGCGGGCCTGCCCTTCACTTGATATATGCGCCTCACCGCGGCTGGATTGAATGCATCTGCTCCCAAGCCGTACACGGTCTCCGTGGGGGGGAAAGCCACCAAGCCGCCCCTCAATATCGTCTCCGCGGCGGCCTCTATCGACTCATTGGGTCGAATTATCAGGGTATCCATGAACTACCCCCCCCTAGCCCTCAGTTCATTCATCAGCGACTTCAAATACAGCAAAGCCTCCATTGAATCGCCTCGATTCATTCCTTGAAATTAAAAATTTTCTTTTGGTGCCCGCCGTACAATCCCACAGAGGAACATGGGGTAATATAGTCTGTGCGGCAGACCAACTTATAGACTTATACATATAGAGGTATAATTTGATTCTCATGAACGGGCAAGATAACGATTGGACCACCATGAATCGATGCAGCGATCGTACATTCAATGGATACGTCATTCCATGGAGGAAGGCCATGAAGGGTGACACCCACCACCGTGGCGTGAGACTTAGAGTTGGCATTGCTGCATTCAGCATTGTGGTTATAGTGGTGATCGCCGTGCTGGCGGCGTTAGCAATATACGCGGTAAGCATTGCCTATACCGGTCAACCCAGCGGCTCCGCAGCGATCTTAACTGAGCAATACATCGGCGTGATTAATCCCCCCCAGCTCCTCCATACGAAGAATACAGCGGCGTGCTCCTAAAGTACTCGGGCTTGGTAAATGAAACGCTGAGAAGAAATGGAATAATGAATTATGAACCCATAGTATCTATCGTGAATGGGAATTTAATTTACATTGTGGTGCGGCTAAGCAATTCGTCAATGCATTACGGCGGCATATTGATAAGGGGGGAACTACGCCTCAATGGATGAGCTGAGCTCAATTCCATACAATGAAACCACGCGCGTATACGTTGTTGGGAGTGGGCCATCATACTTAGAATCGATAGAGAGATACGCCATCTACAACATAACCGGTCCCCCCCTATTGGAGAAGTACTTCCCAGACGCGGCGTTCTTCGGAGGCTTTGTCAACTACACTGGAGAGTGGAAGGTTGGACCTATCCCGTATGGATCGGTCACGGATTACGGCGAGTTCTACGGAGAGACCGGAGAGTGGGTGGAGATGACGGAAGTAAATGATTATGGTAGTTCATTTCCATTCTATGTGATCAAGTGCGGCTTCGCGGATCAATATTCGCCGTTAAACGTTCAGTCTCCGCAAGTGGTCTTCGATAACGCTGCAGCATCCTTCTATTCAGCATTAACTTGCCCAAGCGATATCGAGGACTGGGCCACCATATACCTTAACTGGGACGTGAACACGCTAGGAATGCCGCACTACACGCCGGTCGTGTTTAGCAAGGGCATTGGGATATGCGGCGCGTGCCCGGCCGCCTAATGACGTAGATCCACGGCTGATCTCTCAGTGAACACTCATCTCGGACCGTTAAGGCCGCGAAATTCACTGCCCGCCGATCTGGGCGTACATGTACACATGCTACGTTAGGCCACCCAGCTCCTCCTTCCTAGATGAGGAATTGCTTGAATGATAACTACTAAATTTAAATATGCTGAAACCACGGGAGGTTAAGGCGGGGGGGGTACCCGAGCATGGTCAAAGGGGGCGGGTTGAGGTCCCGTTGGCGTAGGCCTGCGTGGGTTCAAATCCCACCCCCCCCGCACCATTACTGAACGCGGTTTCCCAATCCTGCTCTGATCCCCCCCTCGGAATCAATCCTCCACGTGAAAATGGTGAATCGCTCACATTGATTCTATTATTAAGAAAATAGACGTTGATGCTGATGGCGCCCAGGCCAGGGCACTATTCAGGGACGCTGAGGTTGTAGTGGCAGCTGCTCACGCCGTATATAAGGAGCACGTATACCTACTCATCGATTACCTCACGATTAAGCA
This sequence comes from Thermocladium modestius JCM 10088, assembly GCA_001315925.1. Lineage (GTDB taxonomy): Archaea > Thermoproteota > Thermoprotei > Thermoproteales > Thermocladiaceae > Thermocladium > Thermocladium modestius. The sequence goes on along the minus strand of BBBF01000020.1, from coordinate 24,639 downwards.
ACTCGCTCCTTCTAGGGGGGGCTGGGGGGGTGGGTTTTCAGGTCATGTTTTGTCGGTTTTTCACCCCCCTCGGTTAATTCTTTGAGGATGGGGGGGCTGGGGGGGCCGACTACCCCAGCAATACCAGTAGGGGGGGAAACGGAGTAGCGCCCGTTAAAGGGGGGCGTAACCCCCCCCAGACCTCGGGGGGGGAACCCCCCTCAAGGCGGGGGGGAAGAGGTCAGAAGAAGTAGGCAAGCCTAGCCTTAAAAGGCGGGATAGTTTTTATCTTAGAGGGGGAGTAATTGCCCTTCCCTATTAATCCATAAGATGGGGGGGAGCGGGGGGGCCCACCCCAGCAATACTGGGAGAGCGACGGAATAACGACAGGAGCGCGCCTCAAGGACCCCCCCGGAACCCCCCCGCCCTTAGGTAAGGGGGGGTCAGAGTATTAGTAAGGCATTGATGGAGAGGGGGGGTGGACACTTGATCGAGGGGGGGGTACTTAACCCCCCCTAAATTTATAAACAATAGCCGGAGGGTTCTTTGAGTATGCCTCATAGATCTAGGCATAAGAGAGGAAGCAGTGGCTCCACGAGGCCCCCGAATAAGTCGCCGCCGCAGTGGCTTAAGTATACGTCGGAGGAGACGGAGCAGTTGATAGTTGAGCTGTACAGGAGGGGGGGCTTCACGCCGTCCCAGATCGGGATAATATTGAGGGATCAATACGGCATACCGCTTGCCAAGCCAATAACTGGGAGGAGCATAACTGATGTTCTAGCCAAGAACAAGCTAGCCCCCGACATACCGGAGGACTTGATGTCCCTCATAAAGAAGGCCCTCAAGATAAGGAGGCACTTGGACGAGCATCCGAAGGATATGTCGGCTAAGAAGGGCCTAATACTCACCGAGTCCAAGATACGCAGGTTGGTTAGGTACTATAAGGGAACCGGGAGGTTGGCGGCGGACTTCCAGTACGCGCCGGAGAAGTTCTCCATGGCTGTATGATATCATGCAAGTCCCCAACGAGCTATCGCTGCTGAGAAGCAATGATCCTCTATTGATAGTGGCTGCCCCCACCACGCATGACTCGCTTCTGGCCTTCTCGTTCCTGTTATCCAGGTACGTGGCGGGGGGGCTCGAAACGCACCTGACATTCGCTTCCTCCGCTGTATCGAGGAGGGTCTCGGAGCTGGTCTCCTCCTATGGGGGGGCTCCATATTGATAGGGCTGGAGAACAACGTGCCCAACCTATCCTTCTCGGGCTCCTCCGTCCTCTACATAACGGACTCCGTGGATAAGTATAGAATAGCCTCCTCCAGCAACGTTCAGATACGCGAGTGGATGCAGGCATGGTCGCTGACGGGCATTGGGGGGGATAAGATAGCCACATTGGCCGTCGTGGGCAAGATCTTGGATGATGGGCCGCCGCACGACGCATTGAAGCGGCTTCAAGGGATTGATAGGAACGTTATATTATCCAACGTTCCCGCCTCCATATCGATATCCGGCAGCGACGCTGGCCTCGGCCTTTGGCCTTTAATCATGGGGGCTACCGCCGTGGATGGACCCCCCCCATGGCCGCGCTTCAGGCGCTGCTCAACTCCCTGCCCAACGGCTTCGGCAGCGCTTACCTGGATTACTTGCTGGTCCCGTCGCCCTGGTTGGGCGGCGTTAACTTGACAAAGCTGTACCTACTGGCTGAGGCCCACATGGCAATGAATGCCGCCGAGACCGAGGAGGGCAAGATGCCCCCCCGCCTCCCGCTCCGCGCATTGATGAATGCCTGGTCATCGCCATCCATTTTGGGCGAGGAGGCCAATAAGTTGGTGGGCCAGTACGTACAGGAGGTGAGGGGCTTGGTGTCCAAGATATTATCGTCGATATCAAAGGCCCATCAATACGAGTTTGCAATAGACGATAACTTGGTGCTCATGCACAGGGCCTGTCAAGTGCTCAGCTACCTGGATAGGAAGTACGCCGTGAGGCTTGTTGCCAGGTCCAAGGCGGCTAAGATAGTGTGCGTGCCGGGCAACGCGAAGCCTCCAAGCGATGATAGGCCCTTCTACAAGGGGGGGGCTCGGTATCTCAGGATGGTTGAGCCGCAGTAGGAGGGGGGGGTCGGGGGGGCTCACCAATTAAAAAGGGGGGGGCTGAGCGATTAATTCATGGCTGATGCATCGATTCGGGTGGAGTACAAGGACTTGAGAAAGATACCTTACCTATTGGTGCTGGTGATTAACGGCGTCAACGACATGGAACCCAAGCAGATAAACATCACCAGGATGGCGGGGGGGCAGTTGGGAACCACTCCCCCAGAATCTATCCAAGATGCTGAGGAGGCTGGAGAGGGATGGCATAATAGCGAGGCCGCCCGGGGGGGATAGGATAGAGGTTAAGCTAACGCCTAAGGGCAGCGAGTTGCTGAAGCAGGTTATAGCGATAGTCAGCAATTACCTGGGACAGTCCATCACGTTAACCGTTAGGGGGGGGAGGGTGGTGTCCGGGCTGGGGGGGGAGGGTAAGTTCTACATGAGCCTGGAGGGATATCGGAGGCAGTTCATTGAGAAGCTGGGAATAAACCCCTACCCGGGCACGCTCAACGTGAAGCTAAACAATGAATACTTGAGGGAGAGGCTGTACTTGGAGAGGCTGCCCGGCATAGTCATAGAGGGGGGGTTCAGCAACGGCAGTAGGTCCTATGGGGCCGTCAAATGCTTCAGGTGCAGCATTGAGGGGCTGCCCTGCGCCATGCTTATAATAGAGAGAACCCACCACGGACCCGACGTGGTGGAGATAGTGGCGGAGAAGAACCTCCGGGAGACGCTGGGATTAACTGATGGAAGCGAGGTCGAGATAACAGTCAACATATAGTTGAGGGGGGGGCCCTAATACGGGCATTCCCCGGCGTTGGGCGAGACTCGCTCGTGGGCACCCATTAACCGCATCGCGTATGGAGCGGGGGGGACCGCCGGAGGGCTGGGCTTGGGTACGGACAGTTTATAAGCTGGACGTGAACTTCCCCCCCCTTCGTGGAGCGATGGATTAGATTGGATGCTGCGCCAATCCGTGGTGCGTGGCCGCCGGCACTTGGTTCATAGAGGACTATCCCCCCCCGACTACGTGGTGGAGGATGGGACTCCCATCTTCGAGGGGGAACCGATTGCCGTCCTTAAGGAATTAATGGTGGAGGACTATCAACGATTATATCAATTGAACATGGCAATATCCATCGCATCAAACGTGCTTTACTCCAGAATGCTCGCGAAGCTCCCCGTTTACGCCCCCTCTCTCCCAACTGGCGTTTCCTTGGAACGACTTCATAAAGGCAGGTGCAGCCGGCGGCTTGGATGGGTCCTGAATGATGTGGGCGGGGAGGTCAAGCTGGACGTAGGGATTCCAATAATGGATTTGAATGGATTCAAGTACCTACACGAATTTAATTCCTCCTCAAAAGGAGCAATAATACGCATGAGGGATAGGTTGGACGCGGGGGGATCTCAGGAGGGCATTGATGGAGTTCATCTACCCGTGAATCCAGACGCGGTGATACTGCTAGAAACCTCCATAGATGCCTTGCGGAGGCATTCGAAGGAGGTGGAGAGCATGCGGGATTCCATAGACGGCGTGCTCCTCTACTCCCTTCCCTTAACATCCCGTCTGGTCGTATCGCCTCCCCCCCGCCGGGGGAAACATGTATAGATGCAGGTCATGTTATGTCGACTACGAGAGCGAGACCCCCCCCTCAAGAAGTGCCCGAAATGCCAAGGCAGGTTAGTGCCCCCCCTCCTCCGGAGCCAATCCTCATCCACGGGCCCCCCCGACAAGCTGAGGGCGAGGGCCCTCGCTAACCTGAAGTACTTGAGAAACGAGGCGGCCCAGGTGGTCCCGGCGAGGTGGTTTACATTCAAAGGCGCCTAGACTTGGCAAGGTACATGAGGGAGGACGCATTCATTAAATCCATTAATGAAAATAGACTTCAAGTGCTCTTCGTCAAGGAGGAGAGAGGCAGCGATGAGGAGTTAATAGATATGGAGGAGGCACCCCCCCTCGATCCTCGAGTCAAGGATGTGCTCTCCAAGCTGGGCTTCAGGGGACTCTATGGCCATCAAGTGGAGGCGGCCAGGCACATAATTGCCGGGGGGGACAACGTGATAATAGTTTCCTCCACGGGTTCTGGAAAGACTGAGGCATTCCTTGCCCCCCCCTGGTTTCCAGATCGCTCATGAATGGAGAGAGGCACATAATAGTATACCCCCCCACCAAGGCCCTGGCTCGGGATCAGGAGAGGAGGATGAATGCGCTCCTATCGTCGATCGAAGTGGTGCCCGTGGTGTATGATGGAGACTCCGAGAGGGATGAACGCGATGCCGTATACAGCGGCCGTGCACGGATAATATTGACTAATCCCGACATGATAAACGCGGCCATGCCGCGGGTGAGGGAGTTCAGGGAGGCGCTGGCGGATACGCGATACGTCGTATTCGACGAGTTCCACGTCTATAATGGTGTGCTGGGAACCCATCTTCACTACCTGGTGAGGAGGATGAGGCGGATAAACAATGGCCTCAGCTTCATAGCTGCCACCGCCACGATAGGTAACCCCCCCCTCGAGTATTTCAGCAAGGTAATAGACGCCCCAGCATCTCTTGTAGCGGGCCCCCCAGCACAGGAGGGGGGGCGTCGTGCGGCACATCATGGTAAAGCCCATAGGATTAAGCCGACTACAGGCGGCCGTGAAGGCGCTGGAGAAGTGCCTTGAAGCCGGCATGTCGTGCATAATGTTCGCCGACAGCCACAGGCTAGTGGAGGAGGCAAAGATGATGATGGATAGGGGAGTTGGGGCGGCTTAGTTAAGGTTCACAGGGCCGGCCTACGAGTAGATGAGCGGCATGAGGCGGAGGACGAGTTCAAGGAGGGAAAGATACGCGCGCTGATCGCCACGCCCACGCTGGAGCTGGGAATAGACGTGGGAAGCATAGATGCAGCCGTGCTGGCCACCTCGCCCCCCCCAGCTTCTCCAAGTACGTCCAGAGAAGCGGGCGGGTGGGGGGGAGGCAGGGGGGGCAGTTGTCGTACGTGATTCAAGTGTTGGGTGATGATCCATGAGTACCTACTACGCCCGCCACCCGGCGGAATTCTACGAAAGAAGCCCGGAGCCCATGTTCAGCGAGCCCTATAATCCAGATGTTGCATTGCTTCACCTATTGGCATCATCGGCGGAGTCCGGGATCAGCGAGGGCGAGCTGAGCGAGTTCGAGTTGGGCGTCCTAGCCGAGCTTGAGTCGCGGGGGGGCCTAGCTGAGGTGAGAGGGGGGGGTGGGTGCGGCCGACGGCCGCCGGCAGGAAGGCGTTGGAGAACTTCATCACGATAAGGGGGGGAAGCGGCGACGTCGTGAAGATAATGGATGGAAATAAGTTGTTGGGATACCGGGAATTGCCCTTCGCCATAAAGGAGCTGCATAGGGGAGCTATATACCTACATGGAGGGCGGTCCTATGAGGTGCAGGAGCTCAGGTTGGATGCTAGGTCCGCGTTGGTTAAACCCGTTAAGGCAAGCTTCATCACGAGGCCTCTATACACCACGTTTCCGCAGGTAACTAACGTGATGGAGGAGACCAAGCTGCTCGAGGTCCCCCCCGTCCACTTCGCCGAGCTCACCATAACGGAGACCGTGGTGGGGGGGTACGTCAAGAAGTCGCTGGATCGGGGGGGGATCTAGGCGAGGAGAGGGTGGAGCCAGTATCCTACGGGTTTAAGACTAAGGGGTTGGTATTGTACCTCCCCCCCCAACACTCGTTCTCCAACTTCGAGGCGCGGAACTTGTTGGAGAGCGCGAAGGCCTATCATGCTGTGGAGCACGTCCTCATCTCCGCGGGGGAATTAGTCACCAACGCTGCCCCCCCAACCGATATGGGCGGCGTCTCCCTTCCAACGGGCCACGTGGTAATATACGACTCCCACCCGGGAGGGTCCGGCGTGACGAGGCTGCTCATGGACAGGCTCGAGGAGGCCTTGGGCATAGCCTGGGAGGTGTTGACGTCCTGTAACTGCGAGGATGGGTGCCCCAAGTGCATATATTCCCCCCTACTGCGGCAACAACAATAGATTTCTGTCGAGCATAATGCCATCAAGATAATCGACTTGATCAAGCATGGAGCAACTGCGCCGGCCACTCCATTGCCCAACGCGGATACATATGCTTGATGAAGGCCCTAGGGCTGCTTGATCGCGGCGTTTAATTTAAGCGGTGAATGAGGGGTTCTCCAGCGAATGAGATAGCATTGTTTTTAAACCCTAAGTTATGGGTTACTCCCGCATGTCGAGCAGCGTTAGGGAGATTATACGCATAGGCAACACGGATCTGGATGGCAAGAAGGCCACCCTATACGCCATAGCTAAGATAAAGGGCATAGGCATATCCACCGGCGTGGCCATTTGCAGGTACTTGGGAATAGATCCAAACCAGAAACTCGGCTTGTTGAACGATGATCAATTGAAGAAGCTGGAGTGGGCCGTGAACAACGTGGCTCGATAGCCCCCCCAAGTGGTTCGTCAATAGGGCGAAGGACGTGGAGACGGGCAAGGACATGCACCTGATAGGCGCGGACTTGATACTATACGTGAGGAGGGATATAGACTTGGAGAGGAAGCTGAGGACTTGGAAGGGGGGGATACGCCACAATCTGGGGGGGCTTAAGGTTAGGGGGGGGCAGAGGACAAGGTCCACGGGCAGGCTTGGAGGAACCGTGGGCGTGGCCAAGAAGAAGGCAATGCCCGGGGGGGCAGGCGGGGGGGGAAGCGGTGGTAAGTGATGGGAGATCCCAAGAAATCAAGAAAGAAATACATCTATGGAAAACCAAGGCGTGCCTGGAACGAGGACTTACTTAGGGAGGAGCTGCAGCTGCTGGGCGAGTACGGGCTTCGAAATAAGCGGGAGCTTTGGCTGGCGAGGGCATTGTTGAGGAGGACGAAGGAGAGGGCGAGGGCATTGCTTTCCGCTCCCTTGGAGGAGAGGGAGGAGGCTGAGAATCAATTCAAGGAGAGGCTGTACAGGCAGGGACTCATTAATGATACATCCGTGCCGTTGGACAACGTGTTATCGCTGGACATAAGGGCGGTACTAGAGAGGAGGCTTCAAACCCTGGTCGTCAGGCGAGGCTTGGCTAAGTCGATGTACCAAGCAAGGCAAATGATAGTTCACGGCCACGTCGCAGTGGCCGGCAGGCGAGTTACATCGCCTGGTTTCTTGGTCTCCAGGGAGTTGGAGGATCAAATAAGCTATGCCCCGACGTCTCCATACGCAAATGCGCCGCCCGCGACGCAGGGCGAGGGGGGGCTAGGTGATCACCATGGCAGAGCAGCAAATGCAAGAGGGGGGGGAAGCGGGGGGAGGTAACCGCTGAAGCCAGGAGGATACGGGCAATACCGAATGCCATCACTCAATCGGTTAAGGGGGGGCTAAGGTCGTTGTGGCTGTTGGGAAGAAGAAGACGGCCATAGCTAAGGCTGTGGTGAAGAGCGGCGTGGGCAGGGTGAGGATTAACGGGGGGGTTCCGGTGGAGATATGGCCCATAGAGATGGCCAGGCTGAAGATGATGGAGCCCATAATACTGGCGGGCAAGCTAGCGTCATCGGTGGATATAGAGATATCGGTTCGGGGGGGCGGTGTCATGGGCCAAGCATCAGCCGTCAGAATGGCCATAGCCAGGGGATTGCTGGAGTACTTCCAAGACCAGAACCTATACAACCTGTTCAGCGTCTACGATGAATCAATGATAAAGGGAGACCACAGGAGAACTGAGCCCAAGAAGCCGGGCCTGAAGCACGCGCGCAGCAAGCGGCAGAAGGCGTATAGGTAATATACATACCAGCGTTACTGCCTTTAATTAATGCTCATTCGAGTAATTGTTTTGATTCTATTGCCAAGCGGGCTCAATATAATGCCTGGTATTGGGTAGGGGTGCTTGCCCCCCCCAGTCATGGCTTGAACTCCTCCTCCAATTCCTTGATGGCCGCATCATCGAGGGACCACCCAGTTGCGCCTAGGTTCTCCAGAACGTGATTTCTGCGGGATGCCCTGGGTATCGGGAATGCGCCTTTTCTCACCAACCAATTCAGTGCCACCTGGGCGGGCGTTTTTCCAAGCCTCTCTCCAATCCTACGCAGCGTTGCATTGCTGGCCAGCTTTCCGTGGCCGAGGGGGTAGTACGCGAGCACCGCTATTCCCTCCTTCATGCAGTAGGGAACTATGTCTTTCTCAATGGATCTATTCGCTAAGCTATAATTCAATTGCACTGCAGTCAATTCATGCTTCTTCAACGAGGTGACCGCCTCCATTAATTGATTCATGTTGAAATTGCTGACCCCTATGTGCAGTATCTTTCCGGCATCCACCAATTTCTCCATGTTCTGCATGGTCTCCTTTATCGACGTTCTACCGGGGGGGAAGTGCACTTGGTATAAATCCACGTATTTGAGGCCAAGCCTCCTTAGACTTCCATCGATTGCCTTGCCCATTTTATTCCATGATAAGTGGGTGGGCCAAACCTTAGTCGCTATGAATAATTCATCCCGTCGACGATCCCTTATGGCCTCGGCGACGAGGGGGCTCTGAGCCGTATATCTCCGCCGTGTCTATCAGGTTTACTCCACCATCTAGGCCGGCCTTCATCGCATCTATCTTGCTCTCCCTCTGCCTATACACCCCCCCAGCCTGGAAAGAAATATCCACATGGGGTCATAATATGTCCCCCCCATTCCTATAACTGATACCTTAACCCCCCCAGTCTTACCGAACTCCCTATATTCCATTTGATTCACCTGGATAAGCCGGGTAAAAGCTTTTTGTAGCGATTAGACCGCAATGAATTCTGAACGAGCTCCCACCATCATTGGCAACTCCAGGGATGCCGGTCGAACCACATAGTGCGTCGCTGAAGGCAGTATCAATAATCCTCCAGGTTAACCGCCATGCTGCCGCAATCAACGCATTGGCCCTTTATGAGGTGAATTGAGGCTTTCCCTTCCTAAAAGCGGGGGGGGAGGGGGGGAATGCACGACGATCCTACGGCTGGCCGGCCAATCGCTTCCATCGTTACGTTATATAGTTAATTTGCTGTCGCGGGGGGGTACGGCGGGGGGGTCGAAAAACCATTTATTTGGGGGGGAGGCTAGGCTTTAGGTAACCTTTTATAATCCAGCTGTCGTTGGATTGCCTTAATGTATAGGATATATGGAGTTATGAGCGGCATGCGTGGACTGGAGGCTTTATTACTGGTGCTGGTGGAGTTCCTATACGGCATAGATCCATTTAAGGGAATATACATCTTCGCATCATTTATGCTCTTTACGTTAATGATACTATTCGCCGTGCTGGCACTATTCGATTACTTGGTGGGGGGGCCCACCAATTCATTCATAGGGACATCCATTTTCTTGGTGGACATGATACTAAACGCGTGGCTTCTCTATTCGCAATTATCGCAATTATACGCGGCGTACATAGTCACTTTACTGGTGACCCCGCTCTCCAATTTATTGGTGGACATACTTGCAATACTGGTATCGATAGAGACGGTTAAGAAGTGAGACGCTCCGTCCTTTAGGGCGGAGCTTCCCGCCTTCAAAGCCCCAACACGCCCGTGGTTCATCACCGCTAGCAATAGCCCAACTGACCTCCTCCCCGCCTTGAAGGGCGAGGATTGTCCTCTTTTTTATCACTCCAGGGTTATCCTCATCTTTTTCTTCACGGAGTAAACATCCATTTTTCCGTTAATACTCACCTTAATGTTCAACATTATGTTTTTCCTCTCCACGGCATTAACATTGAACCTAACCGTTGCCTTATCTCCTTCGGTGAACGTGCTGCCGTACTCCGGGCTATCAAGGTATACTCCGGTTATTTTGGCTCCCTTTATTATAGATGATAGGAATGAGAGATCCAGTGAACCGCCGCTGAGCTTTATCTTTATGTTCTTATCCAGTAGATGGGATAGGGAGGAGAGCAGCTTGTAATCATATATCAATCCGTTGAATATGCCGAAGGTCATCACCAGCACTATTATGGAGAACAGCATGTCGACCACGAGGGAAACAATCATTGGCCGTTCACCTTCAATTCCTTCAATAGATTATCCCTAGTCTTCTCGGGCAGCTCTGGAACCGGCTTTGCATTGAACACGACCGCCACGAAGCTGGCGTCACCATTCCATCTAGCACCACGTGTATCGCGGCGTGGGGGGGCTTATTCACGATCCCCACATTAAATCCTTGGGGGGGATTATATATGTGTCGTAGATGCCGCATTAGAGATGCTGCTTCCTTAAGCATAGAGAAGAGCTCCAGCGGCGTTACCTCTCCAAGCGGCTTGTGTTCATTGCTTATAACCACCACGTGGCCGTTGTTGAATGGATGTGGATTAACCTTGACTATGTACTCTCCAGTCGACTTGATGAGGTACTCGCTTCCTATGCTGCATAAAAAACAAGAATGATTGTATTTTATTCCGGGGATGTGCATTAAAGGGTTACTTAATTGGTATCTTTATGCTTAACTCCTTGGCCAACTCCTTATATCTATTCCTGACGGTTACCTCAGTGACCTGAGCGGCTTGAGCCACCTCCTTCTGGGTCCTCACCTCTCCCTTCAGGAGGGAGGCTATGTAGACGGCGGCGGCCGCCAGGCCCGCCGGATCCTTCCCGGCCGTCAAGCCCTTCTTCTTGGCCTCCTCCAGTATCTTCAAGGCCTCCCTCTGGATTTCCCCGCCCAATCGAAGCTGCTCCACTATTTTGGGCACGTATTGTTTTGGATCGCTGAGCGGCAGCCTCACCCCCCAATTCCCTCGCTATTAGCCTAAAGCACCGGGCCACCTCCTTCCTGGATGCCCTGGTGAACTGGGAGATCTCATCCAAGCTCCTGGGGGGGTGCCTATCTTTCTGCAAGCCATGTAGAGGCACGCCGATATTATGGCCTCGACGCTTCTCCCCCCCCGCACCAATCCCTTCTCCAGCACGTCCTTGTATATGGTCATCACCTCCTCCTCACATGCCTTTGGAATGCCCAGCTGGAACGATACTCTCTTCAACTCGTTCTCGGCTTGAACCAAGTTGCGCTCGTAGCTGGTCTGTATCCTAACCCTTTGCTGCCACTTCCTGAACCTGAGGACCTCCAGCTTCCGCTTTATGTCTAGCTCCCTGCCGCTGTAATCCTTAGTGGTCCAATTTATCGTGGTCGTCAACGCCTCGCTGGTCAACCTACTGACCGGGCCGCCCGTCCTAGCCCTGGAATCCCTCTCCTCAGGCGTGAATGCCCTCCACTCAGGCCCCCCCAGATCCAGTATGTGCTCCTCCAACACATAACCGCACTTGGCGCAGACTATTTGCCCGTTCTCGAAGTCGTATATGAACGTGGTGGAGCCGCAGCTCGGGCACACCAGCTTCTCTCCGCTCTCCTTGACGAACTCCATTTCATTTCCGTTGCGCAGCATTTTAAACTTGTCGAGGGACTTCCCGGATCCCCCATTCCCGGATCCCGAGTTCTGGGAATTTGAGCTCATCATCATTCCACTCATTTTAAACTTTTTGCTTGAAAATATCAAGGCATTTATAAACCTTTCTCTTATTGCAATTATGATTTATTGGACAATATTCATCCGGTGATCCCAGACAAACCGCGGGACAAACCAACTAACTACAAGGGAAGAACCAATAATCTAACCTCTTCCCACCAAGGGGGGGCAAGGCTCTCGGATTTAAATAAGGAAGCACAGCCCAAAGCATTTAAAGCGGCAACCATAGATGAAGGCATGTGCAGAATGGCCGTGCTCATTGGACAATTCAATGATGCGGAGGAGACGATTGTCGAGACAGCGGAGGCGTTGGCTAAGGCCGCCTCCATGGATCCCTATGGAGATAAATTATACGGAGAGAAAAGACATAGGGATGGTTGGGGGGGGTTCCTATTTATATCCATCGAAATGGTAAGCCCATGATAGTCCATCACAGGTCAACGAATCCCATTTTCGAAGAGGATGCACCGAATATCGTTAAGGGCCTGGTTAAAGCCTCTGTCAAATCACCCATTATATTAATGATGCACGCCAGGGCAGCCAGCAGCGGCACTCCCAGAAACATCTTCTCCACTCACCCCCCCGTCAGGGCCGTAACCATTAATGGATCGGAGCTATACATGATACACAATGGATCGTTCACGGTGGACGAGATGAGGAAATACTTGCCTCCAGGGGAGGAGCTGGGCAAGTACAATGATACGTACATCGCCAACCTAGCGCTGGCTAGGCAGGTCAGGGACGACTTGGACTGGAGCAGCATGGATTGGCTACTGCGAAGAACCAAGACCGGCGCCAATCTGGGAATCACTATAATAAGCGATGGCAGAGCATCAATTATAACGGGCAGCTATCACGTGCCCTTCCAGGAAAATGAGAACGCGATTAATTATTACAAGCTTTATAAATGCGACGCCGACGGGGGCATCGCGTATTTTTCATCAACCATAGTGGACCACTACAAGCCAATGATGGTGGGCAAGTGCAATGAATTGGGGAACGGCGAGTACCATAGGTATCACGTGGCGTTCAACGATGGCTCCGTGAGCCGCGGCGAAACGTGGCGTTTCAAATAATCCCCATGGAGGCAAACGAGAAACTCCATTCAATATAATGGGGGGGTGTCTTCCCATTCTGAACATAATAGATGTCTAATATTATTGCCTGCTCACCTAATGGCTTCACTACCATAAAGAAGGAAGCAAGATGTTTAGTCACTTTGTAAAGATTTATTAGGTCGTTTTTGATCGACCCTAATATGTCCAATGACAGAGTTCACGTAAACGTGCAAGGCCAGCAAGGCAAGCCAGCCCCCCCAAGCGCCATAAAGCTCAGCAAGACAGACTCGTTGAAGAAGGTGAAGATGAAGATAGCCGTGATGAGCGGGAAGGGGGGGTGTCGGGAAGAGCTTCGTGACCATGTCGCTCGCGGTGGGATTCGCGCTGCGGGGACTCAAGGTAGGCGTGCTGGACGCGGATATATATGGCCCAACCATACCCAAGTTACTCGGTCTAACCAACACGTCCCTGTACCTCGACGATAAGAGGCAAGTCATAATCCCCCCCGCCGTTGGCCCGCTGGGCATCAAGGTGGTCTCAATGGACTTCCTCCTCCCATCGGAGGACACCGCCGTCGTGTGGAGGGGAGCACTGGTGGCCAAGGCCGTTGATGACTTCCTAAGCAACGTGGACTGGGGGGGAGAGCTGGATGCGCTGTTGATAGACCTACCGCCCGGCACTGGAGATGCTCCACTCACCATGGCTCAAATGCTGAGCGATCAAATGACCGGCAGCGTGATAGTCACCATCCCCCCCAGCGACGTGTCGATGAGAATCGTCAAGAAATCCATTGATTTCTCCAAGAAACTGAAGATACCCATAATTGGCATTGTGGAGAACATGTGCTGCTTCACGTGCCCCGAGAGCGGCAAGACGTACAACATATTCGGGAGGGGGGGCATTGGGGGGGAGGAAATGGCCAAGCAGGAGGGCCTTCAGTTCCTAGGCAGAATACCGATGGATCCAAGGATAAGCGAGGCCAACGATGCCGGGGGGGTCCCATTCCTGCTGAAGTACCCAGACATAGAGGCCGCGCAGCGAGTGCTGGAGATAGTTGATAAGATCCTGGAGGAGAACAAGGATAAGTTAAGCGGGCAGCAGAGGAAAACCCTCAGCCTAATGAAACTGCCCGGAGAGGAGGAGGACCAGAGCTAAGGGAAATAATTGCTTGATTGAACCGCTTCCTCTCGAATCCCAAAGCTTTGCATGATTCTCCATATAAACGATTAGCCATCATTTCCAAGGCTTTTGTACATAGACCATCACCGCTTTTTATTTTTCCTCAGCAGGAACAATGACATTCATTGTTAATGCGGGGGGGGATGGGAAGAAAGGTTGGATTTAGTTTTTGAAGAAGATATCAATCAAACCAACGGTTACCCATTATTCAATGAGGGGGGGCAGGGCATGGCGTGTATGCCACACCTGATGACATGCCTGAGACGTAGGAGCCGGGTGGTGCATTTGGTGACAAATATATGCCAGTTCCGCCTGTTATGCTTGCCGTGGTGCTTGACTGAGGGTAATAGAAATCTGCCACTGAGCATCGGTCCAAATGGTTTGATAAGCATAATAGTCGCATATGTATGAAGCCGTGACCGCGTAATTCTCGAAATCAACATTGAAGAAGGCAAGATATTGCTGTGATGGGTTGAAGTTCGATAGATATATGCCGGCCGGTGTTACGTCTTCAAAGGAGTTCGGGAAATCCTGCTGGTTAGCACTTCTATCTATGTTGAAGGCCCACGTAATGTTAGACACCTCCACAGTCCAGCCATTAAAGCTTATCGTCTTGGCAGGGTTGAGTGAACCACTAATGCTCTCGCTTGTACCGGCAGGTAGTGATATGCCGACGCTAACGCTTGAACCCGAAAGGCCCACACCAATCGACACAGTATAGCTAGCCGTTTCACTTGTTGATGGTGGATCCCACGAACTAGAACCAAACGTACCACCGCCTTGATCGCCGATGAATGCATTGGATCCGCCAGCACTGTATTGCTGATAGCTTGTGTAGTAGTCAATAGCCCCCCCACCTGCGAAACCTCGAAACCACCGTTATCATACATGGTCGAGCTTTCGAAGTAACTCTCATAGCCAATAACGTTAGCCGTTAGATAATAGGTTGGGCCGTATCCACTTAACTGTTCCTCATTGATCGAATTGCTAAGGTCGAGGCATGTGTCCCAGTAGAATGATCCATTGTCATCGCTATAGGCTTGTATACCACTATACGATGTACTAGTCCACATGGGTGCTGCCCATATGAGTGTGCTTGAGTTTGTTGAGTAAACGCTTGGTGATGGGTTTGAGGCGCCGTTATATTGCTGATACTCCGCGTAGCATGGATCCACGGTATCGATGACGCCGTTCACGGCATTTAAGCTAATGGTGGGCCTCATGATGTTTACAATTAATTGCGTTAATTGGTTTGCGTATATTGGGCCTATTATTAGGCCCCTTGGCTTAACCCACCTCACTACGAATATGACCGGTTCCTTGCCGCTCACCGGTATTATTGGGTAGGCGGTTAGGTAGTCTGGGACCTCCTCGCGGAAATCGGCACCAACCAGGACCAGTTCATTATTGACAGCCCTGGCCCATGAGTAGGCTAGGATGAATTCAACAACATCCTCATCACTGGCATTAGCATATATGCCGATGACATCACCCCCCCTAGCTGTTGCGTTAATAAGCTCGCGAATAACTGGGCTCGTTAAGTTAACCTCAACCTTACCACCAGGATCGCTCACCACAATGCTGGGCCTCACCAAGGGCCAGTCAATAACCGCCACGCTACCGTTCGGTAGACCCGCCAATTGATTAATCGTTATTGGCTTGATTAGTGATTGGTTTATGCCTATGCTTGTTAATTCCTGGGTGAGTATTGCTGGGCCGATTACGTAGATGGGCACGTTGATTACCGGTATTGATTCATTGGCGATGCTTAAGCTCACTTCACTAACACGGCTAGAAGCCTAAACATGGGCCTATTAATAATGAGGAGAAGAGATACCGTAACAATAGCCACAGCAACCACAACCATAATCAAACTACCCCCCCACTTAACCATAATAAACTATTTACATGTTTCTATTTAAAGTTTATTTACATGTTCTATTTAAAGTTTTCTCCGAGGGTTTAATGCAGTTACCATGCTTGACCGGGGTTAGGATCCACCCTCCCTAGTGTTGGGTGGGGCTTCAAGCCATAGAATGAGGGGGGTGCCTTACTCTCCTGTACTTTTGCCTTTCTAAAGGTTAAGGGCTGTGTGGTTAGTCTGCAGCACATTTACGTAACTACTCGTTATTTTTAATTACTTCTAATCCTTTCATTGCTATTAAGTAAGCCGATGCGGTATGTCTATCGAAACCCTTTTCCCTCATCACCTTTTCATGCTCTTCAGAGTTTGTAGTACCCTTAGGGGGGGTTAACTAAAATAACGTTAAATCCTAGCCTTAATGCCTTAATAACACCGTGAGTCAACAATTGTTTCTTAGCAAATTTGCTAATATTCCTATACCACTCTTACTCCTAGTAAACTTCCTCTTCTTCACTAAGAATAAGTCCTCAAATACAACATAATCGACACCAACCCTTGATAGGAACTCAAGAGCCTCTGAAAGAGCATTTAAACGTAAAGCCTTTGCTTTATCTTTAGGAAACCCATGCCTAGTAACATCTGAATACCAAAAAGTCTTAGTAGTAATAACTTTACCATCCTTGTTAATTACAACAACGTTTAGTCTATCACTATTTAAATCGAAACCAGCAAACAAACCATAACCCGTAGCTTCAGTAAAGAGAAGTGTTTTAAGTAAAACCAAAGCGGAATTCGAAGAGGTGGAGGAAGGCACCCAATGAAACTCCCCCCCATGTCCTTGAAGGGAGTTAGTCCCTAGACGGCATGAGGAGGGAAAAGGAGTGATGAGGCCGAGTGATTAATAGTCATGAAAAGTGACTATTAGTCACGATGAAGGCCGAACTCTAGCAGGCGGGCTGGCGTATTGATTAAGCCTACCGGTGCCAGCGGTGGATCATGTAACCTAGCGTGTATAATGGTGCGGGGGGGGTGGGATTTGAACCCACGCAGGCCTACGCCAACGGGACCTGAACCCGCCCCCCCTTTGACCATGCTCGGGTACCCCCCCCGCCCATGCGATTGGTTTCAAGCGGTTTTAAAGGTTTTCCGCGGAGGGCTTTAATAATATGGCGATCATTATGGGAAAGCGTTAATTAATGCGTGTAATAGAGCCAGTTGTGAAGCTTAGGTCCCCCCCGCCTAAGATAAAGGTTCTGGAGGCCCTCGGCGCGATAGTGGACGGCAGGATAAAGCAGGTGGGCGAGGGCGATTACGTGGTGGTCTCAAGCGATGGGTATCGCAAATATAGCGTTCACGTGGATTTGGAGCGGGGAATAGCGGATAGCACGGATAATGGGACGACCTATAAGGGTATATGGGTACCCCCATAATTTCGGTTCTAATGCTTAAGGGAGTATTGCCCTACAATTCCAAGATAGCAAACGCATTGAAGGGAATTAAGTGGAAGGAGCTCAACGATAAGTACAAGAGATACGAGATCGTCATGGAGATAGTGAAGAACGCGGCTAGGAGGGGCGGCGTCGAGCCGTATGAGGTGGACGCGTACGTAGAGGACATAATGAAGCGTTTGGAGGGCATAAGGCTGAGCACCGGGATGGGAGGAAGAGAGAGGAGGCCGGGCCCCGCGGCGGGAAGCAGTAGGTTTAAATCAAGTGGGAACTTTGGGATTGTATGGAGTATAGGGCATTCGGCAAGACCGGCTTAAAGGTATCCAGGGTGGGGGGGCTAGGCGCGTGGCAATTCAGCGATGCGTGGGCGTGATGGATTATGACTTGGCTAAGAAGACGATAGCGGCTGCCCTGGAGGCCGGCATAAATTTCATAGACACGGCGGCGGTTTACGGCAGGGGGGGAACCAGCGAGACCCACGTGGGGGGGAAGGCATTGAGGGAGTTACGCGCCAGGGAGGGAACGGTGATCGCGACGAAGGTGCCCGGCGACTTGCTGAGGGCGGGTGACGTGGTTAAGGCAGCTCGCAAGAGCAGGGAGAGGCTTGGGGGGGTGGATGTGATAGATATAATGCAGGTCCATTGGCCTCCTTGTTGGTACAACGTGCCCACGTGCGAGTACATGAAGGCATTGGAGGGATTGGTTAAGGAGGGGGGGGTGATTAGATACATAGGGGGGGTAAGCAACTTCCCCCCCGTAAAGCTGCTGGAGGAGGCGCGGCAGTGCTTATCCACTACCGACGTGGTCAGCACGCAGAACCGGTACAATTTAATAGAGAGGGAGGCAGAGAAGGAGCTTCTGCCCTACGCCGAGAGAAACGGCATTCAAGTAATCGCGTGGAGTCCCCCCCTGGCTAAGGGCCTCTTGACGGGCAAGTACAATCCAGACGATCTACCCAGGTTCTCCGACGTTAGGGCAAACGATCCTCTATATGCCCCCCCGGATAATGTTCGCCAAATAATGAGACTGGTGCAAGCGCTGCGCGAGATAGGGGATAAGCATGGAAGAACCCCCCCCGGCCAAGTGCCCTAAATTGGCTGATTAAGGCGGGAGTCATTCCCATACCTGGAGCCAAGGGACCTGAGCAGGTCATTAGCAATGCCGCATCAGTTGGATGGAGCATAAGCGATGATGAAGCACGAAGGCTTGCGGAGATAAGCGATTCCCTAAACATATCCTACGTTACATGGTAAGCCAACCCAGCCGTGCCATCATGCAATTAATTCAATAAATCTTTCGTTAAGCCGGCCGGCTCACCACCTGCTAGGCTACCGCGCACTAACTCCTGAATTGAGCCTACCTAACAACTTAAGAAAACTAGTCCAGCTAAAAGGGTAATGCTTCCTATAATTTTTATTAACATTGCAATATAATGTGCGTTTAATTATTTTTTAAATATGAGCAAGAATTTCATTTCATAGAATATTGTTTTTTATTGTATGCTCATTGCTTGTTTTATTTGGTTTATGTATTGGTCAGCGAGGAGGAGGAGTAGGCCTAGGTTGGCGTTTCTATTGACTACGGTGACTAAGGCTATGTCTGGAGTGACGTAGTCTAGGTACGCCATGTAGCCAGTGTAGTGGATAAGGGCGTACTCCAAATCCCCCAGCTTGCTATCCGTGCCCAGCCTCCTCAAGGCGCCGGCGGCCAGCATGCTTAACGCGGCCACTGTCTTAGTGTCTATGTTGGGGGGGGAAGCGTTGAGCCACGGGGGGGAGCCCATCCCTCCTAACCAGGATGGCCCCAATCCCATCCCCCTCCCAAGTCCCTCAGCAATCCATCCAGCACAGCGTCCAACTTAGCCGAAACAGCCATAAATAGAACTAAGTCGCAATACTTTAAAAATCTTGCGTTGGAGTCTTGGTTAGTCGCGGAATGGAGACGCGTCGATCCCCTAGATTTATAAAACCATCAATTAAGACGCAGCAGTGGATATAGGCAGCGAGTTCATCTCGGCCGCGGTGCCCCTCGTGCTGGGCGTGGGCGTGGGTCTCTTGATGGGGGGGCTCCCGCCGCTGGAGCTGTTAATTATGTTGGTCTCCATAGCGTTGTTGGCGATATCCATCCCTCAATCTGGGATGGAGGGGGGGTTAATGATAGGCGTGACCACTGCCTTGCTGGTGATCGACATGGCCTCGTGGGAAGCATTAGGTTGGGCGTGGTCTCGGCTGGGATAACAGTCTTGTTGGCGGAGTCCATGCTGGATAATAAGGCAATTAAGATTGCCTTAATGGCCGCCCTCGTGATTGCCGCCGTGTTATTCACTCGATTAATAATGAACTTATCTGACGTGGAATTCATGGCATCCATGATGGCTGCCACATACGTTTCGGCAATGCTTGCTTGGCGGCGAGGCACTGCGGTGGCGGGGGGGACGGATTACGTGGTGTCCGCGTCGATAGCATTGCTGGCCATCGCTGTAGTTCTATCGCTTGCCGGCAAGCTTCCCCCCCCAGCGCTGTGGTTGCCGCCTCATCGCCGATAGCGGTGGGGACGACCAGATCTCGATTATTGGCGGTTAGGGCTGGGGGGGGCCTATAGCCGCCGTGGTTGCAGCCGCATTTCTGGGGATTGCCCCCCCGTATGTCATAATAATCCAGGCAACGTCGCTTTTCGGCTTTAGGAGGGAGATGTACCGCAAGGGATTGGAGCCTCCCCTGGCTTGGCTTCATGCATGGTTGAACGGCAGGTACTTCATAGATTCCATAGTGGCTGCCGGCGGCTTCAGTTACGTGCTGAGGGGGGGATCAGATGATAGGGGGGTCCATATACGCGATAAAGGTGCTTAAGGAGAAGGACTCCAGGGGGGGAAATCCGCTGGCCTCCAATCCCAGCATAATTCAATCATTTAAGCGAGAGATGAGCAATTACTTGTTAATAGATTCGCCTAGGATAGTCAAAGTATATGAGGTTCACATACCACCCGATGAGGAGCTTCCATACAGGAGCCTGGATCAATACATGAGGGACCCGCCCTACATAGTGATGGAATACATGAAGGGCGGATCGCTGAGGCAGTACTTAAGGGAGAGGGGTAGGCTGGACGTCGAGGAGGCGGTTCGAATAGCGAGGGAGATAGCGCTGGCATTGCAGGAATTACATGCCTCGGGCCGATTGCATTTGGACCTCAAGCCGGAGAATATCTTATTTGGGGATGAGGATCGTAGATCAGTGAAGATAGCGACCTTGGAGCATCCAAGATAGCCACTGGGGGGGTATTTATTGGTGTCCCAGTTCTCGGCATCCTACGCGGCGCCGGAGGTATTGCGGGGGAGGCAGGCCACGGATAAATCGGATATATACTCCCTCGGATTGATAATTTACGAAATGTTGACCGGCGTTAATCCCCCCCAAGCGTATAGGTTGAGCAACGTGCCTCCGCCGGCCATCGATTTGAACTCGCTCGGGGGGGTTCCACCAAGCATCAACATGCTGATCATGAGGTGCTTGGATCCCAGCCCCCCCATTAATAGGCCCGGCATAGTTGAGGTGGTGGGCTTATTGGGCGGTTAGCTGCATTTCAATTCACCCAATCCATCTATGACGGCGGCGATCAGCTTCACAGCATCGTCGCCGGCGGTGCTCAACGCTTCTCTCAGCATTCGTATCCCCTCGCACTCCCTTCTATCGTATGGCTTCTCGGCGGTCATGGATTTATACCTATTCATTGCCTCCTCGGATTCCTGCCTTCTGCCTGCCGTCGGGCCGCCACGGCAAGGCTATGCCATGAGTATGGGTAGCTTGGATCCATCTCCACGGATAGCTTCATCAATCTATACGCCTCCTCTACTTTGCCTAGCTTCAATGCAGCCCACCCTCCCCCCCAGAGCAGCGCTCTTGCTCCTCCATCCTTTACGTGAAGAGTTAAGGCTCGTTCATATGCTGCCTTGCTTTCCTCGCTTCTTCCCAAGCGTTCCAGGCATATGGCCAATCCATGCCACGCCCCCCCGCTAAGTTGGGGCGGGCCTTCACCACCGCGTCGTAGAGCTTCACCGCCGCATCGAATTGCCTCATGCAGAGCAGCGCCTCCGCTGCCTCGTATATCGAATCATAATCTGCCTCGCTTAACGGCATAAAAATAGGATATTTATCCTATTTATAAAATTTATTTTAACAAGGCAATACATGTGATTGAAATACACATCGCCTACTCCGAGGAAAGCAATGATTTCTCCCATGCTCCCTTAAAAAATAAATAATGCTGATTAATTCTGAAAAGGATGGAGATAGGTCACTTCGTTTGGCTTAGGACTCACTCGGCTAGGTATAATTTATCCAGCAGCGGCATGATTCCGATCAATCCAGGAGAGGTGGGGGGGCGACTCGCTGGGGGGGAGCCTCGGGACGATGCATTGGGTATAATTGGGGATGCCTACGGCGCCGGCGATTCGGGGTTGATGTTGGTTCATGGAACCCAGGAGGGGGGAATTTCCTGGCTGTGGCAGCATTGAGGAGTAAGGTTGAGTCGGCGGCGGTGGTGGTGCCCGAGTACGAGCCGATCAGGGTTCTCCCCCCCTCTTTCTTAGGCTTGCGTTCATTGGTGGTTGGGATATTTTTCATTTCCCGGCAAAGAGCATCCTGATAATCTCGAATCCAAACAACCCAACCGGTCTCTTCCTGGACGGGAAAAGACTGGGGGGGGAGCTCGAGGTGGAGCTGGAACGAAGAGGCTCTTTCGCTGTAGTTGACTCCATATTCGTGGATTTCATCGATAGATCGCCGCGCCTCCGGTTCCATAATATGGTGTTCACGACGAGCACCTCCAAGTTCTACACCATGGAGGGCTTGAAGGTGGGCTGGGCGATAGGTGATCCCGAGATAATAAAGGATATGTCTGGGATAGCCGATCTAGTGAGCCCAGGCCCAATGGATGTGGAGGCCAAGTACGCCGCTGCATTGGTTGGCAATAGGGAGGCGGTCAGGGCCAGGAACTTGAACATAATAGAGGGAAATAGGAGGATCATGCTGAGGATCGCGGATGAATTGAGGGATTCCGTGGAGGTGGAATACGTTGGTGACATGCCTATAGCATTCATGAAGCCAAGGTGTGGATTAAGTGGAATGGAGGTGGCGCAAGAATTGCTGAAGCGGGGGGGAGTCATGGTGGTGCCGGGAGAGTACTTCGGCGTGTCTCAGGGAATTCGGGTGGGGGGGCTTGGATCCGTTAACAATAATATTGCTGAGGCGGGGGGGCTGGCCGTAATTAAGGAATTCATAGAGGAATGCGCATCAAGGCATTTATGAAGAAGCCCAGCAGCGTTATGCTCATTCCTACCAAGCTATTCCTCCTATATCCCTCTAAGTCGCCCCCTCCTCAAGAGGAGCATGCAGTAAATCATGATTGCATCCGTGATTGCTATGGATGCTGCAAACACGGCGAAGCGAATGGATAATGCCATTAGGGGGGGAATGGAGATCAGCACCGCCGCCGCGGTGGCACCCATCCCCAGCCTAACCGCCGCCTCCTTCCCCTTCCTCGTGGCCACTGTGTTCACTCCAACCCTTGAGTCGCCGGCTACGTCGATGGCCCCCTTTATGGACTCCCTGCCCAGCGTGGCTATCATTGACGTGAAGAATAGGAGCAATACGACTAGGATGGCGTGATCGCTTGCGGCTGAGACGCATGATAGCCCATATATATAGGTCAGCGGGGGGGTCACCACTGACACTATCAAGTTATTGATTATCAATATCCTCTTCCCCCCCCGCCAGTTATAGTAGAACCCCCCCAGCATTATGGCAGCGAATAGAACTAGGAGGGGGCATGACATTGATGAGGCGGGCGGCGTATAACCATATCATGGATATCATGGATGCGGCCATGGATGCGACGGCCATTATTGAGGCGCCTCTCCTGCCTGCCCTGCCCGTGATCAGGGGGGGCCTGAGGCCTATTCACTGTGTCCTCGGCTATGTTCAGCAAGTCATTGGTCACGAATAGGAATACCTCAGCCATGAAGGTGGACACGAACAGCATAACGGCCACCAATGGCTCCCTCCCCCCCCGCTGAAGAGGTAGGACGATATGGCTGCCACCCCCCCCGCTATTAAGCCGTGCTCCGACCTGGCCAGCTCTATGTATGGATTCACGTCCAGCCCGCCCCCTCCAGGCGATTAAAGCCTTGCCCCAGACGAACTATCCATAGCTGCATCTCTATTGACGAACCCGCGCGTGGCTGTAAGTCTAGTTAAAGGCGACGATAGATCGCCCGCTAATCGCTTGTCCTCCATGCCGGCAATACCTTAGAATGAATAGAGGATACGTGTAGAAGCATCGCTTATATTTTCCAATTGAGCTTAATGGAAGCCTTGAGGAAGATGCGTCAATTTGATCCCATTACTCCCGAGAAGCAAGCCTAGATTCTTCTCATGAATTAGGGACAACTATGCTATGATCAGCATCAACATTTCCGGCACGCAGAAAACGTTTTTAAAGAGATGAATTGCTAAATACCACATGAACAATTTGATCATTGTGGTAATAGCGTTGGTGGCGGTGGGCGGCATAGTTATCGCGGAGGCGGCCGCGGGTAACCTGGCATACATAACTTATACCATAACCAGCAAATTCAATCCACAGCCAGCTATAACTCCGGCCAATTTCAACCTAGGCAACCTTACTGCCGGCTCCGGTGGCGTAATCACGGAAACAGCTACTGTAATGATTCCGAGTAATGGAAGCTATGTGATATTCCTGAGGGACAAGCCGATTGAGGACTCATTCTCATCATTCAATGTAACCATAAAGATAAGCAGTTACACAATATCGCTCAGCGAAGAAAATGATTCTACTAGAATTTACCTAAGCAAGGGCACTTACTCGGCTGTAATAACAATAAGCTACACGGTATCCAGCGACGCTAATAACAAAACGGTAATTAATCAACCATTTCTATCAATAAGGCCAATACGCGGGACCGGCAACGATGAACATAATAGTACATCTACTGAAACAAGCACAGCCAATGAAACCGATGCCGAACAATGAACTGATCCCCTACATTCCATGCACACACGACATCTAGGCTCAATCTACATAATGGACATTCAGCGGCTTGCCTTGCCCATAATATTTTGTGGCGCGCTTCATGCAGCTCATGTTACGCCTCCTTTATAATAACCAATAGGCCATAGATGCTCAAATCCCTAATCTAAGCCGATGGCTGTAGATCAGCGCTGAAACTGTAACTATAATATAATTTCCATCGCTTTTCTTAACAGTGAACTCCACATCAATGCCCTTTAGATTGCGCATCTTTGACGATAGTTCGGCCAATAGTTCACTGAGGTCCTCGAAAAACGACGAAACCACATTACTTGGAATTTCAATCCTTACAGTGAACGATGCTTCAGTTATCCTTTTGCTGAACATATCCTTATGTTCATAATATGAGTAGCTCCTGGCCACCTGGAGCAGTAATATAGAATTGAATATCCTTACCAATAAATCAGCCCTCCTATAGGATAGTATGTCTCCTCCCG
>BBBF01000019.1 GCA_001315925.1 Thermocladium modestius JCM 10088 | reverse complement strand
CTGCCGCCCAACTCCCCCCCAGCAGCGCCTTGGCCGCGTCGCCCGCCCTCACCTTGCCGTTGGTGTACACGTAGACCTCGTCCCCGATCACCTCCACCAATACATCGCCCACAGATGACGTGTAGGCCCTAGCCAGCTCCTGGGCGTACTCCCTCCCCCCCTCGAGCGCAACCACGGCTGCCCTAACCCCCCCGTTCAGGTTTATCTCGCGCCTCCTCGCCTCCTCCAGGTCCGCCTGAACCGCTTTACTGGCCAGCCTACGCAGGACCGCCTCCCTCCCCCCCCTCAACTCCGCCACCAGCTTATCCACTGCCTGCAGCAGCGAGTCCCTGCCTACGCCGAGCCTCCTCGCCGCCTCATCCATTGCCCCCCCCTCCAGTTCCTGCACGTACTTAACGGCGTGCCGCCCAGTGGTGAACGTGAACCTCACCACCCCCCCCTCCTGTATCTTCTCCACCTTAACTATCTTTATCGGCCCGATCAACCCAGTCCTGGTCAGGTGAGTGCCGCCGCATGCCTGTACGTCGAACGGCGGGTCCTCCCCCCCTATCTGGAGTATCCTGAGCACCTTGCCCGGAACAACGCCTCCCTGGTATATTATGAAGCCGAACCTCCTCTCCGCCTCCGTCCTGGGCAGCACCAGGGGCCTCACGGGCAGGTCCCTCATCACAGCTCCATTCGCCTCCTCCTCTATCCTCCTCAGCTCCTCCTGCGTGGGGAGCCTGTAATGAGTCACGTCTATCCTGCTGGTAGGCACGTCCTTCTGAGCCCCCCCAGCCTGCCACACGTGCCTTCCCAAGACTCGCCTTATGCTCTGTATTAGGACGTGGGTGCCCGTGTGCATCCTCATCAAGTCCAGCCTCCTCTCCCAATCTATCTCCAGCTCCACCTCCTCACCCTCCCGCGGGGCCGCCCCCCCACTCACCTCGTGAACTATGACGGGGGCCCGCCCTCTGCACGTCAACCACCGCCGCCTCACCGCCGCCGTGCCTAATGACTCCCCCCCTATCCGCGGGCTGCCCCCCCCGCCCTCCGGGTAGAAGATGGTGGAGTCCAGCACCACCCACCTGCCCTCGATCACCTTGATGACCCTGGCCCTCGACTTCGACTTGTAGACGTCCTCGTAGAACTCCTCCCTGGTGGGGGGGGTAGGCCAACCACTTCCTCGGGCGGGACGGGGGGGCTCCTCTTTCCCTCCTCCTTGGCGGGGGGGCGTTGATGCATCTTAGTTATGCGCTCGTAGAAGTCATCAGGCACCGTCACCTGAACCCCGCGGCTGGCCGCCGCCTCCGCCGCCACCTCGGGCGGGATGCCGTGGGAGTCGTATAGGTCCACCAAGTCCTCCACGGCTATCTTGCCGCTCCTAATGTACTTCTCCACCAGCTGCGGCGCTGCCTTGAGGGTGGCCTTGTACTTCTTGTCCTCCATGTCCACCAGCTCAAGTATTAGGGGGGCGCTCCCTCCCTCAGCTCGGGGGGGTAATCCGTAGCCGCCAGCAGCTTTAGGTGGGCGTCGAACACCTCGGCCAGCGGCTCCTCGATGCCTAGGAACCGGGCGTACCGCATCATCCTCCTTATCAGGAGCCTGGCCAGGTAACCCACGCCTGAGTTGGAGGGTATCACGCCGTCATTTATCATCCAGGACACCGTCCTGCTGTGGTCGGCCAGCACGTACAGCGCCTCCTGGGGGCTTCACCGTCTTCACCAGCTCCCCCGCGTCTATCCCTATCTTCCTGGCCACGGCCTCGTACGCCTTATCCAGCGCCAACACCTCCGGGTCCAGCTGCCCCCCCATCAGGGTAGCTATGGACTGCATCAACGCGTCGTCGGGCCTCTCCACGCCGAACCTGGACCGCGCCCAGGACAGGAAGGGGGGGAGAAGACAGCCTCGTACACGGTGGGCTTCCCGGTGAGGACCCAGTAAATCCTCTCCAGGCCGTATCCAGTGTCCACTATCTTCATGGGCATATCCCTGTACTCCCCCCCATCCGCTATCCTGTAATGCATGAAGACCAGGGTGGCCACCTCCAACCCCCCCCTCACCAGGACCTCGAATGACTCCCCCCCCGCGTTTCCCCCCCCGCCCTCCCATATGTTCTCCTTATACGTGACCTCATCCTCCCTGATCCCCCCCAACTCCTTGGTGAGGAACTCGTGGGCGTACTCCACGGTCTCGTCCACCCAGTACACCTTCTTGTCGGGGAAGTTGAAGGCGTGGTGGGCCATCATCTCGAACCCCCCCGTCAAGTGCCTCCCGCTCCTTCCCACCTTATCCACGTCCGTCAACCTAATGCTGGGCTGGGATATGGTTAGGGGGTTGGCGGGCGGCGGCACGATTCCCTCAGTTACCCATGGCTGGAAGTCGTATATGGACGCCCCCCCCACCAGGTAGACGTCGTCGCGCCACCTGGCGACGACTGGGTACCTATTCACCCTAGCGTGGCCCCCCCTCCTCTCGAAGAAGGAGAGGAACTTCTCCCTCACGTCCGCCACGGAGGAGGGCCTGTACGTCCCGGGCGGGTTCCCTATGAAGCCGTACGGAGTGCAGGGCTGGTCCCCGCAATTCTCCTGCCCCCCCTGGTTGAGCGTCCAGTAGTGATGGCCGCAGTAGGGGGGGCACTTGCCCCCCCTCTTGAACGACTCGCTCCTGAACAGCCTAGTCCTCAGCAATTCCTCGTCAAAAACCATGCCCCCCCTAATCCGTCCCCCCCTCAATTTAAGATTTCCCCCCACGCTGTGCCTCCCTGCACTTAATCGAGCCGGCGAGGATCCCCCCCTCCCTCCGTTAACCTCCATTGAGCGAATCAGAGATGAATTGATGAATACAAGGCCTACGCCGCTGAATTGAGCGAGTTCCATGAAGCTCAGAGGCGTTAGCGGATCGACTTGCGCTTCCACCGCCCGTGGGGAGGGATGAATCTCCTCCTCGGACAGGGGGGGCGCGTCGTCACGGTCTCATAACGGTAGGAAGTTGCCCCCCCCGCCCATTCACCGATGCATTGAGCGGCTATGAAATACTGTGTTGAAAAGCAATATAGGGGGGGTGGCGACTCAACAATGCTCGTGGTTTTCGGGTCAATGCGCTTAGATGCAGAAAACCCGGCATCATAATCCCTTGTATTAACTCTCGTGGCTATGCGCATCGCCTTCCCTCACTGCTTAAGCGGGGGGGATAGAGGGGGGGTTGTAAGACTAATTGAAGGTGGAGCCGTCCTGCATTCACTAGGGAGGGTGATTCAAGCCTTGCCCCCGTGGGGGGGGTGGTTGTTTGCGTTATCGGCGAGCCCTTAATCGCCGTGCCCCCCATTTACGGACTAGGAGAGGGAGAAGGGGTACTCCTCCCCCCCATTCGCCGTTATCAAGGCCCCCCCCTCAAGTAGTTGGGCGTCGGGGGGGACCCGCTGCAATTGCCTCGGTACTCCCTGGAGGCGGTAATGGCCTCCACAGTGGCGTTGCTCCCTATGTTGATGGTAATGGGGGGGATCCCATCGGCATTGCTGGGCACTGGGATGGGCTCGTCGAAGGTGCAAGTGAGTGATCCAAGGCTCACCCCCCCGGCAATCCTAGCCGTCGTGGAGTAATCGTTAATGACTATGAAGGAGAGGTTCATCCATCCACTCCCCCACCGCCGCGCCGAGGGGGGGCTCCACCTTTATCGCGGATAGCTTGGAGGCGGCGGCCGATGTCTCGAATACCCAAATCGATAAACCGATGGCCAGCGCAACCGCCGCCCCGGTCAATATAATGGTGGTTATCGCGTTGTCCAGCCCTCGCATTTTTTGGGGGGGACGTTCAATCTCTTTTTAAGCAACGCGGTTCCGGCGTCAATGCTTAAAAACGCCGCTTCCCGGCTCCATCCATGTCCAAAAGCAGCATCGTGATCTGCCCCTCATGCGGCTACCTGGGGGGGTCCCCCCAGCGATGGCTTGGCCGGCGAGGTAAAGGCGTTGGACTCCATGACGTGCCCCAAGTGCAAGGCCGACATCACGGTTCGAAACGCGGCGTCTCACTTGGTGGAGAAGCACCTGAAGCAGCAGGGAAGGAACTACACCTGCGATATATGCAACGCCAAGCTGCCCAGCATGGGCGCGGCCGAGAGGCACGTGATGCAGCACCTCATCCTCCAAGCCACGTCGGCCGGGCTGAACAGATTCATTTGCCTCGTGTGCGGCCGCGAGTTCCTAACAATTAAGGCTGCGCTGGCGCACATGAAGGCCCACCAGTGACTCCCCCTCATAAACTCCTTCAGTCCCAAGTTCCTCATCACGAGTCAGGGGCCTGTGCTCTCCTCACGCTGGCGGAGGGAATGGGGGGGACGGGAGGGGGGGTTGGGGGGGCAAGCTTTAAGCCGATTGCGCGGGGGGGCCAGCCCGTGCTCTCCGTCTACTTGGGGGGGGAGGGGGGGATCACTGGTCCCAGGTCGCCGCGGAGCTGGAGTCCCTTGGCGTGGTGGAGCTGCTGGAGGGCGGGCCCACGCTCCTCTTCGGCAGGAGGGTGTTGGGGGGGAAGGGTCAGAACGGCGTGGTGGTTAGGTGCAGGCACGAGGTGGCGGGGGGGGAGAGTGGGCGTGCAAGTTGAGGAGGAGGGACGCCTCCAGGCCCAACCTGCTGTGGGAGGGGGGGCACGTGCTTCGCCTCGCGAATGGAGTGGGGGGGTCGGTCCTCGACTCCTCACGTTCTCCAGGAACGTGATAGTGATGGAGGAGGTGCTGGGCTCCCCCCCCTGGGCGTGGGGGGGGCGGTGGACGCTGAATTGGTTAGGCGGTTGCTGGGGGGGCAGGCGAGGGGCGCTGGACAGGATCGGGGGGGTGAGCCACAACGAGTTGGCGAGGGGGGGCGGGCGGCACGTCTTGGTGAGGGGGGGAGCCGGTGATAATAGACTTCGAGTCAGCCACGGTGGGCGGGAGGAGGAGCAACGTGCTTCAACTGCTGAACGCGTTGGTGCGGGACCCGGCCGGGTTGAGGGCCGCGGCGAGGAGGTATAAGGAGGAGAGGAGCGAGGATGCGTTTAGGGAGTTGGTGGAGTTGGTGGTGAGGGAGGTGGAGTCGCGGTCCGCCAAGGCATAGCTACGCCTTGTTGAGGGCCTCGTATATCCTCCATATCCTGTCGTTGACGTGGTGCACGGTTTGTATCACCTTGCCCTTAGTCATGCCGCTCATCTCTCCGCTGGAGTAGAGGGCAATGCCGACGGCTATGACGAGCCCCCTTGGGTCCCTCACGAGCACTATGCTTCCCTTGTCGAAGCTCCCCCCCCTTATCGACTTTATGCCGGGCCTCATTACGTCGGCCCCGCCCGCCACGTGGCTCACGGCTCCCTGATCCACGTCCACGGTGCCGTACCTCTCCTGGGCCTGGGGGGGGTTCTTGTTCAGGAAGGGGGGGATGGTTGGGAACCTGTACTCCCTCTTCTCCCCCCCGCCCGACTCAACCTCCATCACGGCTAGGACGGGCATCTTGCCCGCCACGTAGAGGGACAGGTCCTCCAAGCCGTAGTACTCCAGCGCGTCGACGCCCCTCAAGTAATCCCTCAGCTCCGGCACTGCCTCGGCCAGCTCCTTCATGTCCCTCTTGCTCAAGAGGTGTCTCTTCACGGGCTTTAAGCAGCTGGGCGGTATAAAAAATTAACATCGAGCGAAGAAGGAGAAAAGAAAGGCGTGGTTTGAGTTGGTTTGAATGGGAGGGGGATCGCCGTCACCAGCAGCGGCCGTGCCTCGGTCCCCCCCAGCCGTAGCCCCCCCACTGCGCCCACGGCCATGGCCCGGTCGACAGCCAGCTCCTCCCCCCCGCGTCGGTCATCTCCAGGTACTCCTCGCCTCCCTCGATCACGCGCTTTGCGAGGCCCATGGAGAGCAGGCCCGTGACCGCCCAGTCGAACGCGGTTCCGTAGAGCGGGGGGGTTGATTGCCTCAGCTCGCTGGTTTTCCTCCTCCCGCCCTCCAGTTCCTTTAGGAGGGCGTATGCCATCCACATTCCTCCCCCCCTCATATTAATCGATAACGCTTCTGTTATCGAATTTATAAACCTAACCCCCCCATCCGCCTCAATGAATGGGAATGGCGACGACATAGGCCCTGCCTGGCTTCAACGTTAAAACCGGGCGACGCGGGGGCTCCCCCCCCATGACCGTAACCATTGTGGATCACCCGCTGGCTCAATCAATACTCACCATGCTGCGGGACAGGAGGACTGGTCAGATAGAGTTCAGGAAGGGACTGGTGAGGCTGGGGGGGAGGCTGATGGGGGGGTACGAGGTGGCGAGGTCATTCCCCCCCGTCTCCGAGGTGGAGGTCGAGACGCCGCTCGGAGCGAGGGCGCGGGGGGGCGTGAGGCTGGAGGTGGGGGGGGACGTCGTGATAATCCAGATACTGAGGGCGGCGATGCCGATGGTGGAGGGCCTCCTCAAGGTATTCCCCATGGCCAGGATGGGGGGGGTGATAAGCGCGAGGAGGAGGGAGGAGTCGCACGAGAGGGGGGGCTCCATGGACTTCCAGATAGAGATGAACTACGTCAGGATACCCAGGATCGGAAGGGAAACCACAGTGATGATAGTCGACCCCCCCATGCTGGCAACGGGCTCCACCATGCTGGCCGCAATGAGGGCAATAGAGGAGAGGGGGGGGAGCCGGGGGGGAGAATGATACTCATAAACGCCATAGGCACGAGGCAAGCAGTGGAGAGGGTACTAGCCAAGAAACCCGTTGACATATACCTAGCCGCAATAGACCCCCGAAATAAACGAGGACGGATACATAGTGCCCGGGCTAGGAGACGCAGGAGACAGAGCATACGGAGAAGCATAAAACCATAAACCATAAGAAATGTATAATAATTTCTATTTTATTTTGTTTCTTTAATTTGATTGACGTCTTACGAGCTAGCGGTCACTGTAAATGGATAGGACTGACCAGTTACAGTGGTTACAGTGCCAGAATACTGAACGCCAACGACCGCAGACTGAGAACCTGTACACGTAGCAGAGTCTCCAGAACTGGATATCCCAGGACCAGATATTGCTGTAGCAGTACTGCTACCGCTACCACTGGAGGTACCAAATACGCCATTGGCAACAGATAATTGTATAGATATTGCCGCGCCTTGGGTTCCTGAGGGTATTTGGATAGGAGTGCTAAATGTGCACACTAGGCTACCTAGCGTGAAGCCATTTATTCCTATTCCGGTGCTACTTGGATTGCTCACCAAAAAAGTTAGGGTAGCTGTACCAGTCCCTATACCGGAGAGTCCAGTGGCGGTTACTTGTAGTGTTGCTGATTTGGCTGAGGAGCCGGCGAGGCCGAAGACCCACACGGCCACCGCCACGGCCAGCGCTATGGCTACGGCTATCAGTATTATCGTTGCCACGACGTTGCTTATACCCTTCCTCCTTTGTAGGCTCGTCGCCATACTATTACTGAATATCCCTTGTATTTAAATATTACCCCCCCTATATTTCTACTTGCAATACATTTTATGATTATAATTATTAGATATAATTAAAAGCGGCAAAGCCGCCAGGCGAGCCCGCCTCAAGGCGCGCCATTCCCATCGCCTCTTAATCCCCCCCGGCCCTCCCCCCCCGTCCTTTACTTCTCCCCCTAAATGCTAGGGCGAATCTTTTTTAAGCACTGGGTTCGGCGTCGTTGCATGAGTTGGTCCGCCAGTTATGAGGACTTGATTGAGTTGGTCAGGAGGAGGTTCGGCGCCTCCGTGGGGGGAGGACCAAATAGTGAGGGCTAGGGCTACCTTCCGCATCAGCTGGAAGAGCAGCATAGACGTGGCCAGGGCGATAAGGGGGTTAACGGTGGAGCAGGCCAAGCAGTACCTTAACGACGTCGCCGCGGGCCGCGTCCCCCCCGTGCCAGTCAAGGGCCACGACAAGAAGAGGGCGCACCACCCGGTCCCCCCCTGGAGGGGGGGGTGGCCGGCCGCCAGGTGGCCCAGGAAGGCCGCGCTCGCCTACCTGGAGCTGCTGGAGAGCCTCGAGGGCAACTGCACCTATAAGGGACTAAACACGTCCAACGCAGTGATAATACACGCATCCTCCAGCAAGGGAGCCAAGATACCGGGATACATGCCGAGGGCATTCGGCAGATCCAGTCCCTGGAACAACTACGAGGTGAACGTGGAGATAGCCGCCGCGGAGCTACCGGAGGAACTGGTGCCCAAGAAACTAAGCCACAAGAGAATACTGAAGAACAGGTAATCCACTCCCACCATCCTCGCCCCAACCGCGTCGCTGCATTTCTGATAATAGTAGTGAGCAGGAAAGCCCCGCCGGGGGGGGTGGGGGGGTTGCCGGCCCTTCATGGGGTAATTATTGCATCTTCCCGTTGCGCTGCTAGATTTTAATAAATAAGGATAATCTTCTCGTCATAATGCTATTTTACGAGATTTGCTTCATAAAACGATGGGTCCCCCCCCACAATGTTCCCTCAATCGCCTCTCTGTATAGTGATGGGGCCCGGCCTCAGCTTGTCGGGGTCGCCAAGCAGGAAGCCTATGGGGTTCACCCTGTCCCCCCAGGTCCACGTTGTTTATGGCTATTATCAATTGCTTGCTCTTAGGAATGTATATTACCTCTCCCCCCCTCCTGGCGAATGTCCTGAAGGTCTCCGGCCCCCCCACGCCCAGGTCCAGCGGTATTATTGCCTCCGGCCCCGCCCTTATCATGGATGAGTTAAGGGGGGAGCGGCGGCGATCAGCTTGCTGACGGTGACGGGGGGGAGGAGGAGGTCTCCACCTTTACCTCAACCATCGTTCCATCCTTGAACTTGAGAATCAGCTTCATCGTTGGACGGCGGGTCGGGGGGGACGCACGACTTATAAACGCTTCCCCCGCTTAACAGCGATGCAGGTCAGGGACGAGTTGAGGAAGGCCCTGGACCCCCTGCTACACGGCAAGGTGGTGGATAACGGGGGGGGAGGACAGGGCGTGGCTGTACTACGCCGAGGCCAGGGAGTTGGAGGAGGCGGCTGGGAAGGTGGGGGGGGACACAATAAGGCGGCTCGGCCTGGAGGCTAGGCGGTTGGACCAGGAGGACGCCGCCATATTCGTCCTGAAGGGGGGGAGGTAATCGCAATAATCAAGGCATGGACCTAGGACCAAACATAAATGTCGGCCCCCCCCACATCTCAGACCAGAACGGTGCCCCCCCGGTCCCGGGCATGGATTGGGGGGGATCCATCGATGAGTGGACAGTGCGCCGGGCGCTTTGCCTTCCTTACATTAACGCCCTTCGCCGCTCCATGAACATGAGGACGGCCGTCTCATCCACGTTTGTTTTCCCGTTCTCGATGTTTTCATCGCCTTTCTTTGAGCCATGTATTATTTCTTGGATGCTCATTTGACTTACCTAAGTAAAATGAGGGCGAGAACCCCCCCTTAAAAACCCTTCCCCCCCCACGCGCACCTCACCTGCGGAGCAATAATTTGGACGCAATGAAGTCCGCCGCGCCCGCGTCCAGGGCAGCGAAGCCGACCCCCCCCTTATACACCGTCAACTCCTTGGCGGGGGCACTTCCTCCCCCCCATCAACGCCTCCCCCCCAAGCTCCACCAGCTCCACCCCCCCGCTCAAGTCCTCCCCCCCCGCCTCGTTGACCGCGTTCCTAGTATCCACTAAGACGCACCCCCCCGCCTCCTCGATCAACCCCGCGCCCAAGCTCCGCGACGGCCTCGGCGCGCCTATGCTCGCCACGTGCCTCCTCCCCCCCCTCGGCACCGAGTTGAAGAGAGGCGACGCGCTGGACGTGGCGAGCACGATCAAGTCAGCCCCCCCCACCACGTCCCCCCCCAGCCCCCACGGCCTCCCCCCCGCCGAACTCGCCCGCCAACCTCGCCGCCTTACCGGGGGTCCCTCCCGGCCACCAGGACGCGCCTCGGCTTGAAGACTGCGGTGAGCAGCATCAAGTGATACCTGGCCTCCACCCCCCCCGTCCCCCCCACCACCCCCCCAATTGTGGAAGTGGGGGCGCCGGCCACCATCGCGCTGATAGCGGTGGCCCCCCCCGCCGTCCTCACGCCGGTTATGGCCTCCCCCCCATCCATGACCGCCAACAGCCTCCCCCCCCTGGCGTCGAAGTAAGCCACTGCCCCCCCCGTGACCGTCGGCAGCCCCCCCTCCCCCCCCGCGTTCCCGGGGTGAACCCCCCCCACCACCTTGACGGCCACGCCCCCCCCACCCACGTAGCCCCGGCATCACTCCCCCCCACCAATCCCCCCCGCCAACGGTGAACGACGTCCTCGGCGGCACGACGCCCCCCCGACCCGACGCGTGGGCAACGAGCGCCCTCCCCAGCCCGTCCAGGAACTCCGTCAATCCACCATCACGGTCCTAATCACTTGCTGGGCATCTATGATCACGACCATTTGGGTTTGGGCGCCAACGGAGTAAAAAGCTTTATTATGGGGGGGTCGCCCACATGATAATCGGTGGAAAAGGAAGCTATAGAGAGGGCGCTGAGGGAGGACCCATCCATACTGATAAGGGTGCTGCAGGAAAGCGAGGAGCTGAGGGCATTCCTTAAATCCTACATTGGCGACGACATAGCTAGAAAGGACGATATAAAGACGATGACCGATATACTCACCAAGATGGTGGACCAAAACGCCCAATTAATGAAGCAGTTGGATAAGCGTTTTGAGGAGGTCATCGGCCAAATGGATAAGAGGTTTGATGATATGGATAAGCGTTTTGATGATATGAATAGGCATTTCGAGGAGATGATTAGGCAGATGGATAAGCGTTTTGAGGATATGAATAAGAGGTTTGATGATATGAATAAGCGTTTTGAGGAGGTCATCAACCAGATGAATAAGCGTTTTGATGATATGAATAGGCATTTCGAGGAGATGATTAGGCAGATGGATAAGCGTTTTGAGGATATGAATAAGAGGTTTGATGATATGAATAAGCGTTTTGAGGAGGTCATCGGCCAAATGGATAAGAGGTTTGATGATATGGATAAGCGTTTTGATGATATGAATAGGCATTTCGAGGAGATGATAAATCAATTGGATAAGCGTTTTGATCAGATGGATAAGAGGTTCATTCAGGTGGATAGGAGACTTTCCTTCCTGGAGAAGGTGGTGATAGGCCTTTATGTTCCGATAGTTATAGAGATAATTCTTCAATTGCTGCACCTATGATTGGCGGGCCCGGTGGGATTTGAACCCACGGCCTACGGCTCTCCGCCGCTCGGCTTCGCAGGGTCGGCCCATTAATGGTCCGCCGCTCTGATTCCATGCTGAGCTACGGGCTCGTCGATGCCGGGCTCATGCTTTAAAAGGATTGCCCCTCCTCAGCTGAGGGCAATGCCTTACCTGATCGCGTCGGATTACCACAACACCCTGGCGGCTAGAGTCGATGGGGGGGGTACAGGGTGAGTAGGGAGGTGGAGGACGCCGTGATTGAGTACGCGAAGGCGGGCGGCTGTTCGCCGTGGTGACGAGCGGTACCCACAGGCACGTGTCGCTCGATAGGCTGAGGGGGGGGTTCATAATCATAGCCATTGAGAATGGGTTGGTGGTGGAGATGCCCGGCTCAGGCAAGGCGTTGCTGGAGCCCCCCGGCTGGCGGCGGGTTCGGGAGGAGGTCTCGGCGTTCCTATCCTCGCGCGGCGTTCCCCATTACTTGGGGGGGGAGAGCAGCGTGTTCGTCGATGATGCTCGAGGCGTGTTGGAGCCATGGAGGGGGGGGAGCTCCGCGGGTTGGGGGGGGTTAGGGTGGAGTGGAACAGGAGGAGCGCGGCCTTGATGCCGCTGGGCTTCGATAAGGGAGCCGCCATAAGGTTCCTCCGCGGGCTCCTCTCGCCGGAGGCGGTCGTGGCGGTGGGAGACGCGGAGAACGACATACCCATGCTGAGGGAGGCCGATGTTCCGGTGGCCGTGGGGGGGAACGCCGAGCCCGCTGTGAAGGCTGTGGCCAAGCGCGTGGTGAGGGAGGATGGCTTGGGCGTGATCGATGTCCTCAACATGGTGAGGGAATGGGGAAAGGCTTTTTAATCCAGTAATTCTAGTACTACTATGAGTTCCAGTACAACTAACGAATCCAATCAATCCCAGGAGGGGGGAGAAGAAGCAGGTAACGATAAAGGGAGTGGACAAGGAGTTATACGAAAGGGCTGTTCAGCTCTCCAGGGAGATGGGGGGGATGACGGCCGGGGGGGAGCTCGTCAACAAGGCTCTCAGAGCCGTGATATCGCTTACGGACGCCGCGACTAAGACAGTGGCGGGAGCGGCCCAGGCCGTTGGGGGGGAGACGGGCAAGGCGTTCACGGAAGGCGCGAGGGGGGGGTGAAGGTGATCACGGGAGTGGATGAGTTGACCGTCACCAAGGCGGACCTCCAAGCCGTGGACTCCCCCCCCATATCGTTCCGCGGAATAAGGAGGCTGGAGTTCGCCGACGACGTGGACTGGGACACGTTTAACTCTAAGGTAAGCTCGATAACCATGTGCGGCGTCGTGGTGCTGCCCAGGGGGGGGTTCCCAAGCTGAAGGCGTTGGAGAAGTGCAGCATGGTTAATAAAGTGGAGGGCAAGCAGTAATCCATGGAGGGCTTAAGCGATTTGGAGAAGAGGATACTGGCCCACATTTACAAGTAC
Organism: Thermocladium modestius JCM 10088; assembly: GCA_001315925.1. Classification (GTDB taxonomy): domain Archaea; phylum Thermoproteota; class Thermoprotei; order Thermoproteales; family Thermocladiaceae; genus Thermocladium; species Thermocladium modestius. The sequence continues at coordinate 18,109 of BBBF01000019.1, read as the reverse complement.
GGCCCAGACACTCCCTGGCTGATGGCGCGCAGGCTGCTGGGCAGGGCAGGCTGGGACCCCCCCCTGGTCCCGCCAGAGGAAGTGGAGGCGGCTTGCGCCAGGCTGGAGGCAGCCGGGCTCCTCGCCAGGTTCAGGGGGGGGAACTTGAAGGGCAGGGTGACTAGCTCCGTGAAGCCGTGGCTCAAGGTGAAGCAGAAGAACCCGGAGCACAAGGGCCGCGGGGGGGTCTACTACGAGTTGACCAGGGAGGGCAGGAGAGTGGCGGGCGAGATATACAAGAAAGAGATACGGGGGGGTCGTTGACGCGCGTTTTTTAGGCCCCACCGCCTCCCCCCCTCGCATGCAGTGCTTCGATTCGGGGGGGGAGTACTTGAGCAGGATGAGGAGGCTGGAGTCGCTCCTCTCCTCCAGGGGGGGAATAGGCTTGGCCATAATAACCCCCGGGGGGAGCAATATGGCTTACCTCACGGGGGGGTTCCGCGAGCCCCCCCCATGGAGAGGCCCATAATGCTGGCCGTGGGCGCGGGGGGGAGCCCCCTAATGGTGGTGCCGAAGCTCTACGAGGACCAGGTGAGGGGGGGGTTCCGGCCGACGTGGTGGCGTACAGGGATGGGGGGGAGGACCCGTTCCAGCTCCTCAAATCAATGCGGCCCGCCAAATCCATAGCCATTGATGACTACGCCTTCGCCAAGGACTTCGCGGGCATTGCTAAGGCGTACGGAGTACAGCCATCACTGCTGGGCTCCCTGATGTTCCAGCTGAGGCGAGTCAAGTCGCCGCGCGAGGTGGAGCTTATGGGTAGGGCGGTTCAGTTGAGCGAGGCCGCGCTCTCATCCTTCGTGGGGGGGAGGGTTGGGGGGGTCGGCATGACGGGGGGGCACGAGGCGGCTCGCCTCCTCAAGTCGGAGCTGGAGTCGAGGGGGGGATTGGAGCTGGCGTTCGAGCCCATAGTCACCTCCGGCCCCGACTCGGCCATGCCTCACCTGACCCACACGGATAGGAGGATAGAGAGGGGGGGGCTCCCTGGTGGTGGACTTCGGTGGGCGGCTCTGTGGGTATAACGCCGACATAACTAGGACGTTCTTCGTGGGCGATGTAAACGGCGAGGAGGAGAGGGTGTATGGCGTGGTCCTCGATGCTCAGACGAAGGCGGAGGAGGCGGTCAGGCCGGGCGTCGAGGCTGGGAGCATCGATGGGATCGCCAGGCGCGCCATATCGGACGCCGGGTATGGCGATTTCTTCATACACAGGACCGGCCACGGCCTCGGCATAGACGTCCACGAGGAGCCATACATAGTTCAGGGCAATGTCGAGAGGTTGGAGGAGGGCAACGTGTTCACTGTGGAGCCGGGCATTTACTTGCCGGGCCGGTTTGGGGGGGTTAGGATAGAGGACGACGTAGCCATAGTGGGCGGCCAAGCCCGTAGGCTAAATGAATTCCCCCCCAGGGAATTAACGATTATAGGGGATCGGCGATGAATGGCGTTGCGGGGCAATACATTACGTTAAACTTGACGGTCTCTAGGCTGGGTAGTTCCGCCGCATTTTTCCTCTTACCGCTCCTGCCCAGCAGCACCGTTACGAGGATGAAGTCGATTATTATGGCCGCGTGCATTATGGTGCAGTACACGCATATTGCCCTCACCACGGCCAGCTCTATGTATATCAGGTAGGGAACTATGGCTATGCCTATGAATCTCCACCCCCCCATTATGGCCTTGAGGATGGAGCTCGCCCTGCTGGACACGGAGTACCAAGTCACCAGGGCGGCATTAATTATGAACCAAGCCGCCGCCAACGCGTCCAGGGGGGGAACACCCCCCCACCTCAGAGTAGGGGGGGCTGGAGAGCACCGCGGCGCAATTTATAGTTATTCCGGACGAGGGCACCAATGAGGCCGGCGCGGTGCATATGGGGGGGAGGGGGGCCTGCGGAGGAGGTACCACGTGTATAATACCATGAAGGACGAGGCCATGCCCACGATGGACATGGCGATAAGCGCGGCGAACCTGGCCTTGCTTATATTCATTTAGGGACGGACCCATGTAATTAAAATATAAGGATATCGCGAATTGCATGTTTTGCACAGGCCGAGCCCATCCCAAAGTTTATATATCGGCCTGAGTATCGCTTAATTGGGACATGTCTCAAACCTCGTTGTTCATGCCGCTAGACGCCAGGCTGGCCGACGTGCTTGGGCTCTTAGACACATTGGAGAACGACTTCGGCGGCGCAGCCGATATATATAAGGTAGCGCAGCAGATGGATTCGGACCTGGACGACTTGATTCCGGCCCTTAACGCCGCGTCCTCCCTAGGCCTGGTTGAGGTGATCAACGGGGACGTCAAGATAACCAGCGACGGCAGGCGATTCCTATCCGCAAGATAAGCGATAGGAAGAGAATGCTCAGGGAGCGCATAATAAGCATCGAGCCATTCAAGACGGCGGTCGAGCTGGGCCGGCTCTCCCCCCCGTTCAAGATAGATGAATTGATAAGCGAGTTGGGCAGGAGGGGGGGTTACCACGACGCGAAGGACCCCCACGCCCGCGACCTCCTATCCATACTGCTGGCCGAGTGGGGGGGCGTCTACGCTGGTATCTTGAGGAGGAAAGGCGATGAATACGTCGCGTTATGACTCGACTGCCCCGCGGGCCGCGGACTCAATTGAAAAAGTTTATAAGAATCCGCCCAGTCCAGCAAGCGTGAGTTTTGATAGTGCAATAAACGGATTGAACACCATGCTTGGCCAGATAATAGAGGAGAATAAGGAGTACATCAGCGGCCTTCTGCTGCTCTCCAGGGATGGCTCTCTCCTGGCCTATAGGACCAACGGTCCCGTGCTAAACGGGAGCGACGCGGATCTAGTGCTGCCCGCCAGCAAGTTAATGGAGTGCATCCACAAATTCACGGAGTCCACTCAGCTGAACTCCTTCAAGTCCATGATAATGGAGACGCCTGAGTTAACCATTGTCGTAAGCTCCATAGGCGGGGGGGGCTCGGTGATGGCGTTGATGCCGCCCTCGGTTCCCACGGGCTTCGCGTACATGATCATAGATAAGTACGTGGATCAATTGAATAGGGCCGTGGAGGAGATAGAGAGAAGCGAGCGCGACATAACAGTGGAGGAGATAGGGCGGGGGGGCGAGGCTTCGGAGAACCTGTCGCCGGATGATTTCGACTACATAATACTCTACCTGCGGGAGAGGCTTAAGGCCGTCACCAAGGGTTAGGAGATGAAGATACTGAAGATAGTGATAGCGGGCGGTTACGGCAGCGGCAAGACGACCTTCGTCAAGACGCTCAGCGAGGTAGTGCCGCTGGAGACGGAGGTCAACACGAGCGATCCCAGGGGGGGCGATAAGCGCACCACGACGGTGGCGTTCGACTACGGCAGGATAGCCGTTCGCAGCGACTTGGTGGTCCACCTATTCGGCCTCCCTGGGCAGGAGAGGTTCAGCTTCCTGTGGAGGGGGGGCCTCTCCAGGGGAATGCATGGCTACATACTTATGGTCGACTCATCCTCCCTGGACACCGTGAAGGAAAGCGTATTCGTCTACAGCTTCCTGAAGGAATTCTTCCCATACACGCCGCACGTGGTCGCCGCCAACAAGCAGGACCTGCCCACCCGCGTTCCCCCCCCAACGAGGTTAGGAAGCTGCTGGACGTGCCCAGCAGGATAAAGGTGCTGCCGCTGATAGCTAAGGATAGGGAGATGGTGATCAACACGTTGGTGTCGCTGCTCGAGGAGATAAAGCTCACCGGGGAGTACTAGACTTGCTGGATAGGAACGCCATCAACTCGTCCACATCATAGAAGTACTCGTGCACGTACTCGAACGGGTTCTCCGCCGCGTTCCCGTCATCGTTGCTCCAGTACACGTAGACGGGCTTGCCCAAGTGAACCGCCAAGTTCACCTCCGACAGCACCCCCCCTGCTCAGGACTCCCCCCCCGTACCTGGGCCTGTACGCCACCACCATGTCCGACTGTTGTATATATCTATAATCCCTCTTCATTATTTGGTCCTGGATCAGGTCCCTCTTCGTTATGGGATTCTTAGCTGTCACCTCCTCCACCTCCTCCTTATTCAACTCAATGGGGGGGTATTGATCTAGGTCCACCTCCGTCGGCCACCTCAACTCCTTCCTTATAACGACGTTCCCTATTATGGCCTCATCTATTGTGGTGGGCTCGAATACGGCTGCCACTCCCCGAAGCCTCTTTGCGAACTGCATTATCTCCTCCACTGCCTTTCCATTACTCCTCACGTGCGTGATGGGGGGGTGGGACAGGTACGCCTTCGGCAAGTCGGTGAACAATAGTTTATAGAAGGTGTCCACCGGGTGCTTTATAGCAACCACGTAGTGAGGCACGCCGAGCGCGGTGGCAATGGCGTCGCCCATCATGGTCTCCACGGTCCTCCATATGAAGACGTCCCTCAACCTCATGTAAACTCCATGCCTCTCCCTGGCCTCCCTCTGCACTATCCTGCTCCACACGGAGTACGCGTCGTCTATGAGCGTGATCAAGGCGTTTAGCTTCAATTCCTTTAGCATGTTCACATCGACCAAGCTCCAGTAGGAGTTATGCCTGAAGTAGGTCAAGTGCATCCCAATCAATGCATGCTGCGCCCCGCTTCCCCCCAACTCATCGAGCAGCCTGCCGAACTCCGCGTACCACCTCTCCCTCTGCTTCTCCATGTAGCTGTCCAGGAAGTACGGCATGCCCCGGGACAGGGTTGAGTCGAAGTCAACGGCGTACACCTTACCCCCCCCGGTCCTCTCCTCGGCCTCCTCGCGCAGCTTGTTGAGCAAGCCAACCTTATTGAGGCCGCTGTGCCCCGCTATTAGCGCCCTCATTCAAGTCGCTGTCGCCCATCTCTTAATATCGATTTCGCCCGGAACCGTCGTGGCCATCAGCATGCGGGAGAAAGTTTTTAAGCCATAGGGATTAGGATCAGCGATTGGTGGATAGATGTGGGTTTGAAAATTCATAGGCCTAGACGAGGATCGATGGCGTACTATCCCAGGAAGCGTAGCGAGACCCTCGTTCCCAAGATATATAACTGGCCCCAGGTCAACCTGGGCAAGGCAGCCCTACTATCCTTCGCCGCGTACAAGGCTGGAATGGCTCACGTGGTCATGATCGACGATAGGCAGACCAGTCCATTCTATGGAAAGGAGATAGTCAGGCCAGTCACGGTGCTCGACGCGCCCCCCCCATGCGCGTGGTGGGGGGTTAGGGGGCTATTCAGTGGATCCCTTCAAGGTGCTCACCGTAAGCGTGGGAGAGGCGTGGGCCAGCGACGTCCCTAAGTACTTGAGGAGGGCCTTGACGCTGCCCGAGAAGATAAACACTGAGGCAGCCCTCTCCAAGCTCCAATCAAAGCTGGATGAGTTGACCCAGGTCAGGGTGATAGCCATAACGCAGCCCCCCCACCTATCCGGCATAGGCAAGAAGACCCCCCCGGAGATAATGGAGATACCGGTGGGCGGGACCCCCCCGAACGTCGATGAGCTATTCAAGTACGCCGTCTCGCTGCTGGGCAAGGAAGTGTCGCCTCGCGATGTGTTGAGGGAGGGCCAGTTGGTCGACGTGATAGGCGTCACCAAGGGCAAGGGCACGCAGGGAGTCGTCAAGAGGTTCGGAGTAATAACGCTGCCCAAGTGGAACAAGATGAGGAAGGGGGGGTACAGGAGGACGGGCACCGCGTCGCCCCAGAACCCGGCCGTGATGTTCACCATACCCAAGCAGGGACAGACGGGCCTTCATAGGAGGACGGAGTACAACAAGAGGGTGTTAGCGATAGGAGACAACGGAGCCGATGTGACTCCCCCAAGCGGTTTCCCGCATTACGGCGTGGTGAGGGGGGGCAGCTATATATTGGTGGAGGGAAGCGTGCCGGGCGCATTCAAGCGATTGATAGGGCTGAGGTACCCCATGAGGCCGCCGCCCAAGTATGACCACGTAAATGTAAATAAGCCCCAGATAGAGTGGATAAGCACCAAGGCGGTGTCGAGGTGACCGGCATGAATGTAATAGGCATAGATTTAACTCCATACCTCAAGGAATACCCAGAGGTTCCGGCAAAGGCCGTGGTGCTTGGAACGGATGGCTCGGCCAAGGGAGAGCTTGAACTGCCGCCGCAGTTCCATACCCCCCCGGTCAGGCTGGACGTGATAAGGCGGGCCTACCTCAGCGCATTCACTGCGTCTCTCCAGCCCAAGGGCGCTGATCCCATGGCTGGGAAGAGGACCACGGCAAAGGCATTCGGCGTCGGCCTCGGGATAGCGAGGGTACCCCGCGCCACGGGAAGCCTATGGCCGAGGGCTAGGCTTGCCACCAACGTCGTGAAGGGTCGTTCAGCCCACGCCCCGGTCGTGGAGAAGGTGATCCGCGAGAGGATAAACAAGAAGGAGAGGGACTTGGCGATCAGGTCCGCCATAACCGCCACGGCAGTGAAGGCCCTAGTGGAGCGCCGCGGCCACGATGTGAGCAGCATAAAGTCGCTGCCCCCTCGTCGTTTCCAGCGACGTGGAGTCGATAGATAAGGCCAGGACCGCCAGGGAGGCCTTGGAGGCCGTAGGCGCGTGGAGGGACGTTGAGAGGGCCGGCAACGGGATAAGGGATAGGGCCGGCATAGGGAAGCTGAGGGGCCGCAGGTATAAGGAGCCCAAGAGCGTCTTGATAGTGGTATCCAACCCCCCCCACGCTGCCCTGGCGAGGGCGGCGAGGAACTTCCCGGGCGTCGAAGTGGTTCACGTGAACAACCTAAGCGTCCTCCACCTAGCCCCCCCGGGCGGCGTGCCCGGCAGGTTAACGCTGTGGAGCGACGCGGCTTTGAGGGCTATGAAGGATGCGGGGCTATTCATGAGGTGATGCGGGTGTCAGAGCTGATAACCAGGTTCATAATAACGGAGAAGACCATCAGGCTGGCCGAGAAGGAGAATAAGGTGACGATAGCGGTTCCCCCCCTAAGCGCCAGCAAGAGGGAGATAAAGAAGCAGGTGGAGAAGGCGTACGGCGTCAAGGTAGTCAAGGTCAACACCGCGATAACCATGAAGGGCGAGAAAAAGGCCGTGGTGAAGCTATCGCCGGAGAGCAACGCGTTCGAGCTGTTGACTAGGCTCGGCCTCGTGTGATGGATCCTCAATCCAACTCCATGCTCCTGCTCACCCTTCCCAGATACTCGGCGCTCCCGCGTATCTTCCTGTGGGATCCCTTGCATTCTATGAGCCCAAACCGGGCCGAGTACCCCCCCTCTCCCACTCATAGTTATCTAGGAGCTCCAGTACATGTAGCCAATGGTGCCCCCCCTCACCGCCTCCCGCAGGTGCTCTCGTATGAATCTTATCCTGAACCCATCATCATCCGTGGCCACTCCGTTCTCCGTTATCATTATGGGCCTCCCAACCCTGCGCGCCAACTCTATGGCCTCCCCCCCAAGCCCCCCCCTGGGATCCACCACGAAGCCCATGTGATTATCCCTCCCCCCCTCCTCGAACTCTATTAAGGCCCTCCTCGAGAACCTAACGCGGGGGCCTCGAGTAGTAATTGAGCCCCCCCAGGTAATCCAGGGAGCCAATCGCCTCCCCCCCCAAGCCAGTCGGGCAGCCTGCCTCGCTTCAAGGCGTTGAGCGGCGTCAAGTTGTAGAGCTTGTTGACGAGGGTCGACGCTATGTAGTCTAGCGGGGATAGCCTATTCATGGGGGTGCACCGGCATAACGTTGATAACTATGCCCACCATGTTGGTCTCCCTCTTCAGCTTATCATAGGCCTTGCGTGGGCCTTCAATAGGTTGGATAACACGGTCCACATCTTGGCGGGGGGTCAGGCTTGAAGGGAGGAAACTTGCCGAGGAGGTACGCAAGGATTGGGTAGAGGTTCACCTCGTTTATAGTTAACCAATACCTAACGTCTAGGTTCTTCGATACGTAGTCAACGTACTCCAGGAAGTACTTCAGGTTCTCCCCCCCCTCTCCCACGCCCCCGCGTCGTGGAACCAAATAGGGTTGGTGAAGTGATGCAGCGTCACCACGGGGGGGGTTATCCCCCGCTGCCGCATTTCCTTCATCATGTCTCGATACACGTCCATGGCAGCATCATCGAACCACCCCCCCAGCCTCGGCTCTACCCTGGACCACTCCAGGGACAGCCTCAATGCCTTCAGTCCCAGCCTGGCCATGATGTCCAAGTCGGTCCTATACATCTCCCAGAACCTGCATGCCTCGCCGCTGGCGGGCAGTAACCCCGCCTTCTCGTACCTCCACCAATCCGCGTTCTCGTTATTGCCCTCCACTTGGTAAGCCGATATGGCCGCCCCCCCAATCAAGTAGTCGCCGGGTATCCTCACGTGGGGGGGGACGGCGGGGAGCATTATTAAAACCTTTGATTCCCCCCCCGCAATCACTTGAGGGGAACGAACAACACGGGCGTCACGGGCTCCATTCTTGTCTCCCCCCCGCCCAGCTTGAATATCCTGTACAGGACCTGCTCATCCCCCCCTCCCTTAACGGTATCACCATGACGCCCCCCCCTCCCTCAATTGATTCAGGAGCGCCGGCGGCACCGAGTCTGCGGCGGCGGTGACCAGCACCGCATCGAATGGAGAATGCCGCGGCAATCCCTCCCTTCCATTGCCTCTATACACCTTCACCGACCGGCTATACCCATTGTTCACCACGTTTATGGCGGCGTAGAGGGATAGGTAGGGATCCACCTCCACGCTGAAGACCACCCCCCCGCCTCCCCCCCCATGGCCTCTGCGCAGACACATGCGTGGTACCCCGTCCCGCTTCCCACCTCCAGCACCTTCTTGGCCTGGGCGGGCTTTATCAGTTCGCACATGAGGGAGACCATGTGCGGCGCACTGATGGTTTGCCCCCCTCATCACGGCCAGGGGGGGCGAGTCGTTGTAGGCGTACTGCCTTATATACCTCGGCAGGAATTTATGCCGCGGCACGGCAAGGAGGGCCCTCTCCACGTCCGGATCGTGTAGGTAGCCCTCGGCCTTTAGTTCCTCAACCATGCCGCGCCTGGCGGCAGCGTAGGACTCCTCATCGTAATCCATTCTCCCTCTCCACTGGCTCAACGCGCAATTTAATAAACAATCGCGTCGCTCAGCGGGCTCTGAGGAGCCTCTCCGCCATTATTGATTTTATTAATTGAATCTCCTCGGAGAATTGCTTAGGCGCCTCGTCCAAGTACTTCATCACCATGTCGTGCGCCACCAAGCCTATCACCTCCTCCCTGCTCAACCCCCCCCTGCTGGCCAGGTAGAACATCTGCTCTTCATCTATTGAGGCATCCATGGCGGAGTGCCTCGCCTCGCTCACGTCCCCCCCCGTGTCCACGGCTATCACGGGAACGGAGACCGCCACGGCGTCGCGGGACCCCCCCATGAACATCTTCCCCTCCACCACGGTTGAGCTCCACTTCCCGGTCTCCGTTATCCTGCCCATCCCCCCCCTATGTATGACCATGGATCCATCAAGCGCAATACCGGACACTGTTGAGTAACTCCTCGTCGACTCCCCCCCTATGTGGAGCAGCGTGGAGTAGTAATCTATCCTGGACTTGGCAGTTCCCGTCTCCAGCACCTTCGAGGACACGCTGGAGTAATTGCCGCGCAGCAAGTAATCCTCCTCCCGTCTATTCATTGATCCATCGAGCACCACGGTGTATCCGTTGATCACCGCGTTATCCAGCGCAGTTATCCTGCTCAACCCATACGCGGGATTGCCTCCCTGTAGGGAGGCATTGAGTAGATTCACTTGAGCCCCCCCCTCCCCCCCACCAGCGCCTCCACCACGTTGGAGGAGCACGTTCCCCCCCCAGCTCGATTATGGATAGGTCGACGGACGCCCCCCCGTCCCGCACGTTTATCAAGACGTGGCTTGACTCGAAGCTACCTCCAGAGGACTCCACGAGAACCCCCCCAAGCTTCCCCCCCGCGCCGGGGGGGGCACGTCTATGAATACCACCGACGGCACGTTGAGCAAGTGCTTCAGCAACATCTTGGATTCCCTTAGATCTATCGTGTTTATGGGCAGCGCGTCGTCCTCGCCCAGCTCCACGGCGCCCACCTCATTCTTGGCCAGCCTTCCGTCCCTAATAATTACCTGAGCATCGAGTTCGTATCGAAGGGGGGGCTCGCCTGGACTGCACGTCTCGAACGCTGACCAGTCCGTGTAGTACTTTATAGAGGGCGAGTCCTTCACTTGCTGGTAAGGCACTGAGTCCAGCAGTTTGGCAGCGCCTCGCTTCAACTCGCCCAGGGTAGTCATGATCCTCCCCCCCCTCACGCCAGTTTGCCGTACTTGCTGAACTCCATGGATATGACTTTGTTCAGAGTCATTGCGTACTCGAACGGCAATCCCTCCGTTACGTCCTGTATGAATCCAAGCACTACCAAGCTCTTCGCTTCGTCCTCAGTGAACCCGCGGCTCCTCAAGTAGTAAAGCTTGTCCTCGCTTATTCTTCCAGTGGTAGCCTCGTGAGTCACCGTGGCCTCCTCCTCGAACACTTGATCGTGGGGGGGTATTGTGTACGCCTTAGACGATGAGTCCAGCACCAGGGAATCACACACCACGTGGCTCTTCGCTCCCTTGGCTCCCTTCCTCACGAACACCAATCCCCCTATACACGACGGAGCCCCCCCCGTTCGCCGATATCGACTTGTTCACTATCTTGCTGGACGTGTTGGGCGCGTCGTGGTACACCTTGGCTCCATTCTCCTTCCAGTGGTTCCCGTTGGCCATGGTTATGCCGACTATGCTGGTGGACGCCCCCTCGCCCTTGAGCACTGTGGATGGATAGACATAGCTCGCCCTGCTTCCAATGCTGGCCTCCACCCACTCTATGAAGCTGCGCGCCTCACCTATCGCCCTCTTATTGTTGAAGTTTATCACGTTCTTGCTCCAGTTCTGGACGGTGGTGAACTTTATGTGAGCGCCCTCGTGAGCGTACAGCTCCACCATTCCATCATGGAAGCTCGTCTTGCTGAACCTAGGTGCGGAGCACCCCCCCTCTATGAAGTGTATGTAGCTGTTCTTATCGGCCACCAGCAGCGTGTGCTCGAACTGTCCCTCCAATGCATTGCTTATAAGGAAGAACGCCTCCAGCGGGGCCTCTATCTTGACTCCGGGCGGCACGTAGACGAACACTCCACCGCTCCACAGTGCCCCCCCGTGAAGCGCTGCGAATTTATGCTCGGGCGGGAATATTTTCATGAAGTACTGCCTAACCATGTCGGGGGGGTACTTCTGAACGGCCTCCTCCATTGACATCAATATGACTCCCTTTTCATTCAATTGCTTCTTGACATTCAAGTAAATTATCTCTGAGTCCAGCTGGGCTCCCAAGCCGCTCAAGGCCTTGGCCTCGAGCTCCGGCAGCCCTATGGATTCGTAGTAGCTCTTTATATCGCTGGGAAGCTGGTCCCAATCGTTGGCTTGATGCGTGGATGGCTTTGCGTAGTTTATCAATTCCTCCAGGTCTATCTCGTTGACTGCGGCGACCCAGTTGGGCATCGGCAACTTATTGAACAGCTCCAAATTCCTCACCCTTAGCTGCCTCATCCACTCCGGCTCCCCCCCCTTAAGCTTCGATATCTCCTCCACCACATCCTTGGTTAGCTTCCCCCTAACCGTGGCGGCCCACTCCACGGGCTTGGTGTGGGTCAATGCGTCCTCCATTGTCTTCTCTCCGAGTATGTCGGTTATGGTTATCTTCTCCACGTCCATCACCTCCTCAGGAACGCCTCGTAGCCCATCTTCTCTATCTCCTCCACCAACTCAAGCCCGCCCTGAGTGGCTATCTTTCCTCCCTTCAACACGAGGACTCGCTTGGGGGGGAGACGTAGTGGAGTATCCTTGCTTGATGCGTGGTGAGAAGAACTGCGGTTCCCCCCCTCTCCGCCAGCTTGGACACGGCCTTGCCCACCGCCGCCACGCCATCTACGTCGAGGCCGGAGTCCGGCTCGTCGAGAAGCGCCACCTTGGGTTTAGCCATCAATAATTGAAGCACCTCGCTCCTCTTGGCCTCCCCCCACCGCTGAATCCGTGATTTGCTCCCCCCCTGGATAGGTGGGATTGCGTCAATCCAACGTCGCCCACGGACTTAACGAGCTCCGCGACCACTTGAGGAGGCGGGGGGGAGTCCGTTATTTTTCTATTCATTCTCTTGTTAACCATGGCCGTTATCAAGGTGGTCAGCCTGACCTCGGGCACCGGCACTGGGTTTTGGAATGCCATCATTATCCCCAAAATGCTGCGCTCCTCCGGCGGCGCCTTGGTTATGTCTATTCCATTCAACAATATGGATCCCCTCGTGATGGAGTATCTTGGATGGCCCATCAACGCCATGAATAGGGTTGTCTTGCCGCTTCCATTCGGCCCCATCAATGCGACGACCTCTCCGCCGCCCACGGATAGGTCTATCCCGCTCAGTATCTCCTTTCCGTCCACAGACACGTGCAGATCTCTAGTTTCCAACTTAGTGCTCAAAGCAAATGCACCGACTGGTCTGCGTGACACTGATTATAAATCTTACGTTAGTGTATACGCAATTTAACCAGCACGAGGACGGCCCGGCAAATGACGGTGGCCGGATAATTTAAATCCAGGCATGGGTGGGAAGCGGCGAGCTACATGGGCCTTGCATCCATTGTTTTAGCGCTGGTGGCAGCGCTGGGCACGCTGGCCTCCGCAGCCTCCCTGGCCCGCGAGGTGGCGTATTGGTCCAGGGCGAGGATTAACGGCGATGGGAAGGAGCCCGACGTGACGGTGATAATACCGATGCGGGGGGGCGTGGATCCAGGGCTTGACGATAATCTGGCCAGGATAGCCAGGCAGAGGTATGGCGGTAAGGTAAAGTACGTGGTGGCTGTGGACTCGCCCGACGACCCGGCGCTGCAGGTGGCTAGAAGAGTTCTCCCCGACCTTAAGGTGGTGATAAGCGATCCAGGCAATGCCTCCGGCAAGGGCTCCGCCCTATCCAACGCGTTGAGGGTGGTGGACACGGACGTCGTGGTTCTATGCGATAGCGACGTGAAACCCCATGAGGAGTGGCTGCGAAGGCTCGCCTCGCGCGTATCCCCCCCACGACGGCCGTCACGACCTATAGATGGTACATAGGCAGGAGCGCCCCCCGGCCCTCTTGATGGCCAACTTCAGTTCCCTGGGGTTGACCGGGATGCAGACGGAGGCCAGCAGATTCACTTGGGGCGGATCCACGGCGCTGCACATGGACTTCATCAGGAGAAGCGGCGTGATTGACCTGCTCCCCCCCCTCTACCTAAGCGATGATTACTTGATCACGAGGAAAATCCATGAATTGCGCATGAAGATAGAGTTCGAGCCTAGCGCGATTGTATTATCACTGGCGGAGGACGATGTTAGGGCCGTCTTCAATTGGGCAGTGAGGCAGATGTGGTACGTCAAGGTGTACGGGAAGCGCGCCTTTCAAGCATCGCTGGCCTCGTACACCGTGATGGCCCTGGCCAGCCTAACCTTCCTCGCCCTCCCCCTGGCTGGGTGGCCCGTCTTGATCTCCCTACTGATATTCCCAATGGGGGGGTAGCCAAGGAGTATGTTAGGGCAGTCAACATAGCCAGGAGAAATCCAGGCCACGCCCACCTGATTAATCCCCCCATCCTACACGCCGCGTTCTCCATCCCCAACCTCTACTTCTCAGCAATAGTGATGTATGCGACGCTGGCCACGAGGGAGATAAGTTGGAGGGGCAGGCGGTACTTTGAGGGGGGGGAGGCCCTTAAGATGCTGGAGAAGGCATCCATTGACCAGTACAGGAACGGCTAGCGAGGAGGAGAGGGGGGGATTCCCCCTCACTTCCTGGATTCCTCCCTCAATGCCCTGCGAAGCACCTTCCCAACCGCCGTCTTGGGAAGCTCGTCCCTGAACTCGACTTGACGCGGCATCTTGTAGTGAGCCACCTTATCCTTTAGGTACTCCCTTATATCGTCCTCGCTCACCTTTCCCTTGCACTCATCCTTGAGCACCACGAATGCCTTAGGTATCTCCCCCCCAGCCGCTGGATCCGGTACTCCCACCACGGCGGCTTCCTTGACGCATGGGTTCTGGTAGAGCACCTCCTCTATCTCCCTGGGGGGGAACACGCTGTATCCCTTATACTTTATCATGTCCTTCTTCCTATCCACTATGAAGAAGAATCCCTCCTCATCCATGTAAGCCAAATCCCCCGTCCTCAACCACCTATGCCCGCAGCACTGGAAGAACACCAGCTCGTTGTCGGCCGGCATGTTGTGGTACCCCCCCTTCATGACTTGCGGGCCAGAGATTACTAATTCCCCCCCCGTCTCCCCCGGAGGGAGCAGTTGAGGCTTGTCCGGATCCGCTATGGCGGCTATGGTGTTGGGTATGGGCACTCCTATGCTTCCCACCTTGTGCTTGCCCAGTATTGGGTTGACGTGCGTCACCACGGCGGTCTCCGTCATGCCGTACCCCCCCTCCCTCAACCTGGCCCCGGTCAGCTTCTCGAACCTCTCCGCCACCTCCCTCGGGAGGGGGGGCCGCGCCTGAGATGCAGGCTATCAGGGATGACATGTCGTACTTGGAGGCATGCGGGCTGTTGAGGAGGGCTATGTAGAGGGTCGGCACGCCGTGGAAGAGCGTTGCCTTGTACTTCTCTATGGCCTCCATGGTCTCCTTGGGATTGAACCTCGGCATGGCTATTATGGTTCCCCCCCCTCGTATACCGCATCTAGGAATACGGTTATCATTCCATATATGTGGAACCACGGGATGACCCCCCCACCCACACGCCCCCCCTCTCTACGTTGAATTTCCTCTCCACGTTTTGGATTATGGCGGATAACTGCTGCAGGTTAGCGGCTATGTTGGCGTGCGTTATCTCGGCTCCCTTGGGTATTCCTGTCGTGCCTCCAGTGTACATTATCACCGCCAAGTCCTCTTCGGGATTGATAGCCGGCCGCTCCGCCAGCGGCTCCGCCTTAACTAAGTCCCGGAACTTGTGCGCCTCAATCTTGGGTCTCCTATTGGCCAGGGAGTACGCGATGGCCAAGTGCTTTGGCAAGTAATCCGCTATGCTGGTCACTATTATCTCGGCATCAGCGTTTTTTATCTTGTCGTGGAATTGATCCAGCGCGACTATCACCTTGGCTCCCGAGTCGCGTATTTGATGCTCCACCTCCCTCTGCGTGTATAGTGGATTCATGGGCGTCACCACGGCTCCCAGCTTCAACGCGCCGAAGTAAGCTATGGCGAATTGAGGAGAGTTGGGGGGAGGAATAGTGCGATGATGTCCCCCCCCTCTTCACGCCGAGCGATCGCAGGCCGCCGGCGAACCTATCGCTTAATTCCCCCCCTAACTCTCCGTAAGTCATCCTCCTTCCCATGAATATCAAGGCATTATGGCCGGCATCCTCCCTAGCATGCTTGTCCAGCATCTCGTATAGCGGAAACGCTCTTATGTCTAACTCGGCTGGTACACCTTCGTCGTAGCTCCGCACCCATGGTTTACCTTTGTAAAAATTAAATGCGTCCTCCATGTGAGGGCCTACCATGTGACGTTAATAACGTTTTTCCCACGTAGAGAATAGCGTAGAGAACCAAGCGGGCGGGCCCGTGAACAGCATGATATTTCATCGTGAGTTCTCTAGCGCGTTGTAGTATATCTAATCAAGTGAGGCACGTCATGGTTAGTGTCCGCCTAATCGCGTGGCCCAATGCTGGGGGGGCGGACTACTTGGTGGATTGCATTAGCGATCGCAGGATGCATTTTTAGCCGCGATTATATTCTCTTTAAAATATATTCTTTGAATGGGCAGTTATGGTTGGCAGGAGCACCTTAGTAGCGGTGCTGGCCGGGATGGGTGGGTTCTCCGACGGTTTTGCCCTGCTTCTGGGAGGCGCCGCGCTGCTTTCGCTGAGCCAGTATTTCAAGTTGACCGCCGGAGCCGAGGGATTGATAGTCTCGTCGCCATTCATAGGATCAGTCGTGGGTTCCCTCATCTTCGGCAGGTTAACCGACATGCTGGGCAGAAGGGCAGTGTTCGTGAATGTGCTGGCGTTTTTCGTTCTCGGTTCCCTAATTAGCGCCCTTTCCTATTCAGTAGCTCAATTAATTATTGGCAGGCTGCTTGTGGGGGGGATTGGGATTGGGGGGGGAGATATACCTCCGGCGCCAGCCTAATCGCCGAGGCATCCAGCGGAGGCGATAGGGGCAGGTTAATCTCTATCCAAAGCATTCTATGGGGGGGAGCAGGAGGAGCCGTAGCCGTATTGATAGCGTTGCCATTGCTCGCATTGCTGGGTAATGCATCTTGGCGTGCATTACTGGGGGGGCTGGGCGCCGCGCCTCCATTGGCGGCATTGGCGATGAGGAGGAAAATAGGTGAGAGCTGGATTTGGCGGATCAAGAGGGCCGGCGGATACAAGGTTGGGAATCGCAGTAAGTACTCCTCAATTCTTGCATTCACCGCTGCCTCGCTTTTTGCTTGGACATTCATGCTAGCCATATTCGCCAACTACACTCCATCCATCTTGGTGAGCACTATGAGGCTCAGCAAGTCCGCTGCATTGCTTATCGGCGGGCTTCAGTGGATGGGCTTCGTGGTTGGTGGTCTGCTCGTATTCAAGTACTGCGACTCCTTGGGGGGGAGAAGGCAGTTGCTAGTTCCAGCCACCATGGGCACTGCCGCCCTACTTTATGCTGCTACATTCCTCGCCGTGAATGATCCGGCGACATCGTCCCTGGCGCTCATCGCGTTGTGGATCCTAGGCGGCGTCGGCTATATAATCAATAGCATATATTCCGCGGAATTATTCCCAACTCTGCTTAGGGGGGGAACATCGAACGGCATCAGCTTCTCGATGGGCAGGCTCGGCGGTTACATTAGCACGCTGATCCTTCCGTCGATGATGGTTTCAATTGGATTAAGCGGCATCATGTTGGCCTTAGCCATAATGATGACTCCACTGGCCTTGGCCTGCCTATTCATGGCGCCCAGCAGCGAGGGAAGAAGCCTGGAGGACTTGGAGAACATATGATGCGTCCTGAATTAGTGCCATCCAACTCCTAGGATGTTTTGAACCTCCCCAGACCGGCATTACGTGTAAATAGATCATCTGGGGAACACTACCTAAAAGATATATCGCCCCCCCCAATGCGGTTATCTCGCCTAGTGATTGGCGCCGCCGCCGGGACTTGAACCCGGGACCTATGGGTTAACAGCCCATCGCTCCACCAAGCTGAGCTACGGCGGCCTCGCCGCCAATCATTTAATGGGTTTTAATTTTTTGCGTTGGGCCGTGTAGGCAAATACAGGTAATTCTATTTAGACATTCGAGGTAGTCGCCCATCCTAAACGCGCCGCCGGGACTTGCGGTGAAACAGCGCTTATCGCGGCAAGATTAAACGCGCTCGCAGGGGGGGAACTGCTTTCCGGGTCTAGGGCTCGCCTAGTCCAGGGGGGCTGCGGTCTCCGTGGGGGGGATCTTTGGATTAACATCCTCAAGCAGTGGCGTCTCATTTGGAACTAGGTAACTTATATAAATCGATTGAAGCCGTTAATTCATGGTGCGATACCTAGTCCTGGGCAACGGCAGGCTCAGCGCGTTCTTCGACGATAAATACTACCTCAGGGAGCTTTATTACCCATTGATGGGCAAGGAGAACCACTCCCTCCAACAGTACTTCAGGTTGGGGGTTTGGAGGGATGGGTTTTCATGGGTGCACGACTTCAATCCATCAATGGCTTACTTGGAAGATGCGTTGGTGAGCGATGTGAGGATCAACGTGAGGGGGGATCGATCTCCACATAAACGATGTCGTGGATTTCGTGGTGCCAGTGCTGATCAGGCGGATATCGATAGGGGGGGGAAGGGCAAGGTAAGGCTGTTCTTCACTCACGACTTCACCATAAAGGAGAACGACGTGGGCGATACTGCGTTGTTCGACCCATCCCTATCCTCACTAATACATTACAAGGACGACAGGTGGTTCGCGGCGTCCACCAGCAAGGGAGTGGATCAATACGCCGTGGGGGGGTACAGGGGGGGCGCGGGCTTCGAGGGGGGGGACTTGGAGGGACTGCGAGGACGGGGGGG
>BBBF01000018.1 GCA_001315925.1 Thermocladium modestius JCM 10088 | reverse complement strand
GTTACCTTGGGTGCAGTGAAGGTCTGGCCCTAGCTCATTCGAGGAGACGGGATCCTCGCTTCCCGGTGGGGAGGCGTGGCTTGGCGATGAATTGATCGACGGCTTCCTCATTAACGGCGCCCATCTCTTAAAATGGGTCGATTAAGGTAATGCTCACCATTATAGAGGCTGCGGCTGACCGCTGCTGTCATTTATGCAGTCCAATATATTAACCTACTGTGATGAGGTGCACTGTGGATCATGACATGTTCCATTCCTAGGATGGTGCGGGGGGGGTGGGACTTGAACCCACGCAGGCCTTCGCCAACGGATCTTGAGTCCGCCCCCTTTGACCATGCTCGGGCACCCCCCCCGCCCATATTGGCTTTGCCTGGAGGCGTTTTTTAAAGGATTCCCCCCCGTCCCCCCCAGATGGGCCTCAGGTCAGATATTTATCCATTCCCCCAAGCAGTCTATCCACAGTCTTCCAAGTCCTCCGCACTATTGGAGGTAGGGTGCCGTGCTCCTTCACCCACGACGCTAAAAAGGACGTGGTCCTGGGATCGCTTGGGTAGCCGCTGCCGAAGTCGCCGTACTGCTTCTTTAACTTGTCTATCTCTCCATCCCTGATTACCTTGGCCACTATGCTGGCCGCCGAGACTACGGGTATCAATGCGTCGGCCTCGTTCATGGCGATCACTCGCCTCCCCCCCGTCGCCGCCTCCAGCCTATTCCCAAACCTCTCGGGCTTTGGATCGGGCGAGTCCACGTAAACGACGTCGGCATTACATGATTGGATGAGCTCTATCATTTTCTCCATCTCCAACTCATTCAATTGATTAGCGACAACGTACCTATCTATCTCCCCCCGGGGGGGACCAGCACGTGTTTCGCGCAGCTGGCCAGCCTAATTACCTCGCCGAACAAGTACCTCCTTCTGCCCGGCGAGAGCTTCTTGGAATCCCTCACCCCCAGTGCCCGCAGCTTGCCTTGATCGTCCACGGCCACGATGGCTATAACCATGGGCCCAATCACAGGTCCGCGGCCCGCCTCATCGATACCGGCCTCCACCTCATAGCCTCCGAAACCGCCCTCTTAAACTCCGCGCACTCAATGGGCACGCCTCCATAAACGTAGGCCTCGTACACGTCGACGACCCGCGACACGGCCTCCACGGCCCACGGCGGCGCCTCCCCCACCAATTCCCGGGGGGGAGTCAACGATGGGCGACGCGCGCCTAACCAATCCACTAACCGCCTCATCTCCTGATCAATGCATCTACGCCTCCCCCCCTCCCTCCAAACCAACAGCGAAACCACCGCGGTGGCCGAGATCAGCGGAGAAAGGGATAGGTAGGATATCATCAGCGGAGAAAGCCGTGGAGCGGGCGAGGCGGGGGGGATTGGAGGATGAGGGCCTAACACCGCCGGTGGGGGGACGGCGGGGGGATTAAGCGGGGCAGGAGTCCTTCCCCGGCCGGCTTGACTGACCGCGCGGTGGGGGGGGACCGGGGGGGCGGGAGCGGCGCTGGGCTGGGGGGGAGCGGTTTGCTGGGAGGGACCGCCGTATATCAATAATCCCCCCCCGGTTCCTTATACGCCGTGACCAAGTACATAGAGCCGTTGGCGATCAATACGCCGCTCGAGCCGTACACCATAACGGTCCCGCCGTTTACTCTGTAAATCGTGACGCCGTTAACCTCGGCGGTGCCGTTAACCGGAAGCAGTTCCTGGGCTGAGGCGATGCAGGCCAAGGCAATCACCGCTATCACAATCAAGGGCAGAGGCGGGCGGTGCATTGCCGGCTAGGAGGCTTGCAGCGTTAATATACCTAAGCCCATTAAGCATTCCGGTAGGGGCAAGCCCATCAATCCCAAGGAGGCAGGGTCGACCCTACTTCAGCTCAATCTTAATTATTCACGTATCAAGTCATGGATTTTCCATTCTATTGTAAGGCAAGATGGAGTCTATTAACTCCACGTGGCCCAGCATTGTTCTCCTAC
This sequence comes from Thermocladium modestius JCM 10088, assembly GCA_001315925.1. Taxonomy (GTDB): domain Archaea; phylum Thermoproteota; class Thermoprotei; order Thermoproteales; family Thermocladiaceae; genus Thermocladium; species Thermocladium modestius. The sequence goes on along the minus strand of BBBF01000018.1, from coordinate 32,026 downwards.
AGCAGTATCTGGTGAGCCCAAGGTCGTCGAGGACCTTGCCTGGATCCTCTCCAGCCGCCACTCTCTTGCGGAAGGGCTCCCATAAATGGCCCAACGGCTTGCCGCACGTCCAACACCTAACAGGAGTTATCATTTGCGTGAGAATAGGACCTAGCTTTTTTAAACTTTTTGAGATGAATTCATTGAGGCGGGGCGATTGTTGCTCCCAGCTTGGAGAGAACGTTTATGGCCACGGCTAATCCTCTCTTGGCATCGTCATTGGATAGGACCGCTTGATTAGCCCCCCAGCGAGTCCTGTGGCCCTGCTCCCGCCTTCAGTCCCCCCCTCATTAAGGCATCCATCAAGCTTGCGAGGGCCTTGAAGTCGATGGCCGTCAAGGCCTTGTTGAGCTCGTCCAAGTTGTTGAGCAAGTGTATGAACCCCCCCGTGCCCAACAATGCCTTGGATGCGTCCACCAACAACTCGGGGGGGTTACCAGCCAAGTCCTCCAGGGAGTCCAGCACTCCCAATCTATTCAACGCCTTGGCCAGGCCCAGCAGCTTCTCTATGGAATCCACAGCCTCTCCATCGGATAACTCCCCCCCGCCAGCCTGAGCAGGTTATCGATGCCGTTGAGGAGCCTCACCAGGTCCGTGGTGAGGAGAACCTTGGCGAGCTCCCCCCCCACTACGTCGCTGGCTGCCAGGCTGGAGATCGCGTCTAGGATGCCGGCCTCGTCCAGCTTTCTCAAGAGGTCAACCATCTTGCCCAGCAGCCCCCCCACTGTGCGGGGCGATAGGAGCCTCTCCATCTCTTCGTCTATATCGATTGATGCCACGGGGGGGGTCACCCGTATATCCCCCCCTTCAACGTTGATGGATTGGTGGCCTCGAAGAACGCGTCGAATATGGGGGGGTCCCACAGCTCCGGGTGCCTTATCATGTCCCAGTAAATGGATGCGAAGGCCATCTTCATCAAGTGATTCACCTTGTTCGGGGGGGGTACTTGACCACGGGGCTGTAGTAATCCCCTATCACGAACGTGCCCAGCCCATACCCCAAGTCGAATGGGCAATTGGTCCTGCCCGTGTTCTTAGCGTCCTCCCCCCCCATCAATATCCTAGCCACCACTCCTGCCTGGAGGTGAGCCGTCACTCCCGTCTTTGCCACGGGCAACGCCGAGGCATCGCCTATCACGAACGCGTCGTCGAACCCCCCCTTCACCTTATTCGTGAATTTATCGGCCAGCACGAATCCATCTTCATCAACGACGTCCTCCGGGCCGTACTTTATGCCAACCCCCCCACGTGGGAGGCACGATTATGGCCGCATCGTACTTCAACTCATCCCCCCCTCCAGCGAGCGTATCACTTGCTTGTCCGGCTCCACGTAATCCACTGTGAAGAAATCGATTATATCGATCCCCCCCTCTCCCTCATTATGGGCTCCACCACCTCATTCATGGGCTCGGCCGGGTAGGGACGGGGGGTACGGGGTCGCGAAGACTATCTTCACCTTATCCCTAAGCCCCCCCCGGGTTCTAATGAACTCCTCCGCCAGGAATGCCCCCCCTCCATTGGGGGGGATGGCGGACAGCGGTGCTTTGGATCCGCCACGACTATGGCTATTGTGCCTTCCTTGATGGAGTTGAGCGTTCTCCAAACCCTCAACGCCTCATCCTCCGTTGAGTAGTAACTGCCGTACTTGGCCACCACGTCGCGTAGGCCGTTTATCTTGGAGTAATCGACGCTGGCCCCCGTCGCTATCACCAAGTAATCGTAGCCCAGCCTCCGTCCGTCCGAGAGCTCCACCCACCTGTCGTTTAGGTTGATGGCCGTCGCGCTGGACTTGATCAGCTTCACGCCCGGCTTTATTAAGCGTTGTAGATCCATCTTTATATTCCTCCTCGAGCCCTTGAACGCCGTGTAGAGGAGCCATGGAAGGTAGTAGTTATACCCCTCCTTATCGATCAAGGTGACGGAGAACTCATCGCTGGGCAGCCTGTTGGCCAGCATAGCGCCGCCGGCCCCCCCGCCGCCCACTATCACTATATTCTTCATACCTCTTCATCTCTTGGTTATCCTTATCAATGCCCTTATCTCGCCGCCGTCCTCCTTCAACTCCAACAACTCATTGCCGGTCTTCCTTATCCACGCCTGCACGTCCTGCTTGAAACCCTCATCGGTGGCCAGCACCTCTATCACGTCGCCGACCCTGGAGTTCCTGTACGCCTTGACCAGCTCGGTTATGGGACCGGGGCACGAGAGGCCCCCCCTTGCATCGACGATCCTGCTTGGCTGGGTCACGCGCGTCACCTCATATGAAGAGCACTTGGCCTCCCTCCGCCATCTCCAGGAACGCGGCTACGCCCACCACGTCGTCCACCAGGGATGAGTCGAAGTCCTCCTTCCTGAGACCCGCTGCTTGGGACATCATGGAGCACACATACACCTTGGCGCCCATCTCCTTGGCTTGCCTCAACATGTCCACCCAACTGGGCGCCTTTATCCTCTTCATCCCATCCACCAGCGAGGGAACCATCTGTTCAAACTCCTTGGGCCACCTGGCTCTATGGGTTTCTTGAGGAGCCTGAACATGGCCCACCCCCCCGTGAAGAATATGAGGACGTCGTAACCCATCGCCGCCGCCCCCCCTGGGAGATCACTCCCACGGGTATCATTTTATCCTCCGTCCCGGAAAACACGACCATGCCGATCTTCTTGTTCTCGCCCATACCTATCGCACGTATACTTACACTGTATTACTTCTATTTTGCCAATATAAGCGGGCCTGTGCCATTTATCATTAACAAAATTTATAAATAGCCTTTAAAAAGAACACATTAAATTCCCCCAACGGAAATACCCTTAGCCCGAGAAACCAAGACAATGATTAAGAGAGCGGGAAGGGGGGGCGCACCACCATGATAGAGAGGATAAGCCTTGCCTTTTAAGGTGGGGGGGTTATGTTTTTGTTAAGTGTGTAATTGTTTCGGCGGTTGATTCTTGGGAGCGGGGGGGGTGTACCCCCACAATGCCGACCGCCGCGATGAAGCAACGAGTAGCCCTAAAGGAGAGTAAACCCCCAAGACCCCGGGAACCCCAGCCCTCAAGGCGGTGAGGAGGTTGGTGGGAGTCACAGCTTGAAGTTGAACTTACCTATGCCGATCCTCAACTTGCCCGTCGCCTCGTAGACCATGGATGCCAACCGCGCCTCCCTCTCATCTCCGTCCGCCGATCTTCGAATTATCTCTCCCAGCTTGTCGGCATTCACTTGGCTCATCACGGGTTCCCCCCCATAGTTCTTGAAGAAGACGAAGGGGGGGGCACATCGATGCTCACCAATCCATATACGTGCGAGCCGGGTCCCACCGCCTTGCCCGTCATTATGCTGGAGTTGATGCCGGAGCGAACCCAGTCCCCCCCGATTATGGGGGGCCCAACTTACTCATGCCGGTATCCCTGCCCATGAACCTAACATGGCCTAGCGTGTTCTTCAGGTTGGACACGGAGGTGCCGGCTCCCAGGTTTATCCACTTGCCCAGGTAGGAGTCGCCCAAGTAGCCGTGATGCGGTTTCCTGCTTCCCTTATCCAATACGCTGTTCTTGACTTCGCCTCCAACCACGTTGCCCCCCCAGTACAAGACCGAGCCCGGCCTCAGTAACGTGAACGATTGAAGCTCGCAATCAGGTCCCACCAGCGCAGGCCCCCCCTTGATGCTGACCGGGTTCACTATATTAGCCCCCCCTATCACGGCTATCGGCCCGCTTGATGTGTCCAAGTGAGCATCGCGTATCTTGGAGTCCACGGAAACCACGTCGCCCCCCCTGCCCAGCAACGGTATCGTCTCCAGCAGCAATTCGTGGTTGAATTTAATCAAGTCCCAGGCGCCCCCCCTGAGAACAGGCAGCGAGCAGTCCTCCACGGCCTCGCCGTCCCCCCCGTGAATCAACTCCTCGCCGCCGCAAACAACCCTGGCGCCGCGCTCCACGTATTCCATGACCTTAGCCACGGTCTCATTGGTTGGGAGAACGCAGGCGGAGATTGATGTAGATGAATTAGGGGGGGAGAGGCGGGGGGGCTCGTACCCCCCCCACCACTTGCTAAGCAGCAGCTCGTTGCGGCTCAAATGAAGCTCGGCCTCGTCCAGCTGCATGGCCAAGTCAAGCCCCCCCACCCCCCCCTTGCCGAGCCTTATCATCCAGTGCTCCACCAACCTGAGACCGCCCGTTATCAGGAAGGGAGTTGGCGTGGTGTATGATATGGGCACAAACCTGTCCCTACAATCATCCAGCAGAGCTATATCCATCTCGTGAGGGCTATCGCACGCGTTATTTAATTTTCCACCCACCATTTAGGCAGTTAATTACAGGTTGGAATTGCGATTGCCCTATCATGGGTTAAGCTTAAAAGCGACTAGGCGACCAGTTGGCTATATGTCGTCCCTGGAGCGGTTGTACGGCGTAATGAAGGACTTGGATGAGGCCGTGGACGCCATCGATAGCAGGAAGAAGGAGGCTGAGAAGGAGATGGAGGAGTTGCTCTCCTCCATTAAGTCCAGGATGAGCGATGATTTGAGCAGGAAAATATCGCAATTGATAAGCGAGTACAGGGAGAGCATAGACTCCCGCGCGGCCGAGGAGGTGAGGAAGTACGTCGAGGAGAACTCCAAGAAAATAGAGAGGCTGAGGAGTCGAAGGGAAGCCATAACCAAGAAGGCAGTCGATCAAGTCATGTCCCTGCTGGGATTCTCATGAGCGTTGTATCCAAGTACCCCCCCTACCTGGGCCCACGGGTTAGGTTCCTGAAATCCAAGCTCCTCGGCATGGCTACCATAAAGAACCTCCTCTTCACGTCATCGCTGGACGAGTTCCTCTCCTACCTTGCAAATACCTCCTACTCCCCCCCGTGGTGGCCAAGCTAGGTAAGGACGTCTCCACTCAGGAATTCGCGTTGAGGGTGAGGGAGAATGCGGCTAGGGAAGTATACGGAGTCGCCAGGACGGCTCCATTCCTTGTCCGCATGGCGCTCGGCGATTACTTGATGAAGTTCGAGGTGGAGAACATAAAATCAATAGCTAAGGGCATGATGGCGGGAATGGACAGGAGGAGCCTGGAGGCCGGCCTCAACATGTCCATAGAGGAGGCGCTTGGGAGGAGGCACGTGATCGCGGATTTAATGAGCGCATCCAATCTTAACGACTTGGCCGATAGATTGAGGGCCATGAATCACATGGCGTACAAGGCATTCGCTAAGGCGCTGGAGCTCATTCATAACCACCAAGAAATTCAGTTAGCTATACTGGACACATTGCTCGAGTCTTCATACATAGAGGCGCTGACGCGCTATGTGAGGGATGATGAATCCCTCAAGGAGGTGATTACGGACATGGTTGACTTCTACAACTTAAACATACTGTTGAGGGGGTACCCTGTGGAAGCTGCAGCCGCAAGTGGTGGAGGACATGAAGGTAAAGTATGGCTACGCGTACAAGATACCGCCGGAGGACCCCCCCGGTAGACTAATAGAGGCGGTGTCTCAACATCCCATAATCGCCAACATACTCGCAGTAGTGAGGCAAGCCGACTTAACGGATATAGTGAGGCTGCTTCACGCCTCGTATTACTCCTACATGTCCCGGAGGGCCAGGGAGGTCTTCGGAAAGTACACGGAATTCTCGCCGGGGGGGGCTGCATTGATAATTTCCCACGCGAGGGATTTGGAGGGAGACATGGTGGCATCCATGTTCAACATGGTGAAGCTCAACATATCGAGGGACATCCGGCAGGAACTCTTCATTCTACTATGATTCACGGCCTCCTTGATTCGGGAATCATTCCGAACTGAAACAATGCCGGGATTCATCCTTTCAGGGAAGGATTTAACGGGCTCGCGGCCCATAATGTTTCATTGGCGGGCCTTCTCCATTATCTTCTGCTTATACTTATCCAGTTCCTCAAGAATTGCGGCCTTCTTTGCCCCCAATGCCTGGGATAACTCTTTCTTGGCCTCCTCAATGGCCTTGCCCGCCTCCTCGCTTATGGATTTCTCCAGACTCATTGGGAACCACCTAATAGTCTGCTTATAATTATTCTCCTCACGAAGTCCTCCCTCTCCTCCTCATCCAGCGCAAGCCTTATGAACGCTATGGAATCGTTTATCCTGGGCAGCAGGACATTGCCTATAGCATTTATCATCCTTTGATATTCCTTTATCCTGGCCAGCAGCATCTCAAACAGTCCCTGCAGGTTTATGTACTCAAGCACTATGTTGAAGCCGTCCATTAGCTTATACATGGCCGTATCGAGCACGGAGTCCGTTCCGAACATGCTATAATTAGGCGACGCCAGACCCCCCCTCAACTCCAGCGTGGTGAACTTTATCCCGCCGAAGTCCTTCGTTACCAGAGACGCTTGGGCGGTCGGCTTCACGAAAGAGGCCAGCAGGGATAATTGGTGGGGGCCCATTTTGGATTCGGCCAAGCCATAAAGCTGGGAGACGGCCATGACGTAATCGTAGGCGCGCTTCCTGGTTTCCTCCAACCTCTGTATTATGGTCCTCACCCGCTGAATTGTGGCGTTCCTGGCGTCCTCCACCGTTCGCTTAACATTCCTATACAGCACTCCCTGCTCCCTCAGCTTGAGAAGCGTCAGCCTGGAGGGAAGCGGCTTGCCTAGCACCGACATTGCTCAACTTCATAACTTGGAAAATATAAATTTAACCCGCGTCTCGCCCATGATCGGGCCATCATGTGACCATTCATTGATGCGATTGCCCAAGCCGCTTGCTCACCTAACCTTCTCCACGAGCCTTATCTTCCCATCATACTTGGGACGAGGACGCTGGGCCTGCCTCATGTTGACTGTAGCCACCATTCCCTTGGATCTATCGAGCAATTTATTCAACATGTCGCTCGCCAATTCCTTGGGAGACAGCCCCCCCTCAGATCATCTATGTCGAACTCGCGGGCCACGTCCTTTATTATGGATGTACATGCCTGAAGCAAGCCGCATCCCGTGCATGACTTGCACCTGGACTTGAATATCATGAGTCTCCCCCCCGCGCTGGAGCGGTGGATCACCAGCAATTCCCTCAACCTTATGGAGAGACCGTCGACGTCGTACGTGGCCACCACTATTGGATCTCCCGCCAGCCCGTCCCCCCCTCAATAATCCCATCTTGGAGAAGTGGCGGGCACGGCGCACGGCTGGGGGGGGACTTGTCCCCCCCGGACAGGATTGCATCCAAGTACCTGATCTCCTCCGCTATGTAATTAAACGTGCACTCATTGACTAAGATTAGCTTCACGTCCATGAATATATGCGTTGCCTAAGATGGATAAAAGCCGTCCGTGCATTGCACATTTTGCATACATAAAAATGAAAGTAGATATATATCCAGCTAGCCGTCGATAAAATAATATAATTATAAATTATTCTAAAATCCATCAAATCGCTCCCACTCTATCTTTACAATATTTATCTAAACTCCATACCAATCTCATCACATTCATTTAAATTAATATTAAACATGAATATTTATACTAGGGTCTTGGATAACGTTAAACACTTGAAAAAGACACCACAACGATATTCCATATATTATATAAAAATTTTAATACATAATTAACCAAAAATCTTTTCATACTTACTAATCACTCACGTCATTTCTAATCAATTCTATTTTGGCTTCCTTGGATAGTTTAGGCAGGTACACCTTATTGATGAGCAGCGTAAGTCCGTCCCCCCCATCGGATCCAAGCACGGTGGCAACCTTAAACGCCCACTCAGGCACGTCGCCCCCCCTCAGCTTGACCGTGACGTAATCTTCTAACATTTCGCCCACTATAGACTTGAGCTCATCAATGCCTATTCCCATCTTCGCTGATATATCCACGAACCTCAAGCCGAACCTGGATGCCAAGCCATTAATGCGGGACAGATCAGCGGGCGATAATAGGTCTATCTTGTTCATCACGGCCAACACCCTCTGCCTATTGACGGCTAGGGAATCGAACACATTAAGGGACACGGATAGCTTGCGCTTAATCTCTGCATCCTCCTCGCTCGCATCCACGACCAGCAGAACCACATCAGCATAGGTCACCTCGCTTATCGTGGCATAGAATGACTTTATAAGGAGCGGCGGCAGATCATCTATGAAGCCGATGGTATCCGTCAAGATGGCTCTCTTACCGTGAAAGCTCACTAGCCTGGAGTATGTGGATAAGGTGGCGAAGGGCCTCCCATCTATTCCCTTGGACTCCCTAGCCAGCAAATTGAAGAGGCTCGTCTTGCCGGCCATCGTGTAACCCGTTATGGCTACTTGAGGCATGCCCACTTCCTTCCTGCGACGAATCCTATCGGCCTGGGCAATCATCAACTCATCCAGTCTCCTCCTTATCACGGCTATTTGCTTCAACACGTGCTTATAGTATGCATCTATGGCGTACTCGCCCAATCCCATGAATCCTATCTGCTCCCCCCCCTCTTGGCGTGCCTCACGTACTCCCTCAGCAAGGGGGGGAGCTGGTTGTAGAGCTCGGCCAGCCTCACCTGCAGCTTAGACTCCATGTCGCCCGCCCTCTCGTTGAATATCTCCAGTATTAGCTGGACCCTATCCATCACGTTGACCTTCAACTCCCTGCGCAGGTTATTGAACTGGCTGGCTTGAGCTTGTCATAGGTTATTACATGCGTCACGCCGCGGTCAGCCATCAATTGCTTTACTTGCATTAACTTCCCCGATCCCACGTAGAACCTGGAATCGATGGTCCTGCGTTGGCGGATCACGTCAACTACGTTATAGCCCGCCGCCCTGGCTAGCTCAGCGAATTCGCCTTCCTTACCATCCTTGCCGGGACCTGCCATCAATAAGATGGCGTTCCTACTTGCTGCCTTCCTTTTTCCTGAGCTCAACAACGTCCCCCCCAGGGTTATCTCCCTGTCGAATCCCCCCCGGAATCCACGCCACCGCCCTCAGTCTCGCTGATCAGCAATTGTATTCCCAACACCTTCTCCATCTTCTTGGCCAGCGCTATATCCGGAACCAATTTGCCCTCCTCTATGTTTCGAAGCACGCTGTCCTTTATGCCGAGGACCCGGGCCAGGGCCGTCCTATCCATTCCCAGGTTCTCCCGCGCGCCTCTTATCAGATCGGCGTAATCCTCTGCGACGGCATACCTATCTGCCTGCTTCACGCTTATCCCACTCTTCTTGGGCGGCGATTGCCGAGGCGTAGGCTTCGAGGAGACTATCCTAGGCGCTGCGCTGGGATTAACCGGCCCCCCCACAACCCCCCCGGAAATTATCTTGGCGTTCTTTGCGCTCGCGTACTTGGACGCGCATCTCTCGCATAGGTTCAGGTACGCTCCATCTATCTCCATTATGACGGGGGGGTTGCTGGTCTCTCTGCCGCAAATATCACAAGTTACCATCATGTATAGAACCACCGCCAATTTAAAAACATTTCAGAGCAGCCAAGTTAGCATTGATGATGGGGACCCCCCCCAACGCTGAACTGGGAAGTAATTCCATTGAATATACGGGTAAACAATTTTAATCAATGCAGAAATGATGGATCATGAAACTGAAGAACTACGAGTGGACCCGGCATGGATTGACGGAGCCGCTCATAACGGCCATACTTTACAAGAAAGTTGAGGATGGAAAGAACGTCGCGGCGTATAGGTTCATGTATTATTCAAACAAGATAATAGTTGTGTTCGAGGACAACGGCTATAGGGGGGGCGGGGGGGAGGTGATTAAGGAGGGAGCGCCATCGGAGGAGTCGCTGGCTAAGCTAATAGCGGAGTTCTCTGAGGATAACGATGACTTGGTGATAATGGGAGAAGAAAGAATAGGATTGAAAATATTGGAGCTGCTCTTCAGTTGAAGCAGAGCAGTTCACACTACTCGTTTATTCTTCAATATGTTTTCTATGGATGTCACGAATTTTCCATTCTTATCTATTTCCTGCTTGGCAGGTGGATTCTTCAAGTATGTTGGAACCCTCTCCTCCACCCTGTCCTCATACGTTGGCACTGCCTCGTTCTGGTAGAATATGCCGATGGGTATCTTATCCCCCCCCACTCCCTAGCCTTGAGGTAGGCCTTGGTTATCTTATCCTCTATCTCGGATTCACTCCTGACAACGGGATCCCAATTCTCCAACTTATATATCCTCTTATCATACCATTCCTTAGTGTTTATATTATTGTAGGTGGGGGCACGGCTGGAGCACGTCCACCAACGCCAATCCCTTATGCGTTATGGCGGCCTTTATGGTCTCCTTGGCATGCTTCACGTCGTAGGCATATGTCCTGGCCACGAACGTGTAGCCAGAGGCCAAGGCCAGCAACAACGGGTTTATTGCATCATTTATGTTGGGCTCCGGGAGCGCCTTAGTCTTAACGCCCCCCCGCGGCAGCGTTGGAGCAGCTTGACCCTTGGTCAAGCCATACACTCCATTATCGTGAACTATCACCGTTATATCCACGTTTCTCCTGCCCACACTGACAAAGTGACCGACCCCCCCAATGCCTAATTGATCCCCCCCATCGCCCGCATTGACTATTACCTCCAGCTCGGGGTTGGCCAGCTTTATCCCTGTGGCGAACGCCACGGCCCTGCCGTGCAGAGTGTGGACTCCATTCACGTTAACGAAGTGAGCTATCTTGCCGGAGCAACCTATGCCAGACACTATCACGGTCCTCTTGGGATCCAGCCCCCCCAGCTCCGCCAGCGCCATCTGCTCCGCATTGAGTATTCCGAAGTTGCCGCAGCCGGGGCACCAATCAACCCACTCCTGCGTCTTGTATAGCTTGATATCTATCTTACTGGCCGCCATTCAAGACCACCCTCTTCTCATCCTTCTCCATAATGGTTTTGATCGCGTTCTTGATCTCCGTCCTAGTCATGGGCCTACCGTTCCACTTCAATATATAATTGGTGGGCTGTATCCCCCCCGTGCTGGATGCAACCACTGAGGCTGCCTGCGCCGTGTAATTATTCTCCACATCTATTATCTTGCTCTTACCCTTCAAAAGCTTTGTCACCAGGTTCCTCGGGAATGGATTGAACATCCTCAGCTGTATCAATTGTATCGATATGCCATCCTGCTTCAACTCCTCCATGGCGTCCATAACGGCGCCCTTGGGGGGAGCCCCCCCACGTTATGACGGCCACGTCCCCCCCCTCTCCGAACACATTCAACCTGGACTCCTCCGGTATCTCCTTGTCCGCCACCTCAAGCTTCTTCATCCTCTTCTCGTACATCTTGATCCTATTGGCGGAGTTCTCCGATATGTGGCCCTCCTCATTGTGCTCGTCGCCCGTGTAATGCATCACCGCGTTTCCTATGAATGCGCGCGGCGATATGTAGTCATCCGTGAATTGGAACCTCTTGTAGTCGCTGCCTGGAATAACTATCTTACCCCTATCAGCCTTCATTGATGAGTAGTCCAGCTCGGACTCGTCTATTATAGAGTAGGCATTGGCTAGGGATTTATCCACCAGGTGAATCACGGGCGTCTGGTACCGCTCCGCTAAATTGAACGCCCATATTGCATCCTTGAACGCCTCCACGTGGTCTCCCGACGCTATCACTATCTTGGGGAACTCACCGTGGCCTGCATGCATTGAAAACAGCAAGTCAGCCTGCCCGCTCCTCGTTGGAAGGCCTGTGGACGGCGCTCCCCCCCTCATGTAATAGGTAACCACGACTGGAACCTCATTCATGCCGGCCCAGCCCAGTCCCTCCACCATCAGGGAGAAGCCGGGGCCCGAGGTGGATGTGGACGCCCTGGCGCCCGTCAACGCTGCTCCTATGCTCGCATTTACTGCCGCCAATTCATCCTCAGTCTGCAGCACCACTATTCCGACCTTCTTGGATTCCTTGGTATCCGGATCAACCGCATCAACCACTTGATTGGCCTCTATGAAGACGCTTTCATCGCTCGCCGGCGTTATTGGATAATAGCTCTGGAACCTGACTCCGCCCGCTATCTTACCCATTGCCACGGCAGTATTGCCGTCCAGTTGAACCCTGTGACCGCTCACGGGGATTCCCTTCAAGCCGTAGGCGGGCTCCGTCAATCCATACGCCTTATCCGCGGCCAGTAGATTGGCCTTCACGAATAGATCGTTCTTGAAGAGCCCCCCCCTTATTGCCTCGGCCAAGTACTCCTTATCCAAGCCGAGCAGCCTCAACGAGATCGCCGCTGCTATTATGTTCCTGGACCTGGATATTGTGGCGACGGATAGCTTCATCTCCTCCGCCACCGACATCAATATCTTATCGTACTCCACGGGTATCAGCTTCACGCCCTTGCCCTTCAAGTAACCCAGCACGCCCTCCACGGTTGGAGCACCTTGACGGACTCCAGGAATGCCTCTATCTCCTCGGCAGTCTCGCGCTCTATGCTGTTAATGGTGCTTAGTTTAGTGGATTCCAAGGCCTTATTATAAACCAAATAATCGCGGACCTCCCTGAAGTGCTGGAATATCGTCTCTGCCTCGAACGTGACCAATATATTAACGTCATCGGATATGCTATGCATTGGTTTATCACTTATGGTTAGATTGAAATAGCTATGGCGACCCTCTATGTTGGAATGGTACTCCCTGTTTCCATATATGTAGTAACCAGCCCTCGCCAACGCATTGCCGAAGACCGTGGCAGAAGTATCAACTCCACTGCCTTGCGGTCCACCTATCATCCACGTGATCTTTACCATTCATCTCGCTATCCCACAGAATAACCGCCGCATTAATAATGTTTACCCGCAGAGTATTTTATTTTACAAAAGCTCAATGACAAGGAAACCAAGGTAGAAGCGCAACCCTCAAGAGAGCCCATCACCACACCACCAACTTCCACCTCAACGAAGCCCTGCTCCTTAACTGCTCGACGCGCTACTACGCCCTTCCTCTAAATCCACCATCCATTAAACTCCTCCTCATCAATCCCTTACATAAAGTCCAGAATCGCCTGAGAAATTCATCCCCCCCTGAACGAACTATGCGTGCCCAAGGTCAAAACGGCTCTACGTAGCTTTAGATGCTCTCCATTTTAGGCTTAATAGATGTTGTATCCTTGGAGGTCCCAAGAACAACGAATGCAGTGGCCTTAGAAAGCGGCCTCGTCTCGCCTATAGTGACCTCCTCGCCCACCTTGACCGACACGCAACGGGGGGGAAGGTAAGCATGTATCTTCTTCCTGCGCCTCTCATATCGCTTGTACTTGGGAACGTAGTGGAGCCACTCATGCACTACAACTGCATGATTGCCGTAAACGCTGTCCACGACTCCCCCCCTCAACACCTCCCCCCTAATGCTGGTGTGGCCATGCCAGGGGGGGCATTTTGGGTCGTTGCACACGACCCTGGGCGGCAGCAACCAAGGCAACCCAACCGACCTCACCCTCACCTCCTCCCCCCCGTTGGGGGGGAGGGAGATAACATCCCCCCCTATCTTCGGGCGTTCCTGTAATTGCTTCGTAACTATCTCCATCAGCCTCACCTCACTTAGCCGCTATGTGCAGGGAGGACCTAGTGGCCTTGAGGCCTGGCTCTCCGTGCTGCACTATCTTAGCTGTTGGAACGAATTCTCCTATGTACCTACCGATGTGCCACGGCGATATCTGTATGGGTATATAAGTGATGCCATTATATACCTGAAGGGTTAACCCAACCATCTCTGGGAGAACTATCATGTCCTTCACGTGGGTCCTCACTGGTTTCTTGCTGCCCGAGGCCACCGCCTTCCTAATCCTTTCCAAGAGCTTCTTATGCTCCGGCTTGAGCCCCCTCATCAAGCTCCTCCTCTGCCTAGCGGGCAGCAACTTAATGAAGTCCTCCATAGATATCCGTTGGAGCTCCTCCAAGGTGTAGCCCCTATACTTATAGTTCTTCCACTCCTCCTGGGAAATAACGGCTGGGGGGGCTATCCATCCCTTGCGACCAGCCTCCGCCCCCTCCTCTTGAGGCGCCTCGGGAGCTGGAGCTGGAGCCTCGGCCTTCTGCTCAGGCTTCTTTTGCTCAGGTTTCTTCTGCTCCGGCTTCTTCTGCTCAGGTTTCTTTGACATTCACAGGACAATTAAGCGCCCGGTATTTAAGCATTTTACCCCAACGCATAGAGCCTTCGCCATTAAGGGCGGGAGTGCTTGGAACGACGTGCTCATATAGGCGATAAATATGGCGGGAGATATGCCATTGTGCTGGCCGTGGCCAGCAACGTCAGTTCATACGCGAAGCCAAGCACATCTCCATTGACGAAGCCAAGCCTAGCCATGGCAATGGACTTGGACAAGTACGCAACGGCCAACGCTTCCGCCGTCACGATTGCAAACACGAGAGGCGACCTGGACACCGCTAATTCCAGGGCTGAGTATATTGCCAGGGACGCGATGGCCTTGGAATCGTCCTTGGATGCCAGTATGAATGCCCTGCCCAATCCGGACTCGGCGGGCTCGCTTATATTGGCTAACACATACATGGAGAATGCGGCGGAGGATGATGACTCGATCAATTGAATTACCGGGTCTGAGGCGGAGCTAACAGCGGATGTCAGCACTATGAAAAGCAATGCCCCAGCTGCCACCGCGAAGGATCCCCCCCTGTGCTTATCCCTTAATACAGCGACGGGATCCGTTGACCTGCTCATGATGGCCTCAGAGAAGTCCAGGAACCCATCCACGTGATTAAACCCAGTAATCAATGCCAAGATCGCCACGGCCAGCGAGGCTGAGAGGAGGGGTTTGCCGAGCAGCAGGGGGGGAGGCGAGGCGATGGCTCCCTCTATGAACCCCCCCACGAGAGGCGCTAAGTAGAAGCCGGATGCAGCCTCCTCCAAGTCGCCGCGGCCCGTCGGTATCACGGTCAGGAATGCAATGAGGGAGAGCAGCTCATTCAAGTATCTTCTCAATTGCATCCAGCAACACCTCATTGCTCCACGCATCCTTGACGGCCACCCTGAAGTGATTGGGGCCCAGCCCAGCGAATGTGTGGGCCGGCCTTATCAGGACTCCTTGCCGCAGCAATTTATCCGCTAATTCCTGGGATGAAATTGGGCCCCCCCTCGCCAATATGAAGTTCGCCGTGGATTCGTATACGTGCATGCCTAGCCTCCTCAATCCCCCCCTGCTTAACACGCTCAATCCTGCCTCCACATACTTGCGGGAGACGGCCAGGAAGTTGGAGTACTGCGCGCCGTAGTTGGAGAGCAGCTCGGTTATTAGGGAGTCGGCGCATGAATTCACATTCCAAGAGGGGGGGAGGAGCGCCCTCGTCCTCTTGATCACCTCCTCGTTGGCCGAGTAAATGAACCCTGCCCTAAGCCCCGGCATGGATAATGCCTTGGTGAAGGACCTCACCACCACCACGTTCTCGAGATCCGTGCCCAGCATTGACTCCGCCGAGCTGAGCTCCATGTACGCCTCGTCGACCACCAGGAACCCATCCAAGCCCTCCGCCAATCCCCCTCAGGGTCGATGCATTTATGGAGGAACCTGTCGGATTATTGGGATTGGATAGGTAGACTAGGACTCCACCGCCGAGGTTGGGCAATTCATCTATTCTGAACGAGGAGCCGTGGTCCTTCATGAAGACGTACTCATGCTTGAGCCCCCCCATTGCCCCCCCGGCTCTCTCCTCGTAATCCCCCCCATACGATGGGGCAATAGTGACTATTTTGTTGGGCCTAATGGCAAGCGGAAGCACTGCCAACGCCTCGGATGCCCCCCCGTTGACGGGCACCACATCCTCCACGCCGTAATGATTCGATATAGCCCTCCTCAATTTCTTATATTCATGGTCTGGATACTCCAAGAAATCGCACGTGCCAGGAAATTGGGCGGGCCGACGGGATTTGCGTTGACGCTGAAGTCCATGACGTTGTCGAGGCCCAAGTATCGACGCCCGCCGTGGTAAGGCATGCACAATGCCTCGCCTCGGGCCTTTTAAAGTTGGGATTCAAGCACTGAAGCCCAATATTTAATTACGGCTTGGCCCGTGGGTGGTTCCACATGGATAATGCCATCACTGTCTCGTTGATATCGCCTAACGTGGTGAGAACTCACGTGGGTAGGGAGAGGCGGTCATCGTTTGCCGTGGTGAAGGAGGGAGAGAGCGGCGGGGGAGGGCCCCCCCATAGTGGCCGTGGCGGAGAACACGGTGTCGGCCAGATTCAGCGATACCGAGGAGAGGGTATCGTATGAAGCGAGCGGGGAGCGCATAGTAATAAGAGGGGAGTTGGGGCCATTCGATAAAGTCTATGGGCTTGGGGAGAAGGCCCTTCCCTTGAATAGGAAGAGGCATAGAGTGATCATGTGGAACACCGACGCGTATGGCTACGCGACGGGGGGGACGGATCCCCTCTACGTGTCGATACCGTTCTTCATAGTGCTGCGCAACGGCAGGGCGGTGGGTCACTTCGTGGACTCGCCCGCCTACATGTCAATAGACCTGGGGGGGCAGACCGACTTCGGCGAATTCACGGTCGTGGTCGACGACGAGTCCGTGGATCACTACATAATATACGGGCCATCCATCAAGGACGTGCTGCGATCGTACTTCGAGTTGACCGGGAGACCCTTCCTGCCGCCTAAGTGGGCGCTGGGGGGGAATCAGCAGAGCAGGTACAGTTACTATCCGGAGACCAATTTGCTGGCCATTGTGGATCGATACAGGAGGGATGGATTGCCGCTCTCCGCCGTTTACCTGGATATACACTACATGGATGGGTATAAGATATTCACGTGGGACAGGAAGAGGTTCCCTGATCCCAAGTCCCTCATCGATAAGCTACATGAGGCGGGGATTAGGGTGGTCACCATCATAGACCCGGGGGTTAAGACAAGCCCCCCACTTACCCAGTATTCAGGTCCGGCATAGATGGTAATTACTTCTGCTTGAGAAGAAACGGGGATCTCTTCACATCCCGCGTGTGGCCGGGCCTCTGCGCCTTTCCCGACTTCGCTAGGGACGACGTCAGGAATTGGTGGAGCTCGTTGGTGGCGACTTCGTCAAGGATGGAATAGATGGAGTGTGGCTGGACATGAATGAACCTGCCGGCTTCGATTATAAGGATCACACGGTCTCGGATGATGACTTGATGCACGTAGTGGACGGAAGGCAAGTGCCTCACGCCAGGATACATAATGCATACGCATTGCTGGAGGCGGAGGCAACGTATGAGGGAATGCTCAAGGCCAGGCCGGGCAAGAGACCATTCATACTTAGTAGGGCGGGCTACGCCGGCATCCATAGGTACGCGGCCATATGGACGGGCGACAACACGAGCAGTTGGGAGCACTTGAGGCTTCAAATTCCCATCCTGCTGGGGCTCAGCTTGTCGGGGGGGGTCCCATTTGTTGGCGCTGATGTGGGGGGGGATTCGCCAAGAACACCAAGCAGGGCCGCTTCTACTTGGATCCGGAGCTCTTGATTAGGTGGTACGAGGTGGCCATATTTACTCCCCCCCTGCTGAGGAACCATACATCAATCGACTCGCCGGACCAAGAGCCGTGGGCTTGGGGGGGGAGCGCCTATGAGGGGGGGATCATAAGGGGGGGTCTCCTCAAGCTGAGGGAAGAGTTAATGCCCTACATCTACTCGCTGGCGTGGGGGGGATCACATGAATTGGGGGGGAGCCCATAATCCGCCCCCTCGTCTATGAATTCCAAGATGACGATAACGTCCACGAGATAGACGATGAATTCATGCTGGGACCCTACGTTCTATTAACGCCTGCGCTGGAACGCGGGTCAACAGTTAGAAGGGCTTACCTGCCCAAGTGCAAGTGGCTGGGATGTCAGGATGGGAAGCGAGGTGGAGGGGGGGGAGCCGTGACTACAATAGACGTGCCCCCTCGGCAATCCCCCCCGTGCTGGTTAGGGAGGGGGGAGTTGTGCCCATGATGCGGGAGTCATTAATCGCATTGATATACCCGGGCAACGGCGAGTTTACAATATATGAGGATGACGGCGAGTCCATGGGGGGGGAACCAAGCAAGTTAACCATAAGGCAGGAGCTCAAGGGATCCGTATCTCGCATAGAGGTGGGGGGGAAGCGGGGGGGGCCCGATTCATTTAATACATGGGTGACCCTCTCCATATACACCAAGAACAAGCCCAAGCGGTTCCTCATAGATGGATCACCGGCTCAATACTCGGCGAGGGGCTCTTTCATAGAGGCGACCGTCAAGCCGGGCTCCGCCGTGGAGCTGGAGCTAGGCGATTAACTTTCTAGCTGCGCAGTGATTGAATGTATTCTATCATTGAGTTTATCCTCCCCCCCTGTACCTGCGCGGGGGGGATGGTAACGGCGATGCTGGATTGAATATAGCCAGCTCTGCCATGAATGCATGACTCCACTCCGTTATGTTCTCTATTATTGGGGGGGAGTTTATCAACCCAACGCCTCGGAGTTCACCTCATAGAATTGGGACAGCATTGTATATAACACGAAATACTTCGACGTGCAGGCCCCCGCTGCACGATGAATTGAACTCCTCCTCCACTCGCCTCAAGTACTCCTCATCATACTCCAAGAGCCGAGCCACGGCGCGGTCTCGCTGGGTTGCTGGACTAGCTTGATCTTGATGCGGGGGGGAGCGGGCCGTATTCTTCTCAAGTAATTCAACTCAATATCCAAGAGCCTAGTCAAGTACGTGCAGGTTAGATTGGATGGATCGAAGGTTAGATTATCATAATAAACGCGATCGAATAGGAACAGCTTGTAAGCGCTGTTGTTGTAGATGTAGAGGGGGGGCAAGCCATCAGCATTGCAGCCAGTAGCACCAGCATCGGCGCTCGCCTACCGACGCCAATTTAATGTTTTGCCAGCGGCGCCGGCATTCGGTTGGGCAGCGCACATCGTTAATGCTTAAAAGGCAAAGCTACAATATATACCATGGAGGACGATTTGCGAAGATTGATAGACTCAACCGCGCCTTACTCCGACGCGCGGTATCATCGCCAGCAGGGCTCCAGCATATCCTTGGTGAACGGAGAGGTGGCGGGCAAGTCGACGTGGGTCAGCGAGGGGGGGTACCTTGTCAGGTCCTTCAAGAACGGGATACTAACGGCATTCTCCTCCAATGAGCCCAGGACCGATAAGTTGGAGGTGCGGGCAAAGAGTTGGGAGGAGGGGGGGTTCAAGCCCGTCGTCCCAGTGGAGAGGCGAGTGGTGGTTCCCCCCCAAGCCAAGCCCGTCGAGGATGTATCGCTGGAGGATAAAATCAAGATATTGAAGGAGCTGGACTCATTGGTGAGGGGGGAGAAGATAAAGTCCAAACTGATCAGATTCAATATATCCCTAACTGAATTCAGGGAGGAGAGGGCGTTATACAACACCGAGGCACTTACTCCTACATAGAGAGGCCGGGCATTTGGGTGATGTACTCCATGGTGCTGGAGAACGCGGGGGGGAGACCATGGCCATGTGGTCGGACGAGCTGGGCGCGCTGGGCGGCTTGGAGCTGCTGGACAAGTGGAGAATACATGATGAATTGGTGGGGGAAGGATTAGATCCCTCGACTACGTGTTGGTACACGGCAAGTCGCCGCCCACGGGCAGGATGGATGTGGTGGTCAGCAGCTTGATATCCGGCATAATAGCTCATGAATCGACGGGGGGGCACCCCTTCGAGGCGGACAGAGTCTTGGGAAGGGAGGCAGCCCAGGCGGGCAAGAGCTACCTCGGGAGCCTGGCCTCCGGCAAATTCGCCTCGAACGCCGTCAATGTGTCCGATGACCCAACCATACCCAACAGCTTGGGCTTTTACTTGGTGGATGACGAGGGCGTGGAGGCAAGGAAGCGCAGGTTGATAGTGGAGGGGAGAGTCAACGAGCTTCTCCACAGCCGCTTCACCGCGTTTAAGATGAACTCCGAACCCAATGGAGCCATGAGAAGCATGGATTACCAGTCGGAGCCGATAATAAGGATGTCCAATACCTTCTTTGAGCCGGGCAGCATGAAGTTCGACGAGTTGGTTAGGGACGTGCGAGGCGGTATATTCTTGAAGAGCTATATGGAGTGGAACATCGACGATATAAGGTGGGGGGCAACGCTATGTGGGGGCTCGAGGCCTACGAGATAAGGAACGGCGAGGTTGGGGGAGCCGCTTAAGTATCCAGTGCTGGAGGCAACCACGGGGGGAGATATACTCCTCCATAGATGCCGTAGATAATGAATTGAGGTTCTACGCCGGCATGTGCGGGAAGGGAGAGCCGAGCCAGGCAGTGCCCGTGTGGATGGGGGGGACCCAATATGAGGATCAGAAATATAAGGGTGAAGAAGCTTGGAGAGTAGGCTAATCACATCCCTGCTGGACTCAATAGAGGAGAAGGAGAAGGCGGCGGTGCTGGAGTTCAGGGATAGCCTTATGATAAAGATAGTGGACAGCGCCGTGGCCCTGGTTCAGCGGTGGCGCACCGTCGAGGGCAGGATCTACGCGGGGGGGGAGGGCGGAAGGATGGCGATAGTAGGCTTCTCGGGCAATCCCCCCCCAAGGACTTGCAGAAGGAGGTGAGGAGCAGCATGATTGAGTCTCCCTTCTTCTTCGAAGTACCCAAGAACGAGAGGGAGGTGAGGCGGGACGCAAGCGATGGGGGGGAGATAAAGCGAAGCATAGCCAACCCTGAGGGATTAATAGGGGATCTGCTCAACATGATCGTGGAGAGAACCAGCGGCGTTGTGACTCTTGAGGCGATCAATAGGCAGGTCGCGACCAGCGGTGGTTTTCTAGGGATGGAGGAGTTAACGACATTTACATCGCATTTCCGGGTATTCAAGGGCGAGCACACGGGCCACTGGTCCACGACGGGTTCACGGCTCAACATCAATGACGTGAAGGCTGCCATGCAGCGGGCCGAGGAGTACGCAGCCATCAGCGACGAAGTTGAGATAGACGAGGGAAGGCACAGGGTGATGCTGTCCCCAATGGTGTTCTCCAACCTACTCCAACTGGTGGGAAGAATGGCGTCCGCCATGTCTGTGGAGATGGGGGGGTCATCCATATTCACCAAGCGAGGCCAGGGGGGGACAAGATGTTCTCGCCGCTGCTGACCATATACGACAAGCCGCTGAGCGATATGAGGCCCATATTCTTCGACGATGAGGGGGGGGTGATCACTTACGATAAGGCTATAGTGGAGAACGGGGGGGAGTTCAAGACCCTCCTATTCAACACCGCATTGGCCAAGCGACGCGGCACGAGCAGCACAGGAAACGCGGGCTGGATGCATCCCTCGCCGTGGAACTTAGAGGTTGCAGGGGGGGAGAAGCAAGCGAGGAGGACGTGTTGGATGGAGATGGGGTTCTCTTCACGAATAACTGGTACACGAGGCTTCAGAACAGCATGGAGGGCGTGTTCTCCACGGTGGGAAGGGATGCCATCCTATTGATAAGAAATGGCAAGGTGGTTGGGCGATCCAAGGGAAGGTTGAGGTTAGCGGGGCGGTTAGGCGACTTGCTTAGGAACGTGGAGGCGGTTTCCAAGACCCAGTACCCAATACGGTGGTGGGAGGTGGAGACCCCCCCGACCAAGGCTCCCTTCGTGGCAATCTCCAGCTTCCCAGTCACGAAAAGCCAGTAATGGATTGGAATCCACCGTGTTCACTCGATGAAAATCGACGGGCGGCCCGGGAGGGCGGCCTTGGCCTTGCCGCCCAAATCGCTTCCCGGATTCAATGCATCATGTATTACCACGTCCACCCCAAGCCTCCTCTCCATCACCGGCTTGAAGTAATTGAATGCCGATACCTCAACCTCCCTATCCACTACGTCCCTGGGCAGCTGCCCGTTGATCATTCTCCTCGCCAAGTCCGGGATCCTCTGCTTGACGCTGCTGAACCTAGGATCCCCCCCGGTTAATTCCCTTATTATCGCGCCCACGTCTTTCCTCTCCGCCATCTTGGACGATATGGACCTCATCAAGTCATACAACTCATCGCTGGGGGCCTACATATACATGAATGGCTCTGGCCTTCCCCCCCTTTATTCTGAGGAGTTCCCTGGCATCATCTATTGTCTTGAACACTACGCCCACCGCCCTCTCAGCAGCGTCGCTGGGCTCCCTAGCCGGCACTATCCACCGCTCCAGGGAGAGCATGGATGAATTTCCCAACCTGTGCCATAACTCCTCCGTCAAGTGCGGCATTAAGGGGGGGCTCAACAACACCAACCACCTCCTCAAGAACTCCCTCAAGACTGCCTTGGACTCCGGCAACCCATCCTTCAGCTCCATATACACTTCCACGGCATTCAGCATGTTGAAGAATGAATCCAACACGTACTCCCTTATCCTCATGCCATCTATGAGGGATGGAGCGGACAACAAGGCCTTATCCACCTTGTTGAGCAGCCACTCGCTGGGCAGGGATGGCTTATGCTCACTCATGGACTCGGCCGGCATTGATATTATCTCGTTAGCCACGCGCCAGAAGGTCATTAACCTGGAGAGCACCACGTCGACCTCCTTATCCTTCCAATCCAACAAGTTCTCAAGGTCAGCCTCATATGCAACGTAGAGCCTAACCATATCGGGCGGATAACTGCCCACGGCCTCCCTGAGGGGGAAGCACGTTGCCTAAGGACCTGGACATCTTCTGGCCATTGCGTATCACGAAGTTGTTGAGCGTGATGGATCTCGGCCACATCTCTCTGGGAAATATGGCGGCGTGGTGGGCTATGAAGAAGCTGAGGTGATTCCCGATCAAATCAATCCCGCTGTGCCGTTGATCCACGGGGGGGTACCAGTAGGAGAACTCCTCGCGCGCCCTGCGAGCAACCTCCGGCAGGATGAGGGGGGGTTGACCCTCGCCGAGGAACACGTAGTCATAGAATGAGAGCAGCTTCCTGAGGGAATCCTCATCAGAGCCATTGCTATCTATCACCTTGCTGGCCAACTCGCTGAGGACCTTGGAGGCCTCCCCCTCCTTTACATGCCTAGCCACAGTGTAGAAGGCCATGTATATTGTGGAGTCGCTCAATGATTCTATTATCCACTCATTATCCCAGGGAAGGCGAGTGCCCAAGCCCCCCCTCTTCCTGGCGCAGGGCCTCATGCCCAACCAATTCACGGTGGACTCGAAGTTAACCCTATACGAGCTTGGGATTATCTTCATGGACTCCAGCGCCTCGCGTATCCTGGGCTTCCACTCGGGGTGACCGTAGTTCAGGAACCATTGATCCCTTATCACCGCCACGATAACCCTGTTCCCACCCCCCCCTCGTGTAGATCAACCGCGGCTCCGTCTCATACATGACGTCCCACGCGCCCTTCTCCCTTAATAATTGAATTACCCTCTCCTTGGCCTCCGACACCTTAACTCCTGGAAACGGCGTGTTATCCCTCATCACGCCCGAGTAATACTCATCCCTGTATATCGCCTTGGTGGCCTCCTCCAACTTACCTCTCTCCTCTTGACTGTGTATCCCCCCCATCCTGCCCACTATGTCGGCGGCTGGCCATTCCCCCCCATAGCCCTCCACCCTTATTATGCCCACGGGAGAGATGGCTCGCGCGATTCTCCCGAACTCATCATCGATCCTAGCCAGATCCATTAATGCCACATAATCGAAGGGAGCGTGGGCTGGAACGCTGTATACAATCCCCCCCGTCCCAGTGTCGTCGTCGACGAAGCTGGCGGGCAGCACGTAGAGGAGCGCGCCCGTGACTGGGTTTATGGCTTGAACCCCCCCGAGGAGCTCCCTCCCCCCCCTCAACTCCCTAATCACCTTGACTTCCTTGTCCTGGTAGGACAGCTTCCAAGCCGCTTGCTTCGACACTATCCAAGTCTCCCCCCCATTGACGCGTGCCTCCACGTAGGCCGCGGCTGGGTTTACCCAGATGTTCGTGGCGCCGAATATGGTTTCCGGCCTGAACGTGGCCGCCACCAGGTACTTATCCCCCCCCAGCGGAACTTTACCAGGTTGAACTCAAGCATCTCTATGTTGATCTCATCGCCTCCCCCCCTTATGTCGTGCTCCCCCCCCACGGCCTGCCCCTCAGCCGGCGCGAAGAGCACGGAATGCTTTCCCCGAGCTATGAAACCGAGCTCCCTCAACTTGTAGTACTGCCAAATAATGAAGGAGCTATACTCGGGATCCCCCGTGGTGAACTGGCGGGTGAAGTCCATGGATGGGCCCAGCATCTTCAAGTCCTCCTCGTAATGGCCGGCGAAGAACTTGGCTATGTTCCAGGGATCCTTGAATGATTCTATGACCCTGCTCACCTCCTCCTTATCCTTGATGTAAATGCCGACGTACCACTCGTAGAGGGACTTTATCTCCGAGTCCCCCCCCTTGCTTATGCGATCCGCCACGGATTGAATTGGAGTGCCGGTTATGTGCCACGCAATGGGAAACAACACGTTATAGCCCTGCATCCTCTTAAGCCTAGCCACTATGTCGCTTATCGTGAAGGTCCTTCCATGCCCTATATGAGGCGGGCCCTGAACGTAGGGGGGTACGGAACCGTTATGAAGAACTTGGGCTTGCCATCATCGATCTTCCCCCTCAAAGATCCCCTGGGAGTACCATTCCTTCTGCCATTTCCTGGATATCTCCAGCATTTCCCTTACCGTATCGTTATAGAAAGCTCATCGTTTTTGCGCCCATGCCAAGGTTTTAACATTTCCGTGAATGGATGAGCGACGGCCCAATCCCGATCCCACCAGCGTTAATGTTAAAAAGCAGCCTCGATTCGAGGAATGGGGGGATTCCTATTGCCGAGCTCGGTAAGGCACGCATAGTAAGGGGGGGGAGGCGCGAGAGAAAGCGCGAGAAGGTCAAGGATTTCATAAATTGGTTCAATAAGGTAATAATGGACGCTGAGTTATATGAATATAGGTACCCGGTGAAGGGGGGGGCCTACATATGGAGGCCCTACGGCCTGCGGGTGCGGCGAATGGTTGAGGAGGAGATACGGCGCCTCCACGATGAGAGCGGGCATGGGGAGGTCTTGTTCCCCCCCGTCTTCATACCGCTGGAGTACTTCAGCAAGGAAAGCGAGCACATAAGGGGGCTTCGAGGAGGAGGTCTTCTGGGTATCAAAGGGAGGTAAGGACCCGGAGAGACTAATCCTGAGACCCACCAGCGAGACCGCCATGATGCCCATGTTCAAGCTGTGGATAAAGGATCACACTGACTTGCCTCTCAAGGTTTACCAGATAGCCAGCGTTTTCAGGGCGGAGACTAAATCCACTCACCCAATGATAAGGCTGAGGGAGATCTCTATGTTCAAGGAGGCCCACACGGCGCACGCCGATAGGGAGGACGCGGAGAGGACCGTGAGGGAAGCCATAGAGATATATAAGAAAATATATGATTACCTCAGCATACCGTACTTGATATCGAGGAGGCCGGAGTGGGATAAATTCGCCGGCGCCGTCTACACAATCGCGTTTGATACATTAATGCCGGATGGAAAGACCATTCAAATAGGCACCGTGCATTACTTGGGAACAAACTTCTCGAAGGTATTCGACGTCACGTATCTGGACAAGGATGGATCAGCCAAGTACGTTCATACCACCAGCTACGGCATTTCGGAGAGAGTGATAGCCAGCATGCTGGCCATACACGGCGATGACTCCGGACTACTGCTACCGCCTAACATAGCTCCAATACAAGTGGTGGTGATCCCAATACCCCCAGGAGGGACGCGACGTGAAGGGGGGGCAGCTGAGAAGGCCGCGGAGGAGTTGAAGGCGGCGGGAATACGGGCCATTGCCGACTTAAGGGATGATAAGACGCCCGGCTGGAAGTTCAATGACTGGGAGATGCGGGGAGTGCCCATAAGGGCGGAGATAGGGCCCAAGGACTTGGACAAAGGCGTCATCACGTTTGCCCGCAGGGACACGGGTGAGAAGTACGAGGTGTCCAGGGAGGAGGCGGTGGACTTCGTCAAGGAGCTTATAGTGGATGTTGGCGATAACATGAGAGGCGAGGCGTGGAGCAACATGAGGAGGTCAATATACGTGGTGGACGATATTAAGGAGGCCCTGAATAAATTGAATTCAGGCGTCGTAGTGGTTCCATGGAGCGGCGATGAGCAGTGTGGATTGAAGATGCAGGAGTCACTGGACGCCAACGTCCTGGGCGTGCCTGTTGACTCCGATCCAAGCGAGCAGATAGGAGGGCATAGAGACTTGGCGTGTCCGGACAAGGAGGCTAATTACTGGGTTAGGGTCTCCAGAAGATATTGAGTTCACTTCATTAAATTTATTAGATCCATGGCCTCCATGGGATTTCCCTTAGTTATCATTAATTGACCCTTGAAGAACGCGCTTATGGGGTCCAGCTCCCCCCCTTTATCAACTTGATCAAGTTATCCCTACTTATGCTGATGCTCAGGTTGGGGGGGGATGAGTGGACTCCCTTGACCACGGAGGCTGTTCCTCCCTTTATCTGCACGTAGAATGCCTCTAGATTGCTGCCTTGAAATTGAAAAACTTTGTCCACGTTCTTCATCTTCTCGGCTATCTTCTGCTTATTCGCGTCTATTAAGTTGGAGAGCAGTTGTATTGGATCTTCGCTTGACATACTACAACGGATTATAACGCCTTTATAAAAGTTGCTGGCCAAAATGAGGAATTAGGGAACCGCTCCCCCCCTCCCCCCCACTCACATTTCGCCGGAGGACCCCCCCCGCCCAATACCCCCCCCTTATTGCGGAGGATCCTCACCAATTGCCTATAGGCAACCAAGCGCTGTATGTTGTTGGCGCCCTCGTATATCTGGGTTATCTTGGCGTCCCTGGCCAACTTCTCCAAACCGACCTCCGTCGTTATGCCGACCCCGCCGTGCAGATTTATTGCCTCCGAGATTATCTTCTCGCAGCCTCAGTGGCGTAGAACTTGGCCAGCGAGGCCGCGAACGTGAACTCCGGCCTATTCTGATCCGCCAAGTAGGCGGCTAGGTAGGTGAGGTACCTAGCGCTCATCAACTCGCTAAGCATGTTGACTAGGGAGAACTCCACGGCCTCGAACGAGGCCAGCGAGGCCTCGAATGCCTTTCTCTGGTGCACGTACGTGAAGGCGGTCTCGAACGCTGCCTGGGCCATGCCGAGACCCTGGGCGGCCACGCCTATCCTGGTCCTATCAAAGGTCTCCATGGCTATCAGGAATCCCATGCCCTCCATCCCGACCCTATTCTCGTCGGGCACCTCCACGTTATCCAGCACTACCTCCCAAGTGTGGCTGCCTCTAAGCCCCCCATCTTGTGGACCTTCATTCCCAAGCTAAGGCCTGGGGGGGTTCCCTTCTCGACTATGAAGGCAGTCAATCCCATCCACCTCCTCCTCCTGTCAGGGGGGGGAGGGCTCGTCCTGGCGAACACTATCAAGTAGTCCGCTAGGTCCGCGTTGCTTATGAACATCTTTCTACCATTTATGACCCACCTATCTCCCTTCTTCTCAGCCTTAGTCTGGAATCCAGCCACATCACTTCCGCAGCATGGTTCCGTGGCGGCAAATGCCCCCCCGAACTTCTCCCCCCCCTTGGCTAGGGGGCGGCAAGTATTTCTTCTTCTGCTCCTCATTACCATATATCAATAATGGTATCGAGAACAGGTCGTTAGTGCCCATCACCACCGTAACGGCGGGCGACACCCTTGCTATCTCCTCGCTTAATATCACGGTCATCATCGTGTCGCCGCCCTGCCCCCCCCGTACTCCTCCGATAAATGCAGCCCGAAGAAGCCCTGCTGCGCCATCTTCTCCAGCAGGGGCCTTGGCACTTCATCTGTCTCATCTATTTGTTGCGCCAGGGGGGGCCTTATTTCCTTCTCCACGAACTCGCGGACGGCTTTCCTGAACATCTCGTGTTCTGCCTTGAACATTAATTGATAGTCTCCCAGACCATCGAAGGGAAATACCATACTTATCAAATACTTGGGGGGGTTAATTTGAGTTAAAAAATATTACCTATATGTAGTGTAGAGCAGTAACATTTATTAATGTGCTTTTTCTACTAGGTACATGAGCTACTATGACTATCAACTAACAATAGACAAAATATTAAATTACATAATGTCATCATATCCCAATAGGGAGATAGTTTATTGGCCATATAATGGAAGGCGCACCATGTTGACAAATACCCAATTCAATCACAGGGTTCGACAAGTAGCTTCATTGCTATTAGAGCTGGGAGCGAAGCGGGGGGGCGAGGCGGGGGGGCGGCCGGGCACCAGGGTGGCCGTCCTGGACTGGAACTCGCTTAGGTATGGGGGGGAATTGTACTATGCGGTACCATCAATTGGGGGGGCCACGCTTTTTACAGTTAACGTACGTCTAGCCCCCACAGGAGATAATATACACAATGAACGTCGCCAAGCCTGAACTGTTGTTCATCAACATCGACGATTTCTCACCCCCTCCTAAAACCCATAATGGGCAACGTGAACTCCATAAAATACGTGATATACATGAGCGATGAAAACAAAGTACCTGATGATCACGTCGACGTCAAGATGCTTAATTACTATGACGAAACCGCCAAACAGGGAGAGGCATCGTTCCCGGAGCTCGACGAGAGAACCCCCCCCGCCACCATGCTGTTCACGTCCGGAACCACCGGGCTGCCCAAGGGAGGAATCCACACGCACAGGGGCCTTGTGCTCCACTCGCTGGCAACGATAGGGGCGGTGGTTCAACCGCCAATAGAGCTCAAGAACCTAGATACGGCGATGCCGCTCGTCCCCCCCATGTACCACGTCCACGCCTGGGGAATGCCCTACTCCCTACCCCCCCTGGCAGGGGGGGTGAAAATAGTGTATCCCGGCAAATTCGAGTGGGGGGGCCACATGCTTAGATTGATCGCGGAGGAGAAGGTCACCTTCACGGCCGGAGTCCCAACGATACTATACGCGCTCCTCTCCCACCCCGACTCCCCCCCCAAGTACGACCTGCGCGGCGTCAAGATGATAATAGGAGCGCGGCCCTGCCCAAGGGACTATTGGACGCAGCCGTCGCCAGGGGGGGAATGACGGTGATCAGCGGGTACGGGCTGACGGAGACCGCGCCCATACTCACAATATCGCACCTAAGGCCGGAGCACGCCTCCCTGGACGGGGGGGAGAGCAGGAAGGAGGTTGAGATACGGACCGGGCTCCTGTGCCGCTGGTGGATCTGCGGGTGGTGGATCAGTACGATAACGATGTTCCCCCCCCGGATGGCAAGACCATAGGCGAGATAGCGGTTAGATCGCCCTGGATATTCAAGGAGTACATGGGAGATGAAGAGAAGACGAGAAACGCTTGGCGGAATGGGTGGTTCCACACTGGGGATGCCGCGGTGAGGCTCCCCCCCGATGGCTACGTCAAGATAGTGGATAGAATGAAGGACGTGGTAAAGTCAGGGGGGGAGAGTGGATAAGCAGTCTGAGGCTTGAGGACCTAATATCCACTCACCCAAGCGTTGCCGCCGTGGCAGTGATAGGCGTGCCTCACGACAAGTGGGGGGCGAGAGACCAGTGGCCTTGGTGACTCCCAAGAAGGGGGGGCAGCAGCTAAGGGAGGAAGACATAATACGCCACCTGGAGAGGTACGTGAGCGAGGGCGCAATACCCAAGTGGTGGCTCCCGGACAAGGTGATAATAGTTGATGAGCTTCCCCTCACCAGCACCGGTAAGGTAGACAAGAAATCGCTGCGGGATAGGTACGGCAACGTATTGAAGCAGAAGTGAGGCTATTCCCCTCTTCATTCTGGAAAGAAAGCCAATTATCTTTTCCCCCCCAACAATGGAAGCGCAAGCTCAGTTATCTTATCCCTCCAGTTTCTGGCCTTCACTATCGCGCTGGCAACGAGAACGCCCTGCGTCCCCAGGGATAGGGCGGCGGACACGTCGCTCCCGCTCTCTATGCCGGCCCCCCCCGTTATCACGTGGACGCCCTTGCTTATTCTCGAAACAAGCTCCACCGTCCTCGATATCACCTCCGGTCTCTCCTTGCTGACCGCCTTGCCTGTCCCTATCAGCTCGGGGGGGGCTCCACCGCTATAGCCGTGGGAGACAGCGCAGCCGCGGCAGCGCTTGTCTCGGGATCCGGGGCGCACACCAATTGATCAAGCCCCCCCAAATCCCTGGCGCGGCCTATCATCCAGGACAAGTCGTTCAACAACAGCCTATGCTCGCTGTGGTTTAGGATGACCCCCCCGCGGGCCCCCCCCGCTTCCTTTATCATCTCGAGCGGCGTGAAGCCCGTAGCGGCTCCAGGGCGCACTGGGTCGGCGGATTGGGCGAATACCTCTATCTCCACCGCCTCGACCACGGGCTTGAGGAGGGGGGGAAGCGGGGGGGGCAACGGCTATAGAGGCCCCGGTCTCCCTGGACACCTCGTCTGCCGCCTTGGCCAGTTGAATAGCTCCCTCCCCCCACCACCTCCTGGTACGCCTTCATGTTTATGACCAGGATAGGCAACTTCATGAGGCGGCGAGTGCGTCCAGGAATATAAACGTAGAGGGTCTAAGGGGGGGAGGCTGTGTATTTACGGCATTAACCCGTGGACCCAGTCCTCGCCATCAATGCCTTGAGCGCGCCTTCCCTGTCCTTCTCATAATCGTCGAGCGGCATGGAGCTGACCTCCTTCAGCACTTGGGATAGCGTTGTGTACTCCATCTCGTCTGGCGGCAACCTATGCGGCATTATTGGACCCATCCTGCGAATGTAATCCGTTATGGCGGCGGCCGTCTGCTAGAGTAATCGAACGCGGGATCGTCGAATAGGTCGACGGGTCCCTCCAGGTAACCGTCGTGCAGTTGGAAGCCGAGGGCGCCTACCTTTGGAGGACCGTCGAACCTGGTCATCTTAGGCCCCCCCAGCGCGATTTTCTTGTCGGGAATGAATTGCACGAATTTGGACGGCGTCAACGGACCGACGTGGCTCCCCCTCATCCAACCCTCCACCAAGTGGGGGGGTAGGAGAAGGCCTCCAGGACCTCCCCCCACGGCCGGCAATCCGTGCTGTGCCCTTATTATGGCGACCGGGTCGTCCTTGCCGACGTACTTACCCGCTATCAGGTTAAGCCTTTCCACGCTGGCCACTGCTCCCTGCATTAAATCCCGCTTCCTGTAAACCCTCCTCACTATGTACCTGCCTGGGGGGGTTCCGATCAGCCCAGCAGCCTGTAAATGTCCTCCGGCGCTTGAGCAGGTAAACCCTGGCATCCACCACGTCTATCACCTCGAACAAGAAGCCCTCCGCCATTGCTGGATCTATCACGAGGCCTGCTGTGTTGAAGGGATCCGCGAACATCTTGTAGAACGGTAGGTTGAAGGCCCCGGGCTCGGTCTTATCCGCAGCTACCACTATCACGGGCTCGCTTCCCCGCTCCTCGAACTCCATCTCGGCGATCTGCGGCCCCATGCCCCCCCTTATGTTGCCGGAGAACGAGTCCTTGAGCAAGTCCTGGCCGGCGCCGTATAGCTTCACCTTCTTGGCTATCGACTCCGTCGCGTCCCTGAAGATATTCCACGCGGCCTCATGTATGGCAGGAGAATTTAATCCCTTATCATGAGTCATCAATAGGCTCATATCATCCCCCCCCACATTAAACACGAAGTAATCTATTATGGATCCCCTTCTAACCTCCCCCCCAGCCAATCTATCCGAGGCATACTCCAGTATCTTGGGATGAACCCAGGCATGGCCGGGAAGACCGCCTATATCCGCCTTTATTATCGAAATGGATATCTTCATGGGGTGTAATAAACCCACGGTTTAATAAATATTAATCTCAAGTATAATCAGTGTAACCAGCGGCCGAGGGGGCGGCGAGGGCCCGTAATAAGGTAAAAAATAAAAAGTCCACAACGAGGGAGCGGCGAGGGCCCGTAGCTCAGCAAGGTTCAGAGCGGCAGGCTCCAGACCTGTTGGTCGGGGGGGTTCAAGTCCCTCCGGGCCCATCAACAATGAATTTCCACATTATAGACTCATATGGATGAACGGCAATTATGGGTTGATTATCCACTCATCGCTGGGCCGCTGAAAAACTATTTAACTCCGTGGCTCGCACAAACCGAGTAATGCCTCTCAACATAACGAGCAG
>BBBF01000017.1 GCA_001315925.1 Thermocladium modestius JCM 10088 | reverse complement strand
GTACTTCCTCGCCGCCGTCCATTTATGTCCACGCCCTAGAGCTTGAGGCCCTTTATTAAGTTCTCTAATAACGCCGGGAGTAGAGGTAACGTTAAATATCGACCGGGTCCTCTTCCTTTTCACATGAACATGAAAACAATCATTGCATTGATTGGAGCAGCATTAATAGTTATTGGAGTGGCCGCTTATTTCTTGTATGCATCGCCTATAGACCGCCTCACGTCGGGCACCTTCACTGTGGTATATAACGGCAATGTATACGTGCCCAATCTTGGCATCTCCAAGAGCTTTGAGGCTATCTATGGGCAAAACACGATTAAGAGGGGATTCATATTGATGGGCAATTACTTTGGAGCAGCATGGATATATAATAAGTCATTGATCATATGCCCGTGGACCGATCACGTGCCCTTAGGGAAGTGCCTTGAATTTAACGGGACGGAAGGTAAGGCCGCATTTTATGAGAACTTGCAGGGATTGTATTGCTATAAATATGAGGAGACCGGGAACAGGACCCTGCCGCGGCTGCCGCTGCCCTTCGCCGCAAGCAGAGCGTATAACCTAACTGTGATTTCATGCCTTAATGGAAATGGCATCCCCCCCATCGACGTAAATATAACTCTATACGTGGCGACGGCCGAAAATGGCTTGCTGGGCAAATTATTGATCCCAGCACAAGTGAATGTATACATGCATGCGATATCGGCGAATGATTCGTTTAACGAGGCCTTATATGATGAAATGATGGAAAAATAACGAGGAATGCTCCCGGCCTTCCCAGGAGGCAATGGGCTGCGTGGAGGGATTTGTGATTTTCAACTGTGATTTTCGACGGCCAGCTTAGGAAAAGCATTTGAGCGGGCGCAAGCGGCGTAACCCACATGGAAATGCATGGAAGTGTAAACGGAATCAAGTATAGGTATCTGGCGTCGAGGTCAAGCGGATCGCCGGTCGTTTTGGTTCATGGATTTAATTTCGACTCCAATGCATGGATGGAGTCCGGGGGGGTGTTTGACTCCCTCTCCACTCATTACGCAGTCTATGCCATAGACATGCCCTACGGGCCTCGATCTCGAACAGATCACATAAACGGCGATGAGGGGGATTTCGCGGAATTTCTGAGGAGCGTTCTAATGGATCTCAAGATAACGAGGCCGGCATTGCTGGGTGCATCAATAGGCGGCGCCACGGTTCTGCGGTACCTGGAAATGGGGTACGATGCTAGATGCGGCATAGTGGTGGGGGGCCCGTCAACGTGGATAGGGTTAACTTGGATAGGATAGGCGTGCCGGTCCTCGGCATATGGGGGGGGAGAGGGATAGCGTATCCCATCCGAGGAATAGGGAATTGCTGTCGAGGAAGTTCAACGTGATTACCATACCGGGAGCAAGCCACCCAGCCTATCTA
The DNA here is from genome assembly GCA_001315925.1 of Thermocladium modestius JCM 10088. Taxonomy (GTDB): domain Archaea; phylum Thermoproteota; class Thermoprotei; order Thermoproteales; family Thermocladiaceae; genus Thermocladium; species Thermocladium modestius. Next base: position 32,956 of record BBBF01000017.1, on the reverse strand, counting down.
GATAAGCCGAAGGAATTCATTGCCGCAGTGATGGATTTCCTCAGCAAGTGCTAGCAACTGCATTGACCGCCATCGACTGGAATCACGTGACCCGTGATGAAGCTTGCATCATCGCTGAGCAGAAATGCAACTACCTTAGCAGCCTCCTCGGGCTCGCCGAGCCTCTTAACGGGTATCGATTCCCTTATTGCTGCTAAGGTATCGGGCTTATCCAGTTCACCCATTGAGTGGCTATGTTCCCCCCCAAGGCAACGGCGTTCACCCTTATCGATGGGAACAAGCGCGCCACCGTCTTGGTTAACGCTATTACAGCCGCCTTAGCGCTCGCATAAGGTATCCCCATTCCCTCGGCTCCCTGGAATGCGGCTATGGAGCCACGTTAACTATTGCGCCGCTTCGCATATACTTCAGGCTCTCCTTGATTGATAGAAACGTGCCTATCACATCCACCCGCATCACATCGATCCAGTCGCTAGGCGTTAGGGAGCCTAAGTCCTTATTCCAAATGGATGAGTCCCCGTGGCCGGCGTTGTTGACAACGCCATCTAGCCTGCCAGCCTCATTGATTACCTCTCTATAAATATCAATTACATCGCTCTCAATGGACACATCGCCGCGAACCAGCAATGCCCTCGACCCGCTCCGCCTCACTAACTTGCCCGTCTCCTCAGCGCCCTCCTCGTCGCTCAAGTAATTCACCGCCACCAGCGAGGCGCCTCGCCTCGCGCATTCAACTGCTATGGCTCTCCCTATCCCCCCCCTCGACGCGCCCGTGACCAGCACCACCTTACCGGAAAGCACGGAATGCGAATTGCTTCCGAGCTTTAAATACTGAAGCCGATCGTCACGGGAACCGATGCAAGGGAGCGAATGGAGCATCGACAAATTTTTAAAATGGAAATCGCCTCGTATGTAATGAAGAGGATCCTGGCCTTCATATCAATGATTGTGTCCCCCCCCATATTAATTGCCTATCAACTAGCCCGCCCCCCACGGGCTTCGTGGATGTATTGCTTTGGCTGGTTTTAATATGGATTACGGCTCATTTCGCGCTTGAGATTGACAGAAAATGGAGCAGCTCCTCACTAATGTCTCTGTTGGGCGTATTATTGGCGTGGGCGGGTAGGGGGGGGTTATTGATATTTAATTATGTAGTGTTGACGGGGGGGCGTATTTCCATTGATAGGAACCAACAGTTGGGGGGGCTATCTTAGGCAACCGGCCGATGCGTATGCTATCATCATGCTGGCCGGCATGGAAATGGCGGAGTACTCCTTATCATTGTCGGGCAGCAAGGGACATCCATCAATAAAGGATGAATTAATGGGTGGACTCAAGAGCATTGCCGAGTTCGCCATTGCCCATGATTATCTAGTGATATTCACGGCGGCATTCCTGGTACGATTGATACCAGAGATCGTTACTTGGCCATGGTTTGTGGGCTATGATACTCCTGAATACGCAGCCACATTGATGGACTATGCCTTGAAACCCACCTTCTTTACCTATACGTGGTGGTACGGCGGCCCCCCTCTATTCTTCCACCGCTTCTCTATATGTTTTTGTATCCATTATCGTTTGCTGTGAGCCCATGGATCATCTTCAAATTCGTTAACCCAGCATTGCTTGGATTTATGGGCGTGGCAATGGATTACGCCTTGAAGAGGCTGGGCATGGAGAGGGGGGGGAGGCATTCATAGGAGCCACGCTATTCACGTTCTACCCCCCCACCACATACTCGATTTCATGGGAGCTCAGCAGGAACATGCTGGGAATAATATTCCTTCTATTAACCATCGCTGAATTCGAGAGGCATATAAAGGGAGAGAGAAAGTGGGGGGGCATGTTGCTATATTGGCCATATTGTCGACGCTGGCTCACCAAACCTCCGCCACCCTCACTGCCCTTTTGTTCTTGTCATACTTCGCCGTTAAGGACAGGAACCCGCGATGGCTTATGCTGGGCCTGGTGGGCGTTATGGGAGATATAGTTTACACTAACTTTGCCCCGCTCCACGTCGCGTTAATGCACACGACAACGGGCGTGAGCGTTAGCGTGTCCAGTCCACTGACCGAGAGTCGCTCCGTAATTTTCACCCAAGCGTTGAGCCAGTATCTTGGACCGCTGCTGGTGGCCATGTGGCCTCTCATACTGCTCGCCTCTCACTACAGGAGGAGGCCGCCGTTCAGCATCGCCGCCGTTCTTCTCTGGCTCCTCATAATAACGCTGCCGGCCGCCCTGGCCCCCCCGGCCTATAGCTTCGTTCAGTGGTGGAGGTGGAGCTTGATGTTGCCGGTAGCCCTAGTCCCGCTATCCACAAAGCCCAAGTTTTTAGCGGCGGCATTCGCAGTAGCCTTCATGTTGCTGGACATCGCGTGGACATGGGCGCCAATAGTTCCATCCCTGTTTCCCGGCGACTCGACGCTGCTAGTGCAGGGAACATATGCTAGGGCCTGCACCGTGGTTCCCACGGAGCGGTACGCGTACGAGGCCGGGCTATACGCGGATACCCATAATGGCACTTACGTCACTGATTACTGCACCTATACCTTCATGCACCTGGCCGATAGGTTTGGCCACAACATAGTGGTTTCATACGACCCGCAACAAACCGCGGAGGCCTTGAATGGAACCGTTTACCTGGTCACAGATCAAGTAATCAATGCCACCAAGGTGACTCAATTCGGGACCGGAGTCACGTTGCTCCCAGACGCGGGGGGGGAACTGCCTACCCAATTTACATATATCAGGTGAAGCCCAACGCAAGCGATACGCATGTTCAACTAACCTCCTAGTAATTCCCCATTGCTTAGCGAATCGGCGTTGAGCAATGCCTTAATGCAGCAACTCGATCCAGCATGCTCCGCTATCTCCATCTAGGACAGATCAAGCATCTCCGGCAACACGACGCGCTGTTAGCCGCGTAAAGAATTTCCGCTTGCCCCCCGGCGCAGTAAACATGCAGGAAGTCAATGCAGGTAACGTTTTTGTATCAATGGGTAACCTTAAGGGGGGGGAATTGAAGAGCTACATCCTGATGCCCGTGGACAGCTTCGACATTGTGTTCCAGTCGCTTAATCTCAAGATAATGGAGGCGGCGGCTAAGGGGGGGGAATGCAGCTTCACCGATCTATTGAAGTCAAGCGGAATACCGAGGGGGGGCCAACTGGCTAGGCACTTGAAGGCATTGATTAAGGCCAACTGGCTGATCCATACGGGGGGTAAATGCTACGAGCCCGCCGCGGCACTATTCGTGGCTTTCAACGCGGATTACTCCGATGGAGAGATAAAGCTCCGCCTGAGAAATGATAGAGGTGCCTTCATGGATCCTCAATATGGAATATTGATATTCAAGGGATCCACCGGTCTCTGCAAGACATGCCCGTTCAGGGAGGCATGCGTTAAAAACGTCAAGAACCTCTCCAAGGCTTACGATATAGTGATCAGATCCGTGGAGCCAAGCGACGCATACGTGGAGATATTCAATGCATTGATCTCCCGCGATTTGATTAAGAGACTCAAGACTCAATCCTTAATTCCAGCAACCGGAGCAATAAGATCTTCTTGACCATGATGACGATGACCCACGCCCTCTCCACGAAAAAACACGTAATCTCCCATCCCACTAGAATCCTCGATCAACACCCGCAATGCAAAAAACCATCCCGCTTAACTGGAAGAAGCAAACATCAATGGAGCATGGAGCGGGCCCGGGCCAAATCAACGGCTTGATGCAATGCTTTGTAGAATTCACCGCCGATAGCATGGTAGAAAAAATTATAAGCGACCCGCTTCATCCATGGAGTCGATGAAGCTGGGCGATGCCATAGAATTAATGAAGCCTCGCGTGATTTGGCTGTTGGTCCTATCCGCCATTGGTGGATATCTAATAGCCGCTATCCCCCCAAGATCAATGCGTTAAGGCTAGTTGAGATAGCGATTGCTGGATTGCTATCCACCGGTGGATCCGCTGCCGCAAACATGTTGTTCGAGAAGGATGTCGATGCATTGATGACGAGAACTGCCAAGAGGCCTCTTCCCGCCGGTTCAATATCGGTGAAAGCGGCTTGGGTTGAGATGATCGTATTAACGGCTGCCGGGCTTGTTTTGGGCTACATATGGCTAGGCCTCATGCCTTTCATATTTATGCTAGCGGGGGGGTGGGTGTTCTATTCAATAATATATACGCTCATTCTCAAGAGAAGGACTTGGTTGAACATATTGATAGGGGGGGGATTCGCCGGCAATGCTGCTTTGCTGAGCGGTTGGGCTGCCGCAGCGCCCATAAACCTGGAGGCAATGCTCCTATCATTTGCCGTTTATCTATGGATACCGGCCCATATATGGTCCCTGGTGATGAGGTACTCCGACGATTACAGGAAGGCAGGGATCCCAATGCTTCCAGTGCTGGTGAGGAGGAGCACCGCCATAAGCACCATATCGGGGGGGCTCAACATATTATCTACTATATATATGCTGTTCCTCTACGTCATTTACGTAAACTCAATTCCCGGGTACATAATACTACTTCCATTCGTTGCCATGTCCATATACATATCCGCCAAATCCTTGCTGAACCCAACCGACGACGCTTTTTGGACCATGTTCAAGATGACCAGCCCAATCCTCACCATGTTCATACTGGCCGCCGTGCTGGGTCTATTCATGCAATTCCCGCCCTGATAATGCAGTTGGGGGGGAGGCGGCGGGGGGGGAGCCCATCCCTCGACGCTAGTCATGGGAGGAAGAACCTAATTAATAAGCCCAACCCAGCTGCCGCGATCCCTATTGATAGGTAAAACGCAAACCACACGAATTCATTGCCGCCAAAGTACCTGCTCATGAGCGAACCAAATATCCCAAGCAATGCAATGGGAATCACGGGAATTCCCATAACTTTCACCAAATCCGCCGTTAACTCCGTAACCATGGCCGCCCCCCCAAACGACACGGCGCCGAACACTGCGCTTCTATGGATTACCTCGATTATCCTTTCCCTGTAAAGCTTTGTCTTCAACATGCTTCCTTGCCTCATGAACAGCGATCTCTCCATCTTGCCCAAATCCCTCCTCTCCTCAGTGTACTCAGCCATGAATGCCGTTACTAGGTTGATGAACATTATTATTAATGCCGAACCCACGCCCGCCTCTCCACTCCGCAATGGAAGGAATGGAGATAAGGCTATCGCTGTAACGGTGCTGTCGAGGAATCCCATCACCAAATATCTACCGATGCCGGCGCCGAGGCCCAGCGACATTCATAACTTAGTCTCCTACATCCTTTAATTTTTTAGCATCAAGGTCCAAGACGTACTCCCCCGCTATTACCTGGTCTATGCTCCTGATAGCGCCGCCCATGCTGGTTATGGACTCCTCCAATGCCTTGTAATCTATGCCCACGCCGTCCACCACTATCAAGAGACCAAGCACGTCGACGTCCGTATCGGTAACGGTTATATTAACCGCTTTAACGCCCGCCACCTCGGTCAAGGTTTGGGCTAAATCCATCAGGTGGGCGGAGCTGGGCACATCTACATCAAGTATTAGACGACGTATATTGGACACGCAATCATAACCCTCCCTTCTTTATTAAATATTTTCGCAAACACCATTGCCAGGCCGGAGGAGGGACATATTGCAGATCTAGGAAAATTCAGGGAGGATGGTCGAATTATAGCTCGAGTCCCTCGCATGGGTTCTTGCCTGCCTTATTCGCATTCACCAACCTGAACTCCAACCGCTTTATCATAAGCGCAAGGAGGGCCATCATGAGCCCTATCATTCCCGTGCTGGTCAGTTCAACCGCTATTATTCCCCAAATGAAGTGATTCACGTGGCGAAAGAGAAGCTGAACTCCCGTATATAGAGTTAATAGAAGGCCAGGAACTAGGAGGAGGGCAACGGCCAGCGAGAAAATGAAAATGGGATTGTATCTTATCATTAGCCTTATGATGTCCACTCCTATATTTAACCCATGACTCCACCTAAGCTTTGGATCGCCTATTCGCTTCCTGTACTTAATCGGCAGCTCGCCTATCTTTCCGGTGGAGGCTATTTGAGAGGCTATATCGACCTCCACGCTGAATCCCTTGGATCCCGGTATTATCGACCTAGCCGCATCACTCCTCAGCAAATACATCCCGGTCAACACATCGCTTAAGCTCGTTCCAAATAATAGATTGAAAATACCCGTCAACACAGCGTTGCCGAACCTATGAAGAGGGGGGGTATGTTTTCCTTCCCCCATAAGTCTAGCCCCCAACACCTCGTCCAAGTCGTTCTGGATAGCCATTCTAAGCATTTCCCGCACGCTGCTGGGATCGTATGTATAATCGCCATCCATAACCAAGACGAAGGGGGGGTCCTCACGTATCTGAGCCCTGCATAAACCGCGTTTGCCTTGCCCATCCCACCACTCTTAACAACTTGTGAACCAAGAGATGCCGCAGCGGCTGCCGTTGGATCATCATAGTCATCTACAACGGTGATGATGTTATTCAATCCATGCTCGTGCAGCTCCTCTATTACCTTACCTATCCCTGCCTCCATTTTAGCAGGTATCAGTACCGTCAAGCACGAATTGATATCCATGTAGTTTAAGCTGTAACGGAGCGCCTTTATCAATTTTAACTATGATAAAGCTGAGCGATCGAACCTTCAACCGGGCAACCGATCAACTCGAAAACACATCCCCCTCATACCTGGCTCCAACCGCGTCGCAATGCCTTAATTCAATGCCTACCTCCTCCCGCCTTGAAGGGCGAGGACTATCGTTCCTTTACCGATTTTTAATTATCACAGGCCACCATTCACGGAAAAACACGCAAAAACCCTCCCCCCCCTCTCTCCAACACTAGAATCCTCTATCAACACCAACAATGCAAAAAACCATCCCGCTTAACTGGAAGAAGCAAACATCATTTTGGCAAATTCTCGCTGGACTGGGATATCGCGGATACCATTCCCTCAACCGCCATTTTGAATAAGTGGTAATGGGCTTTCCTCTCCCTTATCTTATCGATAACCTGCCTTAACCTATAATCCCTCTCGATGAGTATCTCCTCCGCGTCGCTCTTCTCAGCCAAGGACTCGCTCAATGCCTTAATCCATGACTCGACCTGGGTCAGGTGATCCTCCAGCCTCTCAACCGCATTGCCAACTATGCCGAAGTGAGTATACGCCAACTTCGACGGGTTTTCCCTTATCAATTTCTTAATACTATCAACATAGAGATCCAGCCTGATGGGACTCATAGTGGTGGGTATCACGTAATCCACGTCCGCTAAGTAAATTCCAGCCGCATCCCCCAAGAACAATACCCTGCCCGGCTCCATGAGAATGGATTGGTGATGGCTAGCATGACCGGGAGTGTGGATCACCTTGAATGATAGGTCGCCCACCGTTATTACCTCCCCCCCGTCGCTGGTCTCGCGTACTCTGTCGCGCGGCGCATCGAATGGCTTGCCGTATAGCTCGCCTAACCAACCCATGGCCATCCTGGCGGGTTCCCATATCAAGTCCGGGTTTTGAATCACCTTGGTGGCCCTTGGATGCGCATAAATTGTCGCTGGAAACCTCCTGATCAATCCCCCCCCGCGCCTCCGCCGTGATCTATATGAACATGGGTCACAATCACGTGGGTAATAGACGCGTTTCTCACCAAGCCTGCCAATTCGTCAGCAGTAATGGCGGGGGGGCCCGACTCTATCAAGACGGCCTTCCCCTTCGACTCAGCCAAATACACGGACACTAAATCACGGTACCCCCCCCAGGTTCCAGATCTATTTGACTTAATGCATCGTCGTACCTTATAGATCTCATGGGAATACATTTCCAGTTTTTATTTAAAGCTTCCGGGATATTCGTTTGACCCAACTATGAGCAACAACAAGACATAACATTAGCCTGCCCTCCACAATTCGGTGTTCATTAAAATCGAACCGGCTCGATAACCTTAATAATAAATGCAATGCGACGGAAAGGTATGGCCGAGAAAAAAGCTCAACAAACCCAGAAAAAGAAGTCCAGCGGGGGGGCTGTGCTTAAGCCTTCAACCGGGCACCTCCGCTTTTCGGAGTAATTTCCTTATAAATTCCTTGTGTTTCTTCAGCAGGCTTGGATCGGTCCTTACTACGTTGAGCAGAAACTCCTCCTCAACAGCGTTAAGCTCCCCTGGCACTAAGAGGGCGTGAGGAGGCTCCCCCCCAAGCCCATTAGGTGGTTCATTCATGGCGGAGACCATTATGGTTTGATTGCTCCACCCTATTCTGGCGAGGTATATCACCAATAACTCGCCTGGATTGAATCCTCTCTCAGCCATATCGTTGGATGCCAATCCAGCGGCATGCCGCGCATCCATGAAGCTTCCATCATCGCCGATATCCAGTAACAGGAGAGTGTGGAGGCCGCGGGATAAGTTGTCGAGCAAGACATCCACGTGTCTCTTGCTTCTATAGCCCAGCCGCTCATAAGTTATGGTCGCAATGGGCCCCCCCATCTTATAGGGAGATAGACCGACTTGACTGAACGCCGCACAAACTATGCTGACGGAGTTAATTATCTTCACGGTATGTCCCCCCCTCCTGGCCGCCTCCACCGCCACTGCGCCGTGCGTAGTTGCCATTAAGGGATCGCCTATCGTGAGAAAAACCACGGATTTTCCCTCGTCCAACGCCTTCATCAAAATCCTCCCTCCCTCATCTTCGATATCCCTTCTCCCTAGAATTGTAGGTCTAACCCCCCCGTTAGTCGCTCCAACTCGTTAATGAGGTTGGGGGGGATTGACTTAGATGTGTAAAACTCCGCGAACGCCTCGTCCGAACTCTTGATTAAATTCATGGATTCAATGCTCAAATGCCCGGGCTGCAGCCCGATTCCAATCACGTACAGCGTTCCCATCCAATCAATAATCGCCGGGGGGGCAGTTTAATGCTTTGCCAGGAGGCCCCCCACGCCCTTAATGTTTTTATCCACATATTGCTGCTTAGAAACATGGTAATTGCAATATTTATAAGCGTTAATATAGGGGGGACGTATACAATGCACGTGATAGGCCACATCAGCATCGACAAGATAGTGGACCCCCCCAACGGAAACATAATTATGAGCGCTGGCGGCGCTCCTACGTATTGTGGCTTCTACTTGAGCCAGCTTGATGTACACATCACGCCAATTTCCGTGGTGGGGCCTGATTTCGATGGATTGGGGCACTACAAGGAGAGGGGGATTGTCGATAGATGGAATACGGGTGGAGCCAACATGCAGGACAACATCATACGAGCTCAAATATAGGCGGGATGGGGGGGGCAGGGAGCTGCGATTGGCCAGCAAGTGCCGAGATCTCGAGGCAGATGACGTAAACGGAATTCGGGGGGGAACCGCCGTAGTCAATCCAATAGCGGGCGAGGTATCACTGGATTTATTGAAGCTAATTAGGGGCAGCTCGGATTTCATGGCTATAGACGCGCAGGGATTCTCCAGGAAATTCGACTCAAACGGCAATGTAAGCGTTTCGCTGGATCACATGACCCTGGACTCCCTGCTGATTAACGGCGATTTATTAAAGCTCAGCATAGATGATGTAGATGACCTAGATCTAGTCAAGCTATCCAGGAACAACAAGTATGTACTGGTAACCATGGGAAGCAAGCTGGGTACTTAATTCATAATGGTCGCCGATACGGCTTTAGCCGCACTCCATCCATAAGCGTTGTGGATCCCACCGGCGCGGGGGATGTGACCGGGTGTGCTTTGGCGTGGTATTTAAGCAGGGGGGGGAGGACATTGAGTGGAGCTTTGCAAGAGCCATGGCCATATCCATGGAGAAGGTAAGGCATTTAGGCCCTTATGGAGTGATGGATTCACGGAACGTGGATGAATTGACGGATCTATTGCTTGACCTTCTCGTTATTGCTTGACCTAATTATCTTCTCCACGTATTCCCTATTCGTTATTAATACGTAGTTGTACCTACCCCCCCTCTTCTCCACGGCCAGCAATCCATTCTCGGCCAGCCGCTTTACCATTCTAGAAAGCGAGGCCTTAGGTATGTTGAGGTCCTTTCCGATGCTGGCTTGCAGCGCTTGTCCATCTTTTTCCAATAAGTATTTCATCACCATCAACTCATCATCTGTGAAGGAGGGAAGCCTAATCTCGGAGGCGGGGGGGGTTGACATGGCGATGTACTTCCTATTGGCATCGTAGAGAAAGTAGGCCAGGCTTATGGTTACCACTAGCTGGGCCAAGGCCAGCGTCAACATTATTCCTGTTGATGGCATGCTGAGATCGCCTGGTTCATCCACTCATCGACTTTGGATGCTATTATGGGCAAAACGCCCAGAGTATGGAGCCTACCCTCGAGCCTAATGAAGTGCCCGAAGTCCTCTGCCTTAGTGAACCCATGAACCGCAAATGAGCCGGCCAAGCACTCCAGAGAGCCGCGCCTGGACATAGCGCTTAGAACCACGTCGGCAATGCTAGAGCTATACATGTCGGGTTTTATGCGTATATCCACGTCTATAACGCCATCCAATGCCTGGTAAAGCTTGTGGAGGGACGAGTCATCGCCCACCAACCAACCATTGCCCAGCAACTCGCCCTTCAACTCCAGCAGAGACTTCGGATTGTTTATCATGTAGTTGACCTCACTGACCAATTCCCTAATGGTCTCCAGGAGGGGGCATCACATCGTCTAAATCCTTCATAACCATCCCCCCCCTCAACTCAAGCGATGGCTGCAACATCATTATGCCGGACTCCTTAACATAGTCTGCATAGAATCCGATCCTGCCCATGGCCGGCGCGAGTATTGCGAACTCGTTCTCATTTATGGGTCTCAGCGATGCAAGCCTGAGCCTGATGCCGGGAATAGACTCAACCACGCTTAGCTCGATCATCTTGCCATCTATCTCGCTGGTCAACTTATACCTGGTGGACTCCGCTGACTGCTCCTCGATGAAGACATTGTACATTACGTTGATGAAGATGTTCGAGCATTTTTAAAAGTTACTATTAAAAATGTTGAGTCAATGGAGAGGCGGCTTACCTCTCCTTGACGGGGGGGCCTATCACTTCCTTGCCCACCAGCTTATTGACGGAGGCAACCCTGGCATCCACCCACTTCTGTATCTCCTCCACCTCGCCCTGCGTTAAGTGGGAGAACCTGCCTGCATGCGAAGGAACTCGGAGACGGGCTTCCTAACAGGCACCTTGGTGGTCACGCTCCAAACCCCATGATCGTACTCCAAGTTTATCCAATACGCCGTTTCAATGGCTTTCTTGGCTACCTCCACAGTTTTGCTCTCGTCGTACTTCCACCCAGGCGGGCATGGGGGGGACAATACATGAATGAATGTAGGCCCCCCCTCCTCGCTGTAATCCATGGCCTTCCGTATCTTATTGGACATATCTATTACGTCTGATATGGTTGCCGTGGCAGCGTACTTAATGCCGTGGGCGAGCACTATATCAAATATGTCCTTCTTCATCTGGGGCTTCCCGTGAAGGACATGCCCCCCCACGGGCGTCGTCGTCGTCCACGCATACATAGGCGTGGCGCCGCTCCTCTGTATTCCCGTATTCATGTAGGCCTCATTATCATAGAGGAAGTACATCACCTTATCGCCGCGCTCCAGCATTCCGCTCAGGCTTTGTAGGCCTATATCCACGGTGCCTCCATCGCCTCCAACCACCACTATCCTGGTGTCCCCCCCGTTCTTCCAAGCTCCCTTCCTCTTTAACACGTCTATTCCCTTCCTCAAGCCGCTGGCTACGGCAGCGGCATTCTCGAATGCCACGTGTATCCAGGGATTCCTCCAGGCAGTGTAGGGGGGGTAAGTGGTGGTGGTTACCTCCACGCATCCCGTCGCGTTCGCTATTATGGCGTTATCCCCCCCTATGTATTTGTTGAGCCACCTCATCGCTATCGCCGCACCGCATCCAGCGCACATAGCGTGGCCGGGGGCAAACCTCTCCTCGCGGGGGAGGTCCTTAATGGTCCTTATCTGCCTGCCTTCCTGCATCACTCCCTCACCCCCCCCATGAAGACCACCTTGCTTTCGTCAAGCTTGGTCAATTCCTTGAACACCTCGACGAAGTCGTTTATGTACATGGTCCTCTGCCCTATCCCATGTATCACGTTGAGCGCGGGCACGGCGTAGCCGCGCATGAAGAGCGCGGAGGCTACATCGGTATATATGGGGGGGCCCGGAGACGGGGGGGCGCCGTAGTATATTGCCCTGTCCACCACGGCGAAGGACTTCAATCCCCTTAGGTACGAGAAAACGGCATCGGAGGGGAACGGCCTTATCACGTTCAGCTTTATCGCGCCGGCCTTAATTCCCATGCTTCTTGCCCTATCGACGGCGGCCTTGACGAAACCCCCCCAAGTTACCCCGTAGGTCACTACGGCGAAGTCGGCATCTCCCATCATATAGCCCACCACGGGCGAGTAGCTTCTTCCAAACTTCTTGCCAAAGCCATCCATGACCTCCGCTATCACCTTTATTGAGTCACGCATCGCGTTGTACTGGCCGAATTTTATCTCGTAATACCAATCCGGCCCAGCTATGGGGGGGCCCATGGATGATGGACGCGATGGATCCAAGGTATGCCACTTGCCTTTTGGTATGAACGACCTAACCGCCTCTGCGTCGGGCAGCTCCACTCCCTCCACGGTGTGGCTCACCACGAATCCATCATATGTCACCATTACCGGCAGAAGCACTCTCGGATCCTCCGCTATCTTGAATGCTTGGATCACCATGTCGAACACCTCTTGTGCATCTGAGGCGTTCAACATTATCCAACCAGTTTCCCTCGCGTTCATTATGTCGGAATTATCGTTATGGATGCTTATGGGCGCCGACAGCGCCCTGGATGGAACCGCCATCACGATGGGCAACCTAAGGCCAGCCGCTATATGAAGTATCTCGTGCATTAACTCCAATCCCTGTGACGACGTTGCGGTGAATGCCCTGGCCCCCCACGGCCGCGCCGCCTATGGTTGCGCTGAGGGCTGAGTGCTCGCTCTCCACGTGTATTAACTCCGCGGCCAACTCTCCATCCGCCACGAACTCGCTCAGCTTCTCCGCTATGGTGGTCTGAGGAGTTATCGGGTATATCGCGACCAAATCTATGTCGGCCATCTTGGCAGCATAGGCGGCGGCGTAATTGCCCGTCAATGCGACACGCGTCGGCCCTGTCTGTTTTTTCACGGCCTTCTCTACAATTGATGTACTACTCATACTCGCTCACCATGTCTATGGCCTTCACCGGGCACTCATTTGCGCATATGCCGCATCCCTTGCAGTAGTCGTAGTTTACCTCGTAGGTAACCGCATACTTAATGCCCTTCTTCGACACGAAAGGCTTATCCAGCTCCTGTATTACCCCCCCTCCGGGCAGTACTCCCAGCATATCCTGCACCTGGTGCAAGCATCTTGATTTATGACCGGCTTCTTCGTCCTCCAAGTACCAGTGCGAACATTAACGGTGCTGCCCGGCTCAGTTATCGTCCCACCAATGACTAGCTCCTTCCATGATGACAGCGAGCTCATAGTGTGGTCGCCTCATAGGCCTTTAAAACCAGTTCCCTATTTATGGAGAGGATCTTGCCTCCAAAGTATTGCGCAAGAGCGGCGGTTATGCTGTCTATGCTCATGAAATCTCCCATTACCCTCGCCACTGCCCCCCCCAACATGGCTGTATTAACTATGGGCTTTCCCAGCAACTTGGTGGCGAGGCCGGTGGCATCCAAGTAAACGACCCGCGCGCCGTTCACCGCGACGGGGGGGGTCCTGGAGTTCACCACCACATAACCATTCGGCTTCAACCCGCTCAATACATCCGGCATCACCAGAAGGGATTTATCCAATATCACTATTATGTCGGGATTTATCACGGGTTCCCTATCCATTATGGGGGGGTCCGTGCTTATCTTGGTGTAAGCCTAACAGGCGCTCCGCGCCTCTCCGCGCCGTACTCCGGGTAGGACTGAGCATATCTGCCCTCTATTATGGCGGCCGTTGCCAATGCCTGCGAGGCGGTCACCGCCCCCCCTGGCCGCCCCCCCTGCCATGCCACCTAAGCTCTATCAGAGCCATGGCTCAATACGATAAGGCATCTTTATAAATTTTCATCCTTTCTAAATAATAAATAATTATATTTATTTCCCCCCACATCTACGAGAGACGCGAACTATTGAACTGCCTTTACATCATGCAACATGACCATGTTGACGCCGCGCATAAGCTGGGACAGCATAGCTACCCCGAAGTGAGGAGCATCATTGGAGGTCATGGAATCTCCCCCCCCACGTCAGCGTCGGCGGTTATCCTCACCAATCAGCGCGGAACTTTTCGCATCATTCTTTCCTCCAACGACTTAGCCAGCCTGTAGACGCCGGCAGCCCACAAAAATATTAGCACTAGCCCAGCCACTAGTAATGGAATATAGCCGCCCAGCTCCTCGTTCATGAACCTCAGAAGGAGGAGAACCGCCACCAGTGTTGCCCAGGAGAACGCCAGCAACGATAGCGAGGTCCTCATATTAATCGCCATAGGTAAATTGTCAACAGGGATAACACGAAGGAGGCTAGGAACAACGCGTATATGGCCTTTATTATTCCCCCCCACTCATCCCTTGGCCCATCCATTACTATGGACTTAACTAACGTCAACACGCCCCCCCTGCTGTTCTCGTTGGGATAAACCAGTCCATTGATTACCTTTGTTGGCCTGCTCAACTTATCCCTGCCCTTTATGCCGCGGGAGGAGAAGATTATCAGTATGCCGTTTATTATGTACGGCAATGCGGCCATCAGCACGAACGTGGATGCCCCCCCCGTGTATAGGAATAGCCCGCTCAAGATCGCTCCAAGCACGTGGTCCCACCGTTGCCATTGAATAGCTTGGCCGGATAGGCATTAAATACGAAGAGAACAAGCGAGACCACCAGCGAGGCGATGGATAGGTACACGGCGGTTTCATTGCCGGCGACCACGCCGTACACGAGCGACGAGAGCGGTATCAACGACATGGAGAACGGAACCACTCCATTAACCACGTCCAACATGTTGACCGCGTTCGAGAATATGAGGTAGGAGCCACGGTTATGGCTCCCACCAGCAATGCGTCGCTGAACCTCCCTATCAACGGCACATAAATCATCTTGGGCATTAAGCCGACCGCGTACAGTGCCACCGGGTACCCCAGCGATACCGCAACCCTAACGTACTCATTGATGGAGTATACATCGTCGAGGAGGCCCACCACGCCCATCACTAGGGGGGGCACGGAGAAGAACGCCACGGCAACGCTGCTGACAGGGTTCCAGAGAAGCCATAGAAATGGAATTGCGACTATCAAGCCGAGACCCCCCCTATCTTTGGAATGCGCGGCTGGCCCGCCTTATGTATATCGGGCGCAAGGACGCACCTGCACCTGGCGATCAAGTAAAGCGCAACCGCCTCCGCCGCCGCTGCAGAGATCACTGGGAGCAACTCCATGGATATATCCCCCCCAAATTTCTGCGCCTGAACCCCCCCAGCTTATTTGCAACATATGAGAACATTATGGGCAATGCCACCGTTGCGTCGGAGAACACGAATGACGAAGCGGCCGTGGGCTTCACCTTACCCCCCCAGGAGATGGCCTCCTTGGGCCTAGCGCCACTCAGCGATCCATCCCACTCCGTGGCCGTGGTGACGTAGACCACGTAGTCCAGCCCATCCTTGAACTGGCTCCACCAAATCACGTGGTGCTTGCTGATCCCCCCTCCCACTATTATAGCTCCAAGCTTCTTGCTTGAATACACTATATCCATTATCTCCCTCTCATCCTTGATGACGTCCACCAATACCCCCCCCGACTTGCCCCCCCTGGCCCTCCTCATATCGTTCAGGGTAAGCAATGCCGTGCCGAAGGCGCCATCCACGAATCCCGGCACGTATATGGGGACGCAGGAGCGGGAGGCTGCCTTGACTATTGATGAATCATCGCTTACCCCCCCCTCCTATCCTCCAAATCAGCTCCCTGACCCCCCCCACCACGCCCTCCACGTCCGCTAACGCCCCCCCGTGGACCGCCTTCTCTATCAATGGACCGTAATGCTCCTTCCTCACGAATACGTTGCCGATCCTGTTTATGCCCTCCCTGAGCAGGTAGCTATCATCTGCATCGAAGGTGCCCCCCCTGAAGTACACGCCCCCCCCATGGATTTGGCCAAGTCATGATCAAGCGTGCCCGCAGTGGTGATCACCACGTCGGCGAAGCCCCCCCGCTCCACGAACTTGGCCAGCAGGCCCCCCCTGAGGCCGGTGGCAACTAAGTCGGCGGTGAAGGAGAGGAAGACAGTCGTATCGGGGTCCGCCAGCATTTGTTCCATTATCTTGACTCCATCGTATAGGTGACCCGCCATGAAGCCCCCCCCGCTCCTCCCGAACGCATCTATTAACTCATCGATGGTATGTATGTTAGGCTCCACATCCAATACAGGGTGATCAACGTTCATCGAATGAGGGGGCCTATATTCATTTAATAACTTTATTTCTCCTTGAGAAGCCCAAGGATGGGCACGCCATTTCCTTAGTTCTCGCCTCTAAGGTGCGGGATCCAAGGATTGGACCTGCGAGGCCGGGCGCCCATATGAATGGTTACTTGACCACTTTTACCTCGCTAACATAGCCCAGCTTCTGCAGCTCTTGAACCACGTTTCTAACGTTCCTGACAGTCGTGTTGAGCTTGGATGCTATCCTCTCAATAGAGTTATTCCCATCTATCAACATGGCCACGTCCCTGTACTTCTCATCCACGTCAGTCAAAGGCCGAGACGGTATCGGTATCTCTGCGCCGGGCATTTTATAGAGGTAAATCTTGTGGCTCCTCCATTCCTCGTATAGGTCCTCGGCTATAACAGGCTTCCACCCTATCATCTCGAAATCATGGCTGACCACACGCGTGGCTGGCCTCAACTCCTTCTCCAGCTTGGGCCTTAACCGCTCATTAACACTCGTCAATAAATACATTGTGACCACGTCCGCGTCCGACACAGGCACCTCGAAGAAGTTGCCGTTTATCACGGTTATCCTATCCTCCAGCCCCCCCAACTCCTTTATCCTGCGCACGCACTGCTCATATAGGTCCTTCCTTATCTCCACGCCGAAGGCACGCGCCCCGAAGTCCCTCGCCGCGGTTATTATTATCCTGCCGTCGCCGCATCCCAAGTCGTACAAGACCTCCCCCCCCGGCTTAACGTTGGCTAATTGAAGCATTCTCTTCACCACCACCTCTGGAGTGGGCACGAAAGGCACGTCGTAGACCATGTCTAGCCGATGCTTTATCAGTAAAATAAATTTTTCTTCAAAATCCGCCCAAGGAACCGAGAGGAGGCTGGTCAGTGATACCTTAACCTGGATTCACAAGTTAGTTAAACGTGAGCGGCTTAATCAATCCATGAGCGATAGTACGACCAATTTGGAGTTCCTCAAGGAAAGGGTGAGGGAGTTCTGTGAAGCCAGGGATTGGGATCAATTCCATAACCCGAAGGACCTTGCGATAGGAACCATAACCGAGGCGGCCGAGCTGTTGGAGATATTCAGGTTCAAGAGCGAGAGGGAGGGAGAGGAATTGATGAAGGACGCGGAGGCCAGGGATGAGGTGGCGATGGAGATGGCGGATGTCCTCTTCATGCTTCTCAGACTCGCCCAGAAGTACGGCTTCGACCTAACACAATCACTTCTTAGAAAACTGGCCATAAACGAGGAGAGATACCCCGTGGAGAAGGCCAGGGGGGGGAGAAACGTTAAGTATAACAAGCTCTAGATCGCGATGATTAGAAGCAGGGCCGCAAACCGGGTTATCTGGAAAGCTCTCCAGGTTTTTTCTCAGAGAACCTCTTGATGAGCGGGAGGGCTAGAATAACGATCTCCACCGCCAATACGAATAGGCCAATGCCAGTGAGCATGGAGTAAGTAGGTTGAGCGGGGGGGGCAGCGGGGGGCCGGAGGCACGGCTGGATATATTATCCCCCCCAGAGCCGAACCAAGTAGATCCAAAGCGATGGCGATCACGAGGAGCGGCGATCTTAGATCTAATGAAGATGGGCCACGCCCATTAAATGCGAGAACTGCTACTAGGAGCGCGAGCGACGATAAGAGGAGGTAGAATTGGACCGGCAGTACCCATGATGGGGTTACGTAGTTATAACTCGCCGTAAAGCCCATATCGCCGGAATAATTTTGGGGCGCAGCGTATGGAAGCTCATCGATTGGAATTTGAAGCGGTACTGGGTATTGCTTGGATGCTTGGACGGCCGTCAATGCGTAGGCAGAGCCGTTCTCGAAGTACACGTAGCCACGGTTGACCCCCCCAGCGTTCCAGCTATGTCCGGGGTTGGCCCTAGTATCACGGGGGGCCTTGGCTTCTGGTTGAAGTTAAAGGCGGCCAGGGGCAGGTTTGCATTGGCTACGTAACCATTTAGGTAGGGCAGGTTCCAGTTCCACTCCACGAACTTCAGCAGGCTGTAGTGGCTGAGGACTTGGTGATCTATGTAATCCTCCTTTGCGTATGGAGATATTACTAGGCAAGCGGTCCTGAGCCCCCCCAGGCCCAAGCCGTTTATTTGGGGGGCGGTGGAACGTGGTCATAGAAGCCTCCCTCGTCGTCCCAGGTCACGAATATGGCCGAGCTGTTCCATTCTGGGCTTTGCATCACCGCGTTTATCACGTTGACGGTCCACATCTCGGAGTAGGTTATGTTGTCTGGGGGGGATGATCCGATACGCCGTGGGCGATTCCGTAATCGTCTATGAACACGTAGGCCGGTAATGTGTTGTTCTTGAGCATTTGGTAGAACACCGACATGTTGTACACGTGGCTCATCATTGCCGGGTTCCCGGCGAAGCCCTGCACGTCGTCTAGCCATCCGATCTCGCTCGGTGGAGGGGATTGAGCTGAACTATATAGCCCAAAGACCCCCCCAACTCACGTTGTTTTGAGAAAGCTGGTAAAAGATGGTATCGTTCAGCGGCAGGTATGGGGGTGGGCCCACGTCGTTGCTGACCACTGTCGTGCCGCTCCATAGGGCCAGGAAGTTGGGCAGCGACTCAGTCATAACCGCGGTGAAGTAGTTATCGCATAACACGTACTCCTCAGCGTAATCCCAATAGAAGGGAATCTGATCGTAGTCGATATAGACCATGGACTGGGGGCCCGAGTACGCCGCGAAGCCATCCATTCTACATAATCCAGTCGCCGTGATAGTCAATCCAGCCTCGCCTGGATCCTGCTGAACCGGGCTGGCCGCGTACGCCAGCTTCGTATAGCCGAACAAGAAACCTAGGCCTGGGTAATTGGGCACCTCGACGTTCATATAGAGAACGCCGTCCGGTATCGACAGTTCCTTAACTATGGGATTGCCCTTAAGGCGTCGCCATGGCCGTAGGGATACGTTCCGAAGAGATTGTCGAAGCTCCTGTTCTCCTTGAGTATTATTATTACGTGCTTTATGGGTGTCCTGGTTTGCTGAGCGGGTTGAGTAGCCGCGAAGTATATTGGAAGGAAGGCGACTAGAAGCAGTAGGACTAGGGATAATGGCCTGAAAATCATGAATAGACGAATTGTAGAGGTATAAAAATATCTCCAAGAAATTAACATAGATAATACCTGACCCCCCCCGCCCTAAAGCGCTGCCTCGCTTTAGTTGGGACGCACAGCCACGGTTGGGTAGTCCCCCCCAGTGATCCTCAACCTCCTTGAGCAATGGAGCGTTATTGCCGGATATAGGCTGAACCGCTCCATTGAATTGCTTCGACGCACGTAAAGCCGGGCGTGTGTAGCATTAGGAAGTGGGCCCGCGGGATTTGAACCCGGGACCTCTCGCGCGTGAGGCGAACGTCCTAGCCGCTAGACCACGGGCCCCCCCACGTCGTCATAGACTGGTGTTTTTAATTTTTACCCATGATACGAGCGCCGCCAATAATTCGCTCCACATCCTCGGCTGAGGCCATCAATTATCTACTTAATGCGAGTGGAGCATCACCATTTATTAAATGCTAGGGATCGCAACGGTTAGGGCTTGGGGGGCGATTGGTCTAGGTAAATTTATAAAACCATTTACCACCAAGGGAGATGGGAGCCCCCCCGGTAGCTCAGTCCGGCTAGAGCGACGGGCTGCAGGCCTTTAATGGCGGAGACCCGTAGATACGAGGCCCGTAGCGGAAATCCCGGATGGGGGGCGTCCCAGGGAACGTTCAAATCCCGGCCGGGGCTCCAACGAATCTCCACCAATCGCTCACTCAACGCGGCGAATCTTGACCGAGACTCCATTAAGTAATGGAGTGCCTCCGTACCTGCCCTTCTCAGGCCCTATCAGCGAGTTTATGGGCCTTCCATCCAAGTCAATCAATGCGCTCTTGTGCATCCAGACGACCCCCCCTGAAGGGGTTCCAACGTCCTTGACTGCCTTGACCTTTACCTTGCCGAACTTAGATTCGACCTCCACAATGCCCTCCACGTCGTGCGTGTACAATATGGGCTCCGGCCTTCCGTATATCTCCTTGAATTGACTGTTGGTGTAGAGGGGGTGGGACGTGAAGACAAGGGTGGCGTCCAGCGGGGGCGGGGATGGTTTAGGCAAGGGGTGAACCGTTGGCCGTCGAGGGTTTGGCCTATGCCTTATAGGAACCACCTTCCTCTCCATCAACTCCGCCAGCGTGACCCCCCCGGTTCCCCCCCGTATTGCCACGTCGACGGCGTGCATTGGATCCTCCTCTATCAATGGATGCGACCCCCCCAACACCCGCCGCCCCCCCACCTCCCTCACCAACGCCGTCTCCGGAATCCCAATGGGCTTCTCGCGGGGGCTCACTGAGTATTAAGTACTCATGCCAGTAGCTGTAGATCACGTCCACCTTCTCCAGGAACGTGGGAGCCGGGAGAACAACGTTGGCCAACTTAGCCGTCTCGCTCCAGTGAGGATCATGGACGACCAGCCTCAGCCTACCCTCCTCCACCGCCTCCCGTATCCTATCCGCGCCCGGCAGCGAGTGAAGTGGGTTGGCGTTCCACACGAACATCAAGTCGAAGCTCCCCCCCTTCTCGACCTCATACCCAACCTCAGCCATACCCACTACCCTCCCCCCCGGCCTCGACGCGTGCATTCCCCCCCTCAAGTAATTGAAATCTATTCCCCCCCACCCCCCCATGGAGTTGGAGTAGTAGAAGCCCCCCCTCTCCATTCCGAGGAGGGCGGGAATCAACGATATGAGCGCTATCGCATCGCCGCCATTGACGGACCTACCCAGGGCGAAGCTATCAGCGTTAATGGCCTTCTCTCCGAGTAGTACTCAGCCAACCACCTCACCTTGTCCCAACCCACTCCCGAGTACTCGCTCAACTCGGCTTCTCCGTAGCCATCCACGAACCTCCTCAGGTCCTCCAAACCCTCCACATCGCCCACAACCCTCCCCCCCCGACTTGATGAGCTCCTTAATAACGCCGATGGCGAGGAACACATCGCCGCCCGGCCTAACAATCAACGACTCATCAGCCTTCTTTGCGGCATCGCTCATCCTGACATCTATGACCACCCTATGCGCCTTCCTAAGGGCTGCCCAGCCGTGGATGAAGCTCACGCTGGCCGGCACTCCCCCCCAGAAGACCGCCGCGCCATACCTCGGGAACTCGCTCGGCAACGCGCCGAAGCTGGTGCCGTAGTGGGCAGCGATGGCGGCATGGCCCTCCGCGCTGCATATTGAGTAATCCGTCTGGGACGCGCCCAGCGCGTTCCACAGCCTGGCCGGGTAGTACCAAGTCAACAATCCCTGGTTCCCATCATAATCCACATGTATTATGCGAGATGGATCTCTCTTCCTGACCTCCATTATAATTCGCGACACGTAATCCAGGGCCTCCTCCAGGGAGACCTCCCTACCCTCTATCATTGGGGACTCTATCCTATTCACCCCCCCATTTCTCCGCAGATCAGCCCTCCCCCCCCTGGCACACGTGAAACCATTCACTGGAAACATGTTAAGAGGCCGATAGTTAGAGTCGAATATGCAGGTATCATAGCAATCGCGGGGACAAGCTAGTACCATGAGCGGGGAAAGGAAATGCGTTCAAAAGCTTTATGCGGGCTCCCGGGAAGGGGGGGGCCGAATCGGTTTAAAAAACGCCCATTAATTTGGAGAGAGTGGTGCGGGTGCACCGGAAAGCCTAAAATATAGATCATTCCCCCCTGGGGGGGTTATGGCGATAATAAGCGTTACCCCCGAGATAGCGCTGGATGAGGGGGGGAACACGTACGCGGGGGGGGCCTTGGGGGGGTCTTGGAGGGGGGGGATAAGTTCTACGCAATGGCGAGGAGGGGGGGAGTGGATTATATAGTAATAACGCTGCTCTACAAGAACGGATACGTGGATTACTCACTGGATGGGGGGGAGTTAACCCCCCCCTGCCGCAGCCCCAGCCCAAGGAATTCCTGGACAAGCTGGTCAAGACTGGGAGCACCGGCATCAGGCTCAGGCATAGGCGGGTCATCATAGACTTCATGGAGTACAGGTAGGGAAGGCGCGGGTAGTCTTCATAAGCCCCACGTCCCCCCATGTGGGCCGTCGGCCTCGTGGATAGGGTGTACATAGAGAGGAGCCTGGAGGATAAATTCGCAAAATACGTCCTCCTAGCCAAGGGGGGGGCGGCCGAGTACATAACTGGAGTGATAGGCGTGAATAACGTGGACGTCGTGGACCTACAGGAGGCCTACGCCGCTTTGCTTCCCCCCCTCGTGCTTAGGCTGGAGCCGAGGAAGTTCAGATTGATAATACACACGCCCGGACCGTGGGGTCATCCATCGTTTCCCCCCCGGGAATTATTCGAGGAGGAGTTCGGCTACTCATTCATTTCTAACCCGGTCATATTGACGGAGCTGGGGGGGCTATCCATGGCTGGAGGCGGAGTGGTGGTGTCCCAGAAGATGCTGGACGTGGTGAGCAAGGTGATACCGCACCACATGCATAAGGTGAGCTACATAACGAACGGAGTGGATGCGGCGAGGTGGGTGGATCCAAGAATAGCCCGCGCGGAGTCCGGGGAGGAGTTGTGGAGCGCCAAGATGGCGGCCAGGCAGGAATTGCTTGGCTTGATGTCCAAGTACAAGAAGGTGGACGCCGGGGGGGACAGGCCTATAATTGCATGGAATAGGAGGGTGACCAAGTATAAGAGACCCGAGTTCATACTGGACCTGATAGAGGATGAGCAGCCCAGGGACGCCGTGTTCCTCTTGGCGGGCAAGGCCCATCCAGACGATAACTACGGCCTGGAGGTGATGAGGAGAATGAAACAAGCCTCCCTCAACTACGAGAACGTAGTATTCATGCCGGACTACGGAGTGAGGCTGGCGAGGCCAATAGTGGCCGGCTCATCCCTAATGGTATTCACGCCCTTCCCCCCCGGCTGGGAGGCCTCCGGCACCTCGTTCATGAAGGGCGGGCTGAACGGGACCCCCCCCAGCCTCTCCTCCAGGGATGGAGCGGCCGTGGAGCTCATACGGGATGGGGGAGAACGGGTGGTTGTTCGGCGAGGACGTGCGCGAATTGATAGATATAGGCACTGATCCGAGGGCTAGGGAGATAAGCGAGAGGGAGTACGAGGACTTCGTCAATAAATTGAAGTCCATAATAAAGCTGTACAACGATTATAGGGATGAATTCATAAAGGTAATGATGAATGCAAAGAAGAGCTTCTCCAGGGAGCCCCCATAGAGAATGCGCTGGCCAAGTACTACCCGGGAAAATAAGCGTGGAAAGCACCTCTTCACCCTAACCTTTTCGGAACCCACCTTCACGGGATTATAGATCCCCCCCCACCTAATGCTCGCGCCAATGCCCTTCCTCGATTAACATTGCAGGGAAGCGCTAAATATAATCTCTAAAGCTCCCCCCCTCACCAAACCTCCGCAGTTAATTCAATCGTACCATGCCTCCCGAAAAGTTAAATGCATAGGGGGGTTATTCAATGAGTAGATATGCCCGTCATACAGTTGAATACGTATAGATTAATGAAGAGAATCAGGAGAGCGTTAAGGAGCGTGATAATGTATGCTATTTTGATGTTCATAGCTGTGCTATTTCTTGGGGGGCGTTAGGCATCTATCTGGTGGAGTACGGCCATAATCCCAACATAAAGAACTTCTTCGACGCTGTTTGGTTCGTCATGGAGACCATTACCACCGTGGGCTATGGGGATATAGTTCCTCAAACCACGATAGGTAGGGTTGTGGACATGGTTATAATGCCGATCGGCATAGCCGTGATAAGCATATTAACGGCGTCAATAGCTACTTTATTGACGGAGAGGGCGATGGAGAGAGTGAACGGCATGAAATCGAGCAGTAAGGGCGATCACGTGATCATTTTAGGCGAGCCGGATAGGGCTATTAATCTAGTTAAGGCCTTAACTAAATTGATGGAGGATTCGGGCAAATTCATAGATGTGGTTTACGTAAGTGAACTCGATAAGCCGCCTAACCTGCCTAAGGATGTGGAATTCATAAAGGGCAACCCGACGCTGAAGGACACATTGATTAGGGCTAACATCGATGAGGCAGCATCATTAATGATACTTCCCCAGGGAGACGTGGCCTCAGCCGACGCGAAAACGCTTATGGAGGTAATAGTGGCTAGAAGCATTAACCCGAACCTCTACATAGTGGCTGAACTGCTTGATGAGAACAACGCTGAATACGCCCTTAAGGCTGGGGGGGCTAATGAGGCTATCGCAGTGGGGGGGTCATTGACTACTATAGCAGTAGCAACCGAAGCCATCTATAAGGGATCGCTGAGGGCGGTAATGAGGCTGCTCAGGGGGGGCGACAGTGAAATCTCAGTGATCAGTTCAAGCGAGTACGCTGGGCTAAGCTTCAGGGACGCGTTAATTAAGGTGAGGGAGCGCGAGTCGGGCATACTAATTGGCATTCTTGGCGATAATAATGAGGCATTAATAAGCCCAAGCGATGAATTAATCATAAAGCCAAGCCATGAATTAATAGTTATCAAGTCAGCCAAAGCAGTTAAGCGAGCTGCTCCATGAAGGCAAGGATCCTCCACTCACTAAGCCCCCCCGTAAAGCTATAGAGAAATGATGCCGCATCCTCACGGATGCGTGGCTTAACCATAACGGAGAACAAACCAACTGACCTCTTCCCCCCCGCCTTGAGGGGGGTTCCCCCGGGGGGGTCTTGGGGGGGTTACGCCCCCTTTACTGGGCGATACTCGACTCCCCTACTGGCATTGCTGGGGGGTAGTCGGCCCCAGCCCCCCCATCCTCAAAGAATTAACCGAGAGAGGGAGGGGGGGTGAAAACCCCAACAAAACACTGAACCTAAAAACCCACCCCAGCCCCAGAGAGGCTAGGCTTGCCCACTCCTTTATCAATCCCCCCCGGCCCCGGCTAAATATTCATTAACGGAATTAATGCGTATTGAATATCCATATTGGTAATATTTATATATGCGTTACCAAGAATTGGACACGCAGTAAGTCATCGCTCCATGATAACGTTCTCCACAACTACCATTGGGTTTTCGATAATTCTCTTTTCCTGCTTATTGAACGGTACGAATTGAATTTATGTCCTTGTGGGGGTCGTGGTATTGCGGCTTACGGCGTCTTGGTCTCCTCGCTGGGCAATCCCAACTCCTCGAGGGTTTCCCGCCTCGGCTTTCCCTCCTCGTCGTAGCCCCCTCAACTCGTAGTACTTCCTTACCATGTATGACCACTCCTCCTCTGCCACTACGTACTGCTTGCCCTCGTACTCCACGGGTTCCCGCAGCCACCTGGGAGGCAGCCTGTCTTGCTTCATAGTTGTCTTATTCAAGTACCTGTGGAGGACTATTATCCTACGCGCTACATTCCTCAACTCATCGTTGGTGTAGCCCATTCCCGTTACGGCGTTCAAAGCGTTCCTGATGGCGTCCCACGAGTAGATCGCCCTCCCGAACTTGCAGAGCAGCAGGGAGTCGTAGAGCGCGTTTCTCTCCTCCACATCCATTATTGCCCTTATCTTCTCCTCGCCCACGGCGAACCTACCGCCTCCCTGGCCCGCTATGTCTATGGCATAGGCGGAGGACCATAGGTGATCTGCCCCCCCCTTTCCGAGATGGAATTGTTAAGCGCCATGCCCTTGAGGGTCCTCGGATCATAAGCGGCGGGCTCTAGGCCCTTAACGTGGATGGCCAAGTCAGGCACGCCCAGCTCCTCCGCCAACGCCTTAACGCCCAGCGACACCAGCTTGCCGAGCCCTCTTCTATGGGCTGTATCGATTATCAATTGCCTGACCCCCCCACGTAATCTCCCCCCCAGGACGGCGCTCCCCCCCTCACGAGCCCCCCCTCTCTCCCAGGTACATGAGTAGGGCCACGGAGTTGCCCAGGCTCACCGTGTCGAAGCCGAGCCTGTCAGCCAATTCGGCCAAGTCTATTACTTCCCGTGGATCACTTATTCCAGTCAACCCGCCCAGCGCCATAACCGTCTCATACTCCAAGTCGTACTCGCCCCCCCCGCTTGATTTGACGACCTTATGGCACGCCACGGGGCAGTACAGGCATGCCCCCCCGTTCTTAATAAAGTAATTAGTCCTCAGCGACTTCTCCCAGCTAATGTCCTCCCAATGCGGCATCACTACCTTGGTCCAGTAAATGCTGGGGAAGAATCCCATGCCGTTCCCCCCCACATCGATGAGACGCACAGTTCCTCCCTGCCTGTAGGCCACCATTCCTGGATTGGCCACGGCCAGCCTTCCGAATTCCTTGACCAATTCATGGTAGGCCTCATCACTGGCCACTTGCACCGCCTTATTGGTGGGCACGAAGGTTATGGCCTTAATGCGCTTGCTCCCCCCCATCACCGCCCCCCCGGCCCCCCCGTCCTGCCGAACTGCCTCCACTCCTCATGGCCTATGCAGGCATAGGGCACTCCATTCTCGCCCGCCGGTCCTATCGTTAACACGGCCGCGTCCCTGAACTCCCTCTTTATTGCATGCTCCGTCTCCACCGTGTCCAAGCCCCACAAGTCCCCCCCTGCGTCCTTGATCTCTACCTTTCCATCCCCAACGATCAAGTGAATGGGCTTGGCGCTTACTCCTCTAATGACCACTACATCGACGCCGGAGTACTTCATGTAAGCCCCCCCAAGCGTGCCTCCCACCGTGGAGTAGCTCCACCTATTCGTTAATGGGGACTTGAAGATGGCGGCGGCCCTGGTGGCGAGGGGTATCCTGGTGCCGCCCAAGGGGGGGCCCGTGGCCAATATAAAAGGATTCTCCGGACCATAGGGGGGGTTCACGGCATCCACGTCAAGCCCCATGTCCATAACCAGCTTAAGCCCGAGGCCCCCTGCCTCCCACGAACATTCGCGCATCGCGCTCCCTCACCTCATCAATCCTAACGGAGCCGGATAGGTCCACCCAGATAATTCTACCGCTGTATCCATACATCGCCGTTATGCATCGTATCCAATTAATAAAATATTTCGCGATGGGTGTATCACCCATTGGAGATCCTTGGTGTTTAGGTGTGATTTTCATGAACTGCGTTACCAAAAATTGGACACGCAATATGCAATGAATTATATTAAACATGAAGAGCAGAAACTTAAGTTCTGCGCATTGCGCTGCGATAGTGATTTTCAATTAATGGTAGCGTTTAACCCTTGCGCGTGGGATGGTATTCCCACTCCATTAGTGCTTTGATCCAAGGGCCGGAGGCCGGTCATGAGGCGGCGGTCTCGTCGTATTGATCAATGTATATGGTCTCCGAGTCCAGCATATCGAAGTTAAACGTGCTGTACGCTATGTCATAATCATAGCCGTAGAACCTAATCAATAGAACGGCCAACGCGATTCCCGCGAAGTATAGTATGCCGGACGCTACGCCGTACACGTTGGTTGCAATGGTGGCCACGCCGCCTTCCATGGCTATGGTCGCGGGGGAGGGGGGACGAGCATGACCACGGCTATCGCAATCAGCACGGCAGGCAGGAGGAGTAGGGGCTGTTCCCTCATCTTATCCACGATGCTGCTCCACGACGCTTTCCTCCTTATGAATAGGAATAGGTAAACGGATAAGCCTAACCCGACCAAGTCCAGCACGGAGGCCGTCAGCTTCAAGTAGCTAAGTAGGACGCCGGGCCTTGCATTTATGAGTGATCCGGCCACGCTTATCCGAAGCAAGGGGGAGACCACCGATGCCGTTTGCTGGGGCGGGCCGGACTCTATGGATACGATTAACGGCTCCACGTACATCGCCAATAACAACATGGCCCCCCCCACCGTCAAGGCGATGGCGAACGCCACTATGCCGGCACGCATCAATGTAGTGCCGTAAACCCGTTTTTAAACCTACCCATGAGGTGGACCGCTTAATGCTCGCGATTCAACGTACTTCAGCAACGCGTGGTGAACCTCCTCGTCTCTGGCTATGGCGTTGAATAATTCCCTCACGAATGAATTCTCCTCCGTCTTCGCTAAGTCCAGATAAAGCTCGTACGCCTCGCGCTCTATCTCATCCTGCTTACCCAGCTCCCTCCTGACATCGCTGAGTCCAGCGGATCCCCCCTGAACCCGCTCTCCCCCCCAGCTCTTCTGGTTAAGTCCACCGCCGTCATGATGCCCCTCATTATTTCCATATGCAGAGCGGTCTCGAATATCACTGTTGAGAGCAACTCCGCCGTCTCCTCCCCCGCGTTCCTGCTTATCTCCAATAGAGAACTCAATGCCCTGGCCTCCGCCTGCAAGGCCCTCTCAGCCTTTCTGCGCAGTTCCTCTAAATCCACGCTCCTAGCTCCATCTAGATGTTATTAAACTTATTTGGATTCAGGTCCTTAGGCATTTATTTTTGAACCCTTACAAGCTTCCAGGATAACCGCCTGTGATGAAAGGGCACGCGGGGGGGAGGTGGGCTGATTGAATATTTAATAATCCCTCGCTTGTCCAAGATTCATGAGCATCAACACAAGGATGCTTTTTCTGTATTACTTAGCCACGTTCGTGTTGTTGCTGGCATCGGACTTAGTGGGATACGCATTGACCGTTGAGGGGGGGTGCTGGACCTCGCCTCCGAGGTCAACGGCCTGGAGTCCCTTCACTTGGGGGGGCCGGCTTGACCACCGCGTTATTCATATTCGAGCATAACTCTATAATTAACCTAGCTATAAGCATCCCCTTCCTGCCCCCCCATCGCCTACGTATTCTCGCTGGGAGAAACGGGCCTGGTGCTGGGCTACGCCGCCGCCTCCCTAAATCCCTACTCGGGAATGGGCATATACGGGCCGTTTCTGGCGTACACGGTAAGCGCGCTATTTCCGCACGGCCTACTGGAGTTGCTGGCTTACTCCATCTCGCTCTACGCCTCAATGGACGTGAGCCTATCCATAACCAGGCACGAGCGGGTGAATCCGATTAGGTGGTTGATACTGCTATCAATCTCCATGGTCGTGCTGCTGGCGGCCGCCGCGCTGGAGGCGTTGGAGCTCGGGCTTGTCCGATCCATGGGGGGGCTTTAGCGGCATGCTGGTCATAATAATGGCGGGAGGCAGGGGGGGAAGTAGAATGGGTGGAACCGAGAAAGCCATGCTGGAAGTGTGCGGGGGGGCTCCAATCATAGAGAGAGAGGTGGAGGCTTGTCGGATCATTGGGTGATAGTGGCGGCCAGCCGCTGGTCCCCCGTAACCATCGAGTGGTGCCGCAGAAATGGCGTGGATGTAGTTATGACCAGCGGCTCCGATTACTCCACGGATCTGGGCCTCCTGATGAGGACTGTGAGGAAGCCGTTTCTCGTTGTGCCGGCGGACATGCCGTTCGCTGGGAGGGCGGTTAGGAATTTTGAGTCAGCCGCCGCCTCAATGGATTCATCCATTGTGACGCTGCTGGTTCGCCGTGGTTCATCCACGGAGCCCGTGGGGGTGTCATTAATAACGCGCGACGGTTCCGACTGGGCGGATTTAATAATGGAGTGGTCCCCCCCGGAATTGATGGATGTGGACTCGCCGGAGGACTTGAGCAGGGTCAACGCCTTATGCGGCAATGAGTTGATTGGGGATTAAATGAAAAAAGGAAAGAAATTAGATTATTTTTAGTTTAATGAGTTCACGGCGCGTACTTGGCGAAGAGGGCTGGATGCTGGAATATGGCTCCTCCATCCACTATCAAGATTATTATGGCGGCTATTGCCAGCAAGGCCATTGTCGCGTATGCGATTGCCTTATTCTGCTTGAAGAGCAACAGGGCCATTGAGATTCCGCCGAGTCCCTCGAATAGGTAGAAGGCGAAGGCCAACGTGGGCTCGCTCGTGAGGCCGTGGGTGAGTATGGAGGCGCCGTACACTATTGTGATTAAGGAGAGGAATCCCACGGGCAGGGAGGCCGCCTTCAACTTGGTGGGGGGGGAGAAGTAGAGGAGTAATCCGCCCATCAAGGCCACCACGCCCAGGTAGGCGAAGGGATCCCCCCCGAAGAGCAGGTTATACCCACCGGGAAGCGGCCATGTTATCGACATCGATAATCCATATATTAGCGTGGGGGAGGCTCAGGGCGAGGAGCGTGAGCCCTATGGACTTGATCTCCTCCATCCCCCCCGCCGAGTCCTCCCTTTGAATCGGGTTGCTTAGCCTGTACGCCATGTATATGCGGCCAGGTCCACGGCAATGGAGAGCGTCATCATAGCCGTCAAGTAGTCTATGAAGGGCATACCGATCGAAATATTACATAAAGTCAATGTATTAATGCATTTCCGTCGAGTAATTCATTTTTGGTTTGACGTGGGGCCTATTTATAAGCAGGCCGATCACTAGGGCTTGGGATAAACGATTTTAAGCGGATGGGCTTCGTTCGCTTTGATGGAGTTGGACGGAGTTAAGCTTGATGAGGAGCTCTACAAGTATCTGCTCGGCTTCTTCTCGGACTCGGATATAGATTCCATGATGAGGGCAGTGAAGAGCCCGCCGTCCAGGTACTACATAAGGGTCAACACAATGAAGACCACAGCGGGGGGACTTGGCCGCCGCGCTTCGGGGGAAGGGGGGGCATTGATGCTAGGCGCGACGAGGAGTTGAGTGAGGCCCTGTGGATACCGGTCAAGGGCCCCCCCAACAAGATAAGCCCGGCCAGGAGGGTCGTGGTTGCTAATAAGCAGGCGGCGGAGAGCGCGTACCTAGGTGCTAACCTGTACGGCCCCGGGGGGGTCCTCTACGCCGATCCATTGCTCCCGGGAACCGAGGTGAGCATTGCTGCCCCCCCTAACGGCGAGGTGGTTGCGGTGGGCATTGCTAGAATGGATAGGAAGGACATGCTGAGGAGGGCGCCTGGAGTGGCGGTGGAGGTGGTTGAGTCCGTATACTCCATGCCGAAGCTCCGCGAGTTGAGGGAGTTCCAGGAGGGCTTGTTCTACGAGCAGTCGCTGCCGGCCCAATGGGTGGCCCACGTGCTGGAGCCGAGGGTTGGGGGGGAGGTCATAGTTGACATGAACGCGGCGCCGGGGGGGGAAGATGAGTCACGTGATTCAATTAACAAATGGTAAGGCCCGGGTGATCGGAGTTGAGAGGCATGCCAAGAAGGTGGATCAAACAAAGAAAACGCTCGAAAGGCTAGGCCTCCCGGGGGGGGAGGTGGTGAGAGGCGATGCCAGGTACTTGCCCATCGATTTGCCTAGCTTGGCGGACTCGGCGGATGGCGTGTTGATAGATCCGCCGTGCAGCGACTTGGGGGGGTGAGGCCCAAGCTATTCGATGAGAAGACCATGAAGCAAGTGAATGCGTTGGCGCAGTACCAGAGGCAATTCATAGCGGCCGCCCACAAATTGCTGAGGAGCGGGGGGGAACGCTGGTGTACTCCACCTGCACGATGACTCCACTCGAGAACGAGGATAACGTGGATTACGCGGTACAGCTGGGTTTCTCAGTGGAGGAGGTAGCGGTGCCTGGGAAACTGCCGGGCATTGGCGATGTGGGAGACCTTGTGGCCAGGTTCTATCCCCCCCACGTAAATGATTCGCCGGGCTTCTTCATAGCTAAGCTCAGGAAGAAGTAATTCGCTGCTCCCACATGGAATTCCAGGCGCCGGCACGGCCCCCCCGCCAATGATTGGCCCACCTACATGCCCCCCCGCCCGCTCACCAGCCATTAGCGGCCTTGATGCTGTTGTTTATGTTTGGGCCCTCCAATAGTCATAATCAAGGCATTTCCATTCAGCGATGCCGTTCCCTCGCCATCCTCACTAAGTTTAAAAGATGGAGGCGTGGTCTGCATTCAATGATTGTAGCGCGTTGGTGCTGATCTCCATGATGATCGACGGGCGATCAAATGAACGCGTTATTTGAGCAGGGCCGGTATTATGAAGATGGCTATCATGAGATCAATGAACACTATGATGGTTATTACGGCGTAGAGCCAGTCCTTCTCCATCACGAACGACGCTATGCCCAGCAGCACCCTTAGCACAGGCGTTGCTATTAGAACTACGAGGCCCAGCACTATCAGCGACAACCCATCCAGCGACGCCGCGTGACCCACGGCGCTTAGGACCGGTATCACGCTGCTGTTGACGGGGGGGCTCCTCATGCTGGATATCTCGTTTATGGAGTAGCCGAGCCCCTCTCCCCTCGCCAGCATTATCGCTACTCCGGCCGATATCAATACAATGCTTATTATCACGCCGATCCTCAGCGTGGTTCCTATCACGGAGTCCATGTCCATGCTCATCGCCTCCTCCCGTACCTGGCCAGCAGAGCCGCTATTAATACTATTGATAGTGCGGTGGATGCGGAGTACTCATAGGCCAGCGGCAGCACGATTATCCTAGCTATGGAGAGGCCGCGGAGCACCATTTCCACGCCCAGGAAGTTCAGTATGGCTATGAATATCCACCTGATGAATCTGTTGGTCAACTTTATTAGCACCTTGGTGCCCGCGAAT
>BBBF01000016.1 GCA_001315925.1 Thermocladium modestius JCM 10088 | reverse complement strand
TATTCTTGCAGATTATAAACTAGAAAGAGGCTGCCCAATTCGAGTGAAGAGGTTAGGATTGAGTGATGGTTAAAATCAAGAAATGGATTATACCCTTCTGCCGCGTCTGCCGCCCGGCGGCCTTATTGTATCGTGCGGTATCGGCGTTGTATCCTCTATTCTTCCTATCATCAATCCAGCCCGCGCCAGCGCCCTGATCGCAGCGACGGCTCCAGGACCCGGAGTCTTGGGTCCATAGCCGCCTGGTGCCCTTACTTGTATATGGACGGCGGTAACGCCGCGCTGTATCGCTGTCTGCGCAGCCTTGTACGCCGCTTGCATTGCAGCGTATGGACTGGGCTTATCCCTGTCCGTCTTCACGACTTGACCGCCGCTCACCCTAACCACTGTCTCTGCGCCCGTCAGATCCGTTATTATAATAATGGTATTATTATAGCTAGCATATATGTGAGCTACTCCCCAATGCAGCTTCTTGGGAACCTGAACCTGCGATAGCTCAGCTGGCTGTTCCTTCGGTGCCTCCTGGATTTGCTCCTCTTGCTTTTCCTCGCTCATTTCTGTTCACCCTTCTTCTCTATGGCTTTTTTAAATTTATCATATGACTCGCGCCAGACCGCCCATGTCTTAGGATCTATGCTTCTCCAAATATCCTCCAACGTCGTGTAAGGCGAGCCGGGTATCATGTGGAAGTACGCCCCCCCCTTCACCACGTACTTGGGCTTATTGTAGTAAGAAGCCGGAGTGCCCAGGTATATCTTTATCCTGCCAGGGCTGCCTTGCCTTTCTGCTTATCATATGGCAACATTCCCCTTATAGCCCGCCTCAAAACCCTGTCCGGGCGCTTGGGGGTCTTCGGTCCAGTTCTCTCCGGGTTGTAATGGGTTCTGACTATGGTCAGCTTAACCTTGAATTGCTCCAGAATAGAATTGAAATCGCCCGTGACCACAGCCTTCTCCGCGTTCACTATAACCACGCGCTTCCCCCTTCAACGCCAAGGTAGCCACAGTGCTGGCCAGCCTGCCCACTACATGATTTGCAGCATCTATCACTAATTCATCACGTCCGGGACATCCCCCTTTAGAAAGAACTTGAATCGACAACTCCAACACCTCAAGTTATTATTCTGGCACCACTTCCCTTTGGATTCCTCTTCACGAGCTCCGCTATATTTATCGCATCACCGCCGGCTCCCCTTATTTTCTCCACCGCATCATCTGAGAATCGGAATGCCGCCACCGTAACCTTCTTACGCAGCTCGCCGCTACCCAATACCTTACCTGGAACCACCACCACATCGTTCTCCGAAGAATACCTATCTATCTTGCTTAGATTAACGAACACCCTACTTCGCCTGGGCTTCTCCAGCAGCTCCGCCACGTACCTCCATATGCCTGCTCCGGTCTGAGCCGATGCCTTCCTAAGGAACCGGATCAGCAATCGCAGCTCCACATTACTTGGACCTGTTGGTTTAGGCACGAAAAACAGCGGCGACGCGGGTTTTATAAAGTTAATTAGATAGGATCCTTGTTAACTTATCCATAGATAAAAGAGGGATAAGTCTCACCTCCTATGGCAAGGAAGGGGATCAGCTGGAGACAACGCTATATTTGATAATTATTACTGATTAAATTCACCCCCCCAACCTATCGTTATGGAATATCTTGCCTAGTATTATCGCGTCTCGGAATGCGGGATCCATCAACTACCGTTAATTAATATAACTTCAATGCAATTATTGTCTCAATGATAATATTTAAACCTTGCATTAAATACTAAATTATATGATATGCGGCAAAAATATGCTAGATGAAACCAACAAAGCCCTAGCATCTAGGTCAATACAATTCATTCTGCTGAGTTTGCTAGCTATAATTACCGTCATGGGGGGCAATATCATTTGGCTTAGAAATAAATGGGCAGCAGTTGATGGGAATCTCCACAGGCAATGGATACATAGTGGCCGTTGGGATATATCATTCAAGTGGAGTTATAGACTTTTTTTCAATTAATAATGGCGGACCATCATTGATCAAGTCAATCACGTTACCGGATGAACTATATGGAGTTGCGTATGGAAACGGAGAATTCATGATAGTGGGAACAAGCGGGAGCGGGGGGGGCCATTCGTGGGTATGGTAAATCCATCCACGTACTCCATAGTTAACCTGACGAATTCGCTGGGAATTAAGAGCGGAGCAATATATGGAGTTGCGTATGGAAACGGAGAATTCATGATAGTGGGAACAAGCAATGGCAAGGCATTAGCGGCGGTTTTCCAGGATGGGAAATTCCAGACCATAGCGATGCCGTCAACATATGAAAGCCTAGCCGCCGTTGCCTATGGGGGGGATAATGAGTTCATGATGGGAGGAACATCGATGAGCGGCGCTGCTCTGGGGGGGTCTTTAACGCCACCTTCACGGATTATTCCGGCGAGTTGCCGAGGAGCTTGGTCTCGGTAAATGCCATAGCCTATGGGGGGGATGGCGAATTCATGATAGGAGGATTAATTGAATCAGGCAATTACACGTTTGGGGGGGAGGTGGGGGGGTTGTGGGCCAACGATAGCTTCGCTCAGGTAAGCATAGCTAATGCGCAATTCTCCACAATCATGTCAATTCTATACAGCAATTATGAGTTCTCCATAGGAGGGGGGGGATTAACCAATGGGAATGGGGGGATAGCGTATTACTGGTCAGGAGGCAGTGGGGTGACCGCCTATGTGAGCAGTACAGAGCCTTTGTTTCCGATGATAATATACGGCCTAACGCCTCTTCCCACGGATAGGATAGCGTATGTGGGCAATGATGGAATTAACAGTGTCGTAGGAATCGCGTCGCCGCCGCCATATATAACGTATCAATAACGGTAGTTAATGTATCCTCCACGCCCATTATTGAACTGCTGGGAACATCGATTAAGTCCGACAAGGCCATCCTTCACTTGATGGAGGGCTCCTACGAGCTAACTATAAGCGCGCCCGGCTATTATAATGTATCAGAGTCAATATACGTCAATGGAAATGCCAACTATACGGTATCCCTTCAAAGGGTGAGGTATTGTAGTCTCTCGATTCATTCCATTATAAATTCCTCCTCTATTCCAGCCAACATAACCCTAACCATGCAAAGCCAACCGCCAAATCGGGATATCTATGTTCTGCCTATCAACGGCAGCGCAGTCATAAGCTTGATATGCAATCAATATAGTTACCGAGCCTCCGGCAATTACCTTGAACCAGTAGCGGGAACAATAGATGCGACCACCAACAAGTCGCTAAATATATCGTTGATACCAA
This sequence comes from Thermocladium modestius JCM 10088, assembly GCA_001315925.1. Lineage (GTDB taxonomy): Archaea > Thermoproteota > Thermoprotei > Thermoproteales > Thermocladiaceae > Thermocladium > Thermocladium modestius. Next base: position 31,180 of record BBBF01000016.1, on the reverse strand, counting down.
TAGTGATCTTGGAGATACGATCCCCCCCTCCGACTCCAGGCGAGTATTTCATAAACATGAGCGGACCATTCAAGGCCGAGCTGCCCCCCCTCAGCAATGGATCCTCCATAACTAAGTCCTTGAGCGAAATGGGAGTCGAGTCGTACAGCATGTATAGGCATATCAACGGAGTTATTCAATTCCTGGGAAACACAACCGCTATGTTGCTTCCCGGCATGAATTACATAAACATAACGTGGCTGACCCCCATCATCACGTCGTTCAATGTATCATCCCTCGCGCCCGGTAACACCAGCATTTCAATAAGCTATGCATTATCAAGGCATGGGAATATAACCATTACTTTAAATGGCTCCTCCATATACGCGCTGGGCGGGGTCAAGGGCAACGCATCGCTGCTTTTCAACAAGAGCGGAACGTATGACCTATGCGCGTACTCATGGGTGTACAGCTACGGAAAGCAAGCATTAACCTACGGCCCTCTCTGTCTCACCGAGTTGGTCACGGTATATTATAGATTGGAGGTGAGCGATGAGGCAAGGTTGATCTCTAACTTGAGCGGGTATTACATGCCTAACTCCACGGTGCCCATAAAAATACCAAGCATAGTTTACCTGGGAAATTCAACCAGGCTGGCCTATAATGGATCCACCGTGGACGGCAGGTACATTAATGAGAGCGACTTCTATTTGAACGTGAACTCCAGCGTGGTTTTCCTGCATGTCAAGTGGATCAAGGAATACGACGTAACGGCGAGGATTTATGCAGGGTCCTCATTGATGTCCAGCTTCTCCGGATGGAAGGTGGCGGGATACAATATATCGTTTGCCCCCCCATTAATTCAATTCAGCAACGACACGAGACTAGTGCTGTCCAATGAATCCAACATAGTTATCAATGGGCCGCTGAACATAACTATTGTCTACTACGTTGAGTACTTGGTTGGCATGATGAGGGAATCGCCCCCCCTGGGCATAATTAACTCGACCAGTTCATGGATGAAGAACGCAACATTGATCCGCATATCGCCGTCTATGATGGAATTCAATAATGGAACCCGCCTCTTATATAATGAGTCGAGGGAAATCACGGTAACGGAGCCACTGAACATAACGATAAACTTCAACCTACAATACAAACTCACCAATATAACGGATATAGATGGTGCGGTTTGGCTGAAAAACGAGTCGTGGATCAACAATGGAAGCTATGTGGTGAACAACCCAGAGCCAATAATATATCAAGGCAATGAGACCAGGCTTGTGCTATCCTCTACCAACGCATCAAATGCCTCCACAAACACCTCCTTGATCACAATCGTAATAAATGGTCCACTAACCATTCTGAATAAATACGTGAGGCAATGGTTGATAACGCTGACCGTTACGGATCTCAATGGAACAATGATAGAGGAATTCCCCGAGTGGATTAATTCCTCTTCGCCCATAATAACCTCCATTAAGATAGGCAATTTCACAGCGCCTGTCGAGGCGGTCAAGGTCGAGGGGGGGCCCGGCAAGTACGTATTGATCGCTTGATGGCAGAAAGAAAGATCAACGTGAAAGATGCATTGGGGGCTTCCAGTGCCCGATTCGCGGATAGGCCTTTATTGTGATGGCTACGCGGTAGCAACGAGAGCAATTATGCAGGCTACGTATACGTGATGATTCCCATAAATGCCCATTGCCTCATAAGTAGGCCAACCATAGGCATGTATAGCATTGCATCAATTGCAGCGGTTATTGCGGTGGCTATAATAGTCCTCTCGGTGATGATTAGGCGGAGGCGGAGGTGATGCACATCAGATGAAAGACACGAGCTCATTCAACATGTTTATAAAGGGGGGGAATTGCCTCATAATGGTGTGAGCAATGAAATAGATATAGAGTCGATAGAGGGGGGGCAGCTCAGGCAAGTGCAGAGAAGCGTTGCGTCGCTGAGCAATGAGTTGGCAAGCGTTAATAAGCTGCTCGAGGAGACTAAGGAATCCATAAAATCGCTGGAAAACACAATACAGGCAGGATCTAAGGTGTCCGTGACGGACCTGCTCCGCGAGCTTGCCTATTTGGAGACCGGCCTATTGGCTTATAGGGATCAGATATCCAGGGCCAGCAATCAATTAAGCGAGCTAGTGGCTCAATTATCGACCACCGCCAATGAATTCAACGAGATAAAGGTAATGATGTTCAGCTCCCTGGACGAGATGCGGAACGGCATTGCCGCCTACGAGAAGACCATAAAGGATACATTGATGCTGGTGCAGGAGACTCAGTTGGAGCTGCTTAGCAGGATCCGCAAGGTAGAGGATGGATTGGAGCTATTGAAGTCCTACATAATGGAGCACCAGAAACAACAAAAATAATATATACCCTGTCAGATATATCAAATTATGTCGTTGTTGGGGGGGAGGAGGAAAAAAGGCGGAGCAAGCCATTAGTAACATATTGCAAAGGCTGGAGATGATAGACAAATCGCTCAGCCAGCAGAATCAAACCATGAGCGTGGAGCTGGGCAACATAAGAAAGATAATACAGGGATTGGCAATAGATCTCGATAGGATCAACAAGTCAATACAGGACTCCATGAAGCTTGTCAGGGATGCGATAAGCGAGGAAACGAGCAGGCTGGGTGAGTTGAATCAATTATACAAGCAATTCGCCGCTACCTCCGACACCTTATCTAACTCCCTTATGCAGACCTTAAATAAATCGGATGAGTTGATAAATTCCATTGGAAAATACGTCTCGGAGGTCCAGGCGCAGTTGGATAAGGTTAAGGATACATTGAACAGCGTAAGCCCAACCTTGAGCAGCATAGACATGAAGTTAACCGATGGAGTGGATAAGTCCACCAAGATATTAAACGATTTATCGAGGGTCGACGCGCTGCTCACAGAGCTTCAATCAATCCATAAGCAATTAATGGATAAGCACTCCGAGCTAGACGGCAAGTTAATAGAGATATCAGCCAAGGAGGCCCAGCTGAGCGCGCAGGAGGAAGCCATAAAGAACGAGAGGGCAGATATTGACAAGCAGCGCCAAGAGTTAGAGAAGCAGCGCCAACAGTACGAGCAAGTCATGAAGCTATACTCCGATTTAAGCGGCCTAAGCAATGTAATGGGCGTGTCCATACAAGAGCTAACTCAACGGCTTCAGGAATATGGAAGCAAGCTGGCGGAGCTAAACGAGCGCGAGAAGCAGTTGAGGGAGGAGGAGCTGAACTTGAAGTCCTTGGAGAGGAAGCTGGAGCTCGAGGCCGCCAGGATAGAAACAGAGAACATGAGGCTGAAGGACTTGAATAAGAGGGAGGAGGAATATAGGCAACGCGTGGAGGAGCTGGCGAAGAGAGAAGAGGAGCTTAGGAGGAAGGAGGAATACGTCAATGAAGCAATGAAGGATTTGGAGAGAAAGTCCAATGAATTGAAGGAGGTCGAGGAGAAGCTCAAGAAGCAGAACGAGGAGATAAAGAGCAAGGAGGAAATGCTAAAGAAGCTAGATGAAGAATTGAGCGTGAAGAAGAGAGAACTGGAGCAGAAACTGGAACCCCCCCTATTCACCAGGCTGGTGGAGGAGGAGAGGAAGCTAATCGATTGGGAGAAGCGATTGATGGAGAAGGAACGCGAATTGATGAATTACCAAAGGGCCCTCGTGGTCAGGGAGGGCGCATTAATAGAGCTGAGGGAGAAGCTGGAGGAGGAGAAGGAGAAACTTAAGGATTGCAAGGCGACCCAGTAAATCACGAGAAAAATTTATATCCCGGGCAACTATTGAAATCAATGAACGAAGATCCTAAGAAAATGATTGAGGATTTCTACATTGATGAATTGACGGATCACGAGATATACGAGTCATTGGCCGCGATGGAGAGGGACCCAAAGACCAAGGAGATCCTCAAGGAGATAGCGGAGACCGAGGCGAGGCACGCCGAGTATTGGAGGAGGAAGGCCGATGAAGCCGGGATTCAATTAAGGCGCAGGGTATCCATGCGCAAGGTATTGCTATATAAGGCATTACGGCGATTATTTGGTCTTGGAATAGTGCTAAAGCTGCGGGAGAAGGATGAGGAAAATGCAGTCAACATGTACGTAAACGCAAGGGTGAAGAGCAATGATCAAACCATGGATCCCATACTGGAGGATGAAATAATACACGAGGATTACTTCATAGAGGCAGCCACGGGGGGGTTCAGCCAGAGACTCGGCAACTTGAGGGATACCATATATGGAATGAGCGATGGATTGGTCGAAGTTCTCTCTGCCATAGCTGGGCTAGTGCCCGTCATAGGGGGGGATCCATTATTAATAGCCGTGGCGGGCGCCATAGTCGGCATAGCCGGCACGCTGTCCATGTCCATAGGCGCCTACCTAGGCACGAAGGCTGAGGAGGACACGGCCAAGCATAGGAGCGAGAACGCCAAGCTAGGGCTTTCGCTTTTATCCATAGGCGCATTGAAGGACAAGGCCGTGGAGATGCTTATGAGAAATGGAGTCCCGCGTGAGGAGGCGGTAAGCATGGCGAGTCAGCTTTCCAGCGATAAGGAAACCATGTATAAATTAATGGCAACGCAAGAAAAGGAGGCGGTAAATGCCACAAAATCGGCCGTGTACACTGGCCTTTCCTATCTCTTGGGCGCGGTGCTCGTCATAATTCCATTTCCTACAATTGGACTAATAGCGGGCCGCTACATGGCGCTAATAGCATCGATTATGCTGATGGTATTGGCACAATCCATGTCTGGGTTCATAACGGCCCTCGCCAGCAACACCAGCATTACAATAAACATGATTAGGAACTCATCGCTAAGCCTAGCCGCCGCTGGAGGAACATTTCTAATAGGCACTACGCTTCACATGGTAGCGCATATATCGGTATTATGAGATAAAAACCGGCAATTGGCATTGCGTACTGCCTTTTACTGACTAGATAGCTGAGCCGGAACGATGAAGAGGCCGGCAGATCTAGAGAATACCATCTCCATCAAGTAAATCAACGAGGCGATGAATGGGGACTAACAATAGCTTGCCATCTTGGCTAGACCGGCCCTTGCTGGTTATTATAACAATCCTACTGTAGTGGGCATACTGCTTCGCGGGTAACTTTGGCACGTAATTAGCCATCTTTATTAGGTATCTATTGAACCCAACTATTTCGAGGTCGTAGAGCTGCATGCCTATGCGGGGACCAGGAACCACCAGATACCTTCTTTCTCTATAGAAACGCCAAATGTTGTAGAGCACCTCACCTCTCACGCTGAACTTGACCCCCCAATGCAACCTAGCCCCCCTCCCTGAGCTTGCCGAGCACCTTGGAGCTCAGCAGCATCTGGTAGTAGGGTGGCCTGCTCGACATGTCTATCATGAAATCAGAGCCGCTGGGCCGTCTCGGGTCATAGCTTAACTGAACGGCCTTGAACCGCCTGCCCTCCCGCTTCTCCGCGTATTGAAGCGATACCGGTATCCAAGCCATCCCCCCCACTTGAACCGCGGCATCGATGAGCTCTCCTCTATGAATGCCGCCTAGCTCCACGTTGAAACCGCTCCGCTCCATGGCCTCCTTAAATAGATACGGCAACGCTCGCCTTAGCTTTGATCTGCCGGCATTGATGCCTTGACGTTGCTGAGCACCTTGCCCATTATCTCGCTGGAGTGGAGCTCTATTATCTTATCTATCACGTCGCCGGTGACGTTTATGCCGTGGCTCTCCAATTCCCTTACTTCGCCGGCTATCTCCGCTAGTATTGATCCATCAACGTCGTCCACATCGAATACATCCCTTAAGTGCTTTATGATATCGCTCACATCATTCATTTAACTTAATCGACATCACTGGTTATTCCCTTTTTAATAATTTGCTGTCGAATTAACCCCCCCGGGGCAGGGGGGGGCAATATGATGGGAGCGATGGACGGAAACGCATTAATTTAAGGCGCGCAGTTAATAGATCGTGCAATCTGTGGAGCTAGACTCGATAAATGGAATTAGCATTGTATATCTCAACAGACCCGAGAAACGGAACTCGTTTAATTCAGTAATGATAAGCGAGGTGATAGCCTCGATAAAAAGGGAGTGCGCGGAGGCCCGTGGAATCGTGTTGACGGGCAGAACTTACTTCTCGGCTGGACTCGATCTTGAGGAGATATATGGTTTCTCAACTCTGGAGCAGGCGAGCAAGTATTTCAATTCATTGAAGGAATTGGTGGAGGCAATAACTGCGTGCGAGAAACCCATTGTGGCATTCGTCAACGGTTCCGCGTATGGATTCGCCGTGGAGCTGCTCTACTTCATGGATAGAGTGATAGCTGTGGACTCAGCCAAATTCTCACTGCCTGGGGGGGTAAAGTATGGCATAGTTCCCGTCACGCCCGCCTTCTCGCGCATGCTGGGTCTGTGGGGCAGGGCATTGCTGGATCCATCATTCAACATAGATGCCCGAGACGCCGCCCGCCTAGGATTAGTAAATGAGGTGGTGGACTCCATCGACTCTGGATACAAGGCCTCCCTTAATGCAGTGGAGAGGCTGAGCTCCGTACCTGGCGATTCGTTCAAGCTCTTCAAGCAATTGATGATGGGCAGCCTGGTATCAGATGCCATGCCTAGGGAGGAGGAGTTGGTGAAGGAATTGTCGCGGCACGTCATTAAGCCCGAAACCAAGGGCAGGCTGGAGGAATTCATCAAGAGGAAGAGGGAGAAGTAATGCCGGATCCGTGATGCAAGCAATTCCAACTCCATGTAATGAGGACAGGCCTCCCCCCCGCAATTACGGCAATTAATCATTGATTTCCACGTGCGTTTCGACATTCAAGGCGTAGACCTGCATTTACTGATTCATCTTTGTTGCGCTGTGAAAGACCTGCATTTACTGATTCATCTTTGTTGCGCTGTGAATTTAGCATTATGTGGGGGGCCTCAATGCCATTGCGTATTTGCTTTGAGCATTGAATTGGCCAGCTCCAGATCGGCGGCGGTATCTATATCTACCAATATGCCTGGGTTTGGGCTCTCCACCTTAATTAACTGATGCGTCTTCAATAAGCTCTTCAATCCCTCAGTCTCGTTGTTAAGCAGCATAACTTCGGGGGGGAAGAGGTCGCGACCAATAAGTATGGGGGGGTGACCTATCCTACCGCCATGGGTTAAAACCACCAAGTCCTTGCCCTCCCCCCCATGATTCGCCACCAGCAAATCTATATCGCTGCTCGTTATGAATGGATGATCGCCAGGCGATACAACCACTGCATCGGCGTCGATTAACCTGGATAGACCTACCTTGATGCTATGTATCATACCCCCACTCCGGCTTATCGTTGATGATTATTTCCACATCCATGTGAAGAAGCGAGGCGTTGATGGGATTGGCCACAACCACTGTTTTATCTATGGCGGCCGCCTGGAATGCATCGATTACCCTAAGCAAGACAGGCCTGCCCCCGACCTCCTTGAATAGCTTGCCGGGGGGGAACCTAGTAGATAGGCCGGCGGCCAACACTATGCCTCCTATCAGGCTGGATCACCTTTGATCAATTTATTTACCAAGTCCAAGTGATGACTCCAATCCTTTATTCCCTTCTTCTTCCTTATTATCTCCGCGATTATGCTGACCGCGATCTCGAGCGGATTATCGGATCCTATATCTAAGCCAGCCGGCATGAATACCCTGCCCACTAACTCGTTGCCGGCAACGCCGTCCTCTCGAAGCCGCTTCAAGAACTCGGAGGCCTTCCTCTTACCTGCCAGCACGCCTATATAATGAGCCCGCGTTTTCACCGCCTCGCGTAGGGCAATGTAGTCATACTCTATATCTCCATGTGCTATAACTATGGAATCCGCGGCCCCCCCCACCCCCCCGGCAAACGCCACCCTCAATGCATCCTCCATGGTTTCCCCCCCATCAATGGTTTGGATGCCCATCCTACCCATCTCGCCCAGGGAATCCTTATTATCATCCACGGCTATGGGTTTCATGCCTGCAGCCGACGCCAAGCTGCCCAGGCGCGCGCAACGTTGCCACTGCCCACTATTATCATCCTCTCCCTGGGCAGTAGGAACTTTATGAGGACCGTGAACTTGCCTCCACATATGTGGCCGGTGTCCACTTCCCCCCCTCAGATGCCTTGGCTCCGAAATTAATGGTTATCCTCCTGGGCGCATACTCGCCCCTTCTCAGCGAATCCATAACGGCATTAACTATGGCTCCTCCGTTTCGTACCCGCCTATTGACCCATTTTCTCGCCATTAGACATCACTATCATGAGCGATCCAGGATCACGCGGAGCCGAGCCTACCTTATCTATCACAATGCAGAGGGCCGCTATCTCTCCCTTACCCACCCTATCCAACGCCTTACTTAGAATCTCCACCTCTGAGATACTCGCTCGCCCTCTTCACAGCGCTTATTATTGATGAATAGCCCGTGCAGCGGCATATATTCTTTATGCTCTCGCTGAGGAGCTCTTGGTCGGCCTCCTTACTTACATTGGTTAGGAAGTCGTAAGTCACCATAATGAAGCCATGCGTGCAGTAGCCGCACTGCATGGCGTACTCCTCAAGAAACGCGCGTTGTATTGGGTGTAGCTCGCCGTTCCTCGATAACCCACGGACGGTGGTTACGGAGCCCCCATCTGCTTGAACTGCCAATACCAGGCAGGACTTCACTGATTTCCCATTGAGCAACACAGTACATGCGCCGCACTTGCCCTCATCACACCCTCTATGCACCTCCGTATAGCCATGATCCCTCAAGAAATCCAGCAGCGTTAGCCTGGGCTCCACCTCGTCCACCACCTCAACATCGTTGACCCTAATCTTGACCAATACCTTCTCGCTCATGACCGACCACCCAAGGCCGACTTAACCGCCTCCAGCGAAAACGACTTCGCCGCACCTAGTCTATACCTATCGGATGCATGTATGTCGCTCAATAATCTAGTCCCCTTGATCGATTCATCAATTGACGCATCAATAGATCTCTGTGCGGAATTCAGTGCATCCCCTATGGACTTGCCCTCAATATCGTTTAACTCAATCAAGAGGGGGGGCTTGGCGGTTATACCGCCCACCCCCCCAAGCCTTGCCTCATGCACGACGCCGTTTCCCACCTTAGCGGCAACCGCCGCTATAACTATGGGAAATGCATTGCCTCCCCCCCTCTTTAGAATTGAGTAACCAAACGCATTGTACCTATCGAGGGGGGTATATCCACCTCGGCGACCAGCTCCGAGGGCTTTATGTCTGTCGTGTAGGAATCCAGCATGAAATTGGATAGCCTAACCCGGCGTTGACCGGCCTTATCTATTATGGACAGCTCCGCATCGGCAACCATTAGGGCCGGCAAGTAATTGGCGGCCGGATCCGCGTGGGCAAGTGATCCACCTATGGTTCCCCCCCTATTCCTCACTTGTAGATCCGCAATCGTCCACGCCGCCCTCGTCAGCATGGGCATGTTCCTGGCTATTGTGGGATCCATGGCTATTTCCTGATGCGTAGTCAACGCTCCTATCTTCAACGTATTCCCATCAATCTTCACATATCTCAATTCATTTATTCCATAGATATCTATGAGATTGTTAAGGAACGACATGCGCAGCCGCATCATAGGCATCAAGCTTTGCCCCCCCCTGCTATTACCTTGCCTTCCTCCCCCCCCACCTCCGACAATAACTCCAATGCATGGCTCAAGCTAGATGCCCTGTAATACCTGAGCTGCTTGGATAGCCGCCTATGTACATCACGAGTCACCCCCCCACGCATTCAATAAATCATCTAGACGCAGCGGTAATTTATTTATGGGCCTCCCCCCCAAGGCATTGGAAACCGCGTTGGCTATGGCAACGGGGCTACCCATCATGGTCCCTCCCCCCCCACACCCGCTGCCTTGGACGGGAAGATCTCCAGGGGGGGCGTTTCCATGTGGAGCACCTCCATGTTGGCCATCCACATGGCATCACCGAGGGAGGGGGGGATTCATAATCGCTCCAAGTAAGCACCATTGGCTGGCCGTCGCCTCCATACGCCAATTCCTCATACAAGGCTGCAGCTATTCCTTGAAAGACGCCGCCGCGGATCTGCCCATCTACGAATTCCTTCTTATACATCTTGCCGCTATCGTGTATCACCACGTACTTGAGTATCTTAACGTCCTTGGATATGGGATCCACCCTGACCACCGCCAAATGAGCTTGGAACGCGTACATAGCGGAGGAATTTATCTTATCTCCTGACGCTGCCTTCACCGTGGGGGGGGCTGGTAGTAAACCGTGACGCTTAGATTGGCGTCAACGCCCTTGGGAAGAGATCCTGGATCCCACTGGGCCGCCGCAGCTATTCTTCTAATATCCATCTTGCGGCTTGGATTGGCCGGATCATAGAAGGCTCCCCCCCTATCGTACTTAACGTCGGCGATGCCCAGCATCGCCATAGCTAGCTTGGCCAGCTTATCCCTTAATTGCCTTGCAGCCAATATGGCCGCGCTTAAGACAACTGGGGCAAACCTGCTGGAGTAGCTGCCGCTGGATATACTCCATGGATGCGACGTGTCTATGCGGGACTCCACGCTTATCATCGATTGATCCACGCCCAGCTCTCCGGCGATGGCCTCCGCCAGCGACGTTTCGTGGCCGAGCCCCCTCATTGGAGCCATTGACGAATACATGCACGACGCCGCTGGAGTCGAGCGTCAACGTAACGTAATCCCCCCCGCGCCGGAGTGGGGATACTCCCTTTCCTTGGGATCCACTGCTAGGTCCACGTAACCCAGGTTAGTCACTGATGGCTCTATGAAGGTTGCCAAGCCCACTCCTATGTACTTATCGCGCTCCTTCTCAGCCATCCACTTCTTGTACTCCCTGGCCAGCAGTTCCAGCGCCGCGGCGTAGTTCTGCATAGGGTATAGACCCCCCCAGTGGGGGTCTCGTAGAACCGCTGTCCCTCAATTACCACGGGGAACTGAGTTATTAGGTTCCTATGCCTGATCTCCAGCGGATCCATGTGCAGTTCCCGTGCCAACTCCTCCATCCCTCTCTCCAATGCGAAGTAGAACTGGGGGGGAGAACCATATGCCCTATTAAGCCCGGTGGGCGATTTATTGGTGAGAACGGCATAGTACTCTACCTCTATTGTCCTCACGTCGTATGGCCCATTCAAGTTACCGTGGTTCCTAAACAATGCGCCCGGCTCAGGCGGGCGTGGATAGGCGCCTTCATCATCGTAGAGCCTCATCTTGATGGCCCTAATACGGCCATCCCTATCGGCGGCTAGCTCCACCTCCCCCTTGCGAGCGGACCCCGCGCTGCTCGCTATGAAGCTCTCTGTCCTGCTCTCCACCCATTTAACCGGCCTGCCGCTTAGAATTGAGGCTGCGGCGGCCAGCGTCATGTAGGGATAAATCTGGTACTTGGATCCAAAGCTACCGCCAATGTCCCGGGGGGGGACGATAGGTGTATCTTGGATGTGGGCAGGGAGAGCGCCCTGGATATGAAGTAGACCTGCAACATGGGTCCCTGCGAGTTGGCGATTATATCGAGTTCATCCCCCCCCTCTTCACTGCAATTACCCCCCCGTAGGTCTCCAGGGAAGTGCAAGGTGCCTGTGGTAGTAAACCTCCGTCTTGACCACGACGGGGGCGTTCCTGAACTCAGCATCCACGTCGCCGAACCTGGTCACCCTATGCATTACTACATTGGAGCCAGCCGATTCATGAATCAAATTATCCCCCCCGCCCTTAACGGCGTCCTCTATTGTCACCACCGGCTTCAGCGGCTCGTAATCGACATTAACCATCTCAGCTAGATCCACGGCCTTATACGGGTCGCTGGCCAGCACCACGGCCACGGGCTCGCCGACGAATCTGCCTTATCCACGGCGAATGGATAGTACCTTAACGGAGCCTTCACTGCTACTGGAAATGGATTCTTTATAACCTTGAAAAGCTCCATTGGACCGTATGCAATGCCTCCACGGCTAGTCACGTCCCCGAGATCGATAGATTTTATCCTTGCATGAGGATATGGACTCCTCACTATGGCCATATGAAGCGTGCCTCGAGGGGGGGTCGGGACATCATCTATGTACTGCGTGAAGCCCGTCACTGCCCGAAGCCCCTCCCTATAATGCACGGACATATTTGCAGCTTGATTGCCTTTCCCTTTAAAACTATTACTTCTACTTATATCAAAATATTAAAACGACACATATATATTCACTTCAATGAGCAAGGAATTGATATTCTACGCGGCGGCCAGCGATTGGATGAGGACAGCATCCCCCCCCTAATTACTTTGCCAATCTACGCTGCAATCGCTGCATCAAGCTGAGGCCGGAGGAGCTTATTTCCAGCCCCCCCAGTAACTGCGACATCTGCAATGCATTCAGAACGGCTTGGCCATTTGGATGATTGTTGAACATTATGTATAGATCCCCCCTCCCTCCCCAGTTCCAGCAATTGAGGAACTCTCTCGCCTAATTCAGCCGGCGAGTAGAGGTAGTCATACCAAACCTCCCTCCCTCTGCCGTGGAATCTTACGTAAGACGTATCCGAGGTTTTCCTGGCAATGAATGGGAGGCCCGGCTCATCAACCACCACGAAGGACGCGCCGTACTTCTCGAGCAACTTGAAGGTGCGATCATCTATCCAAGAGGCGTGCCTGAACTCCACCGCCCACTTAATCCTGCCCTCCAAGGATTTGGCCGCGGCGATGAAGTTTTCAAGCATGCTCAGATCCAGCTTAAGGCTTGGAGGCAATTGAATTAGGAGCACCTTCAAGAGCCCGCCGTCGATAAGAGGAGCCACGGCTTGGAGGAAGATCTTTAGGTCATCTAAGGAGTCCCGTCTCAACCGCTTCTCATGCGTAATTGATTTTGGGATTTTCATGGTTACGTGGAAGCCACGTGGGAACCTATTGATCCATGACTCAACTATTTGCTTGGATGGAATGCTGTAGAAAGTGGAATCTATTTCCACAGCCTTGAATACCTTTATATATGTCGACAATGCACGCCTTATATCGGGGGGGTAAACGGAATCGACCCAGTCCTTATAGCTATACCCACAAGTACCCGCCAGAATCATTGTCGTGCGGAAAACTCAGACCTACTTTTAAAAATCACTACCCGGTCCGGCAATTGTGGGTCGTACCAAGGAGGGGGGGCGGTTTTTGACTTTATTATCAAATTGAATTATTAATGCTTTTTTAATTCCAGTGCCGTGGATTTATCAATGCAGGAGGAACCAACCGATCCCTATTCTAGGGCAATGAATTTGTTGAAGGATATGGAATCCGTTCTATCCGAGTTGTTGGACTCATTGAAGGAAAAAACCAGCATTGAGACCCCCCCCAATGTGGTGGTCACCATGAATGATATAAAGGAGGACCCGGATTCAAACGTGCCGGGAAGATACGATCCTAGCAGCGAAACCATTCTCCTCAACTATAGGGCAGATCTATCAAATGCCATGCACTTGTACTCCCACCATATACAATTGGTTAGGCTGGGTGCCACCAAGTACATATACATCTCCAGCGAGGAGGGACTTAGGCTTCCATGGGTAATGCGCCGCCTCGAGCGGGAGGCCGATCACATGTCGACTCTGCTCATTGGTCAATTGAATCCCAGAGTAAAGATCCAGTGGGAAAGCGATTGGAGGGCTATTGCTAAATCGCTGGACAGAATCAAAGCAATGATTGAATTCAAACGAAAATGGAATGTCAACTACGACGAACTTAGAGGAAGCAGATCCCAATGATTCCCTACCCAGGAGCGTCAGTTAACGAGAACTTGGAAGCTTAGATGGCAATAATAATTTGGTTCATTCTTACATAACCATAATTTCTCCTCATAGGTAATTGGATTAAACGAAACGATGAAACTTCACCCCCCCACCTCCCATCAAGCGCCGGCAGCCCCAAACTCCCGCATTAAATGCTCTCAAGCTCTGCTCCACGCGCGTCGTAAGCCACGCGGCATTGCACCTCCTAAGATAGATCCTCCCACTTAAAAAAATGAGAATTCCCCCCCTCTCTCCTATTCAATGCATTGAGATGAGCAACGACTCCCTCAAACTCTCCAGCAGCTCTTATTAATTAATCCGGCACTTGCAAATAATCTCAATACGCCGCTTCGGAAGGGATTGGCCCGTCGCTGTAGGGGCGACTTTCCTCAATGCATGAACTTGGATAGTGGAACGTCCTCCTCCTGCCACAGCGACATGTCCCTCACCCTGACTAATCCTTGCTGAACCTCTCGTTTGCCTATCAGTACGAATTTGAGGGAGCCCAGCCGGGACGCGTAGTCCAAAGCAGACCTCAAGCTCTTATCGCCCAAGTCAAGTATTACCTTGAAGCCGCGGGACCTCAGAGAGTTGGCCAGCTTAATGCCTATGTCCATCAACGATGGATCCATGGCATACACATAATAATCCACCGGATTACCGCTGGCTTGTGAATTCATGGCCAGGAAAACCCGCTCCACGCCTATGGCGAAGCCCGTCGCCGGCACGTCTTGACCGCTGTATATCTTTATCAAGTCATCATACCGCCCCCCCCACCCCCCCCACTGATAATCCATAATCCTTCAGGAACAGTTCGAATACGAAGCCCGTGTAGTAATCCAGTCCCCCCCTCACTATTCCCAGGTTAAGCCTTATTTGCTTCCCAACGCCGTAGCTATCCAACGCGTGGAAGAGGGATTCGTGGTAATTAACCAAATCATCGCCTGCCCCCCGCCTCCCTGATAGCATTGCCAGCCTCAGGGAGAGGCACATCTATGCTGGCCGCCGCAACCAGGTTGTGGGCAGCCTCTCTGGAGAGACCTTCATCCATTATTAGCTTCATTATCTCCTCATCGCTTATCTTCCCTCTCTTATCCAACGCCCGCAGAACCCCCCCTGGACGGGATCGGGACGGCACGCCGTTCCTATCTAGCAAGCGATCTATTACCCTCCTATCGCTCACTTTCGCCGTGGCATCCACGCGCCGGCCTGCTGCAGCGAGATGAGGGATAAGGCGAGTACCTCGCGTCCGATGCCGTAGTAGATGAACCTATTAACTCAACTCCGTATTGATGGAACTCCCTATAGCGGCCTTGCTGGGGGGGCTCATCGTATCTCCATACCTTCGTAGTATAATAGAACCTAATGGGCTTCGGCAGGTCCTGGCGGTAGGAGACCACCCTGGCCGTGGGGGGGACTGTCATGTCGAACCGCAGCCCGAGTTCCCTGCCCGCCTTATCTTTGAAGTAATAAATCTCATTAACTACGTCGGAACCAGCCTTAGCCTTCAACACCTCGAAATTCTCGACCGCCGGAGTCTCTATTCTCCTATACCCGAAGCTCTCCGCCGCCGCGGAGAACTTAGCCATTAGGCTCACCAATCCATCATATTGCGGCGGCAGCCAGTCATTCATGCCGCGGGGCGGATGTAGCGTTCTTTCATCCATTGACACTGGCCGTGGATGCGCTGTAACTATTTAAGGTTTGGCCGAGGGGCCGACCATGCGCGCGTTGGCATTAGCATCGCTTATTACTGCGGCGATAGCCATCTCCTGGGCATCCATATTGATACTGCTCTCCGGCGCGAATTCCATAACCATCTCCTTCTGGAGACTGGCCATAGCGTCGCTCGCTCTCATGCCGCTTGCCTGGAATAAGCTCAAGTCCATTGAATCCAGAGCGGTGAAGTGGCTCTTAATATCGGGAATAGGGCTGGCCGTGCACTTCGTCACCTGGATAACTTCCCTGTTCTATACAACAGTTGCCGCCAGCACCACGATAGTGTCGACCTACGTCATATTCGTGCTGCCGTTCACCCGATTAGCAGGTCGCAGGGAGGTGACTAGAAACACCGTGGTAGGCACAGCAATGGCATTGATCGGGGGGGTCGCCGTGATAGCATACGGCGATTACGGGGGGGAGGCTGGGGGGGCTCGGTCTTGGGGCGATGCCTTGGCCATGGCTGGATCGATAAGCGGTGCACTATACTTCGTCTCAGGAAAGTCCGCCAGAGAATTCATGGACACGGCATCATATGGAGTCACGGCATATGGCATCGGGGCCATAATAGTGCTTCTGATCGCCTTATTGCTCCACGTAGATGTATTTAGCGTGGGGGGGATCAAGGCATGGCCCTACATCCTTCTATTGGTGGTGGGACCATGCTGGGAGGCCACACTCTAATAAACTACTCAATAAAGTACTATAGATCCGTTACCGTCGCCACGTCAACGCTCATAGAACCCATTGGATCAACTATCATAGCGTACTTCCTATTGAGCCAGAGACCTCCCCCCCGTATCGTATATAGGAATGGCCATAACGCTGGCCAGCATATATATTGTTATCAAAGAGGAGATTGAGGCTGACCGGCGGAGCTCTTCCTGACCGTGACCACGTAGCCATCGAAGTCCACCACAACGATGGGATCCCCCTCCGCCACATCATCCAGGGACTTGGCCCTCCAATACTCGCCCTCCACCTTGACCGTGCCCATTCCTCCTGCCTTGATGGAGTCCACGGCGATCCCCCCCACCTTGCCGGTGGGCAGTATCAGGCGGCGCGAAATGGGTTTATGCGTGACGGCCCTGGTAATGATGTATATTATGTAAGCCACTAACGCCACTATTATGGCTATTTCCACGAACAGCACGACTGACAGCCCGGAGGGTTCGTAGCGTAGCTCGTACGATGGCGCGCTTAGGTTGGGCGCCAATAATACTATGCCCACCACTATTACGGCGGCGCCACCCCCCCCATTAATATGCCGTGCGCCTTCCCTCCACCGTGCCACTCCAGCGCTATTAGGCCAATGCCTATTATCAACAGCGCGAGCGCGGCGTAGTTTATGGAGAGACCGATTACTATTGGAATGAGAAACACGACGGCACCTATTCCCGCCAAGTATAGATGCATTGTTATCACTCCAACCAGTATTAGTAGAATCGCGAGGAACTCCAACACTTCCTGGGTGACGGGGGGGTTGGATAGAGCCTCATATAATTGAAATGAAATCGAGGGGGGAGAGAGGCACGACATTGAGCGATCGAATTATGAGGGGCCTGCCGTTAACTTGCGTTCCATTTATCTGGGATAACAACTCAGTTAGGTTTGAGGCCACCGCGTTTATGACGCCGTACCTAAGCGCCTCCTCTGGGTCCAGGTTGGTATCATTGTATACGCAATCCATCGCAAACGTTGCATTGCGTCCCCCCCTATACTGGGCGGTCTCCTCGAAGTACTTGGCGACGGCGTTGATTATCTTCGGCTGAGTTATGAATGTCTCCTGGCCCGTTAATGGGTTTATCTCGACTGGTTGGCATGATCCTATCACGGTTCCGGGAGCCATGGCGGCCACGTCCGTGGCCAACAGCACAAGCGTGCCCCCGGACCAGGCGTATGATCCGCTGGGGTAGACGTAGCCTATTGTGGTTATGTTGCTGGTCTCAAATAATTGAACTATATTCAGCGCCGCATCAAGCTCCCCCCCACCTGGAGTCTGCATTTCTATCACTACCACGGAACCATTGGGCAGGCCAGAGTATATGCTGGCCAACTCCTCGTACGTAGTGCTGGTTATCTCGCCGTTCAGGTTGTAGACGTACACTGTGGTAGCGTGGAGAAACGATGCCGAGAGCAGCGGCAGCAGCGCTAGGATTAACCAAATGTACCTGCCCAGCATCACTGCCCACTGGTTCCGCCTGCATTGGACTCCTTCTTGCTCAGCGACATTGCTAATGCGGAGAGGGACGTGGCCTCCATTGTGTTGGGAACCACTATTATCATGTTGTGCTCCTTAGCTATCTCCACCAGAGTGTCCAACTGCCTCAAAAGCAGCGATATGGTGTTCTGGGAGTATTGCTGGGCAGCCTTTAGGTATAATTGCCCCCCCGCCTCGTAATCTGCCTGGGCCAGTATTATTTTGCTTCTCCTTATCCTCTCAGCCTCAGCTTGGGCAGCCATGGCCCTAATCAATGTATCGGGCAACCTTATGTCCTTTATGGCTACTGCATTGACCTTTATGCCCCCCCAGGGCGAGGCATGTTCATCTACCATGGTTGCTATCTTCTTCGCTATTTCCTCACGCTGAGTGAGGAGGGTGTCCATATCCACCATTCCTATCACGTCCCTTAGGGTGGCTGCCGCTATGGTTGCAGTTGCGCTCCTGTAATCCGAGACCGAGACCACGGTCTTCAATGGATCTATTATCCTGAGATAAACCGCGGTATCCACGGTTACCTCCACATTATCCCTGGTCAATCCTTTCTGGGATGCCATGTCAATGGTTATTATCCTCAAATCTATCGTCATCACTCTATCTATTATTGGGACGACGAAGACGACTCCAGGTCCATATACTCCTACTAACTTTCCCAATCTGAACTTGACCAGCCGCTGGTACTCGGGCACTATCCTTATGGCCGATACCAGTATCGGGATCACTATTATGAGGATTATGATGACTATCACGGCATCTATTATCAGACCTATTGGTGAAGCCATGTTACCTTTAATTAAATGTAAGTTATTAAAACTTTTGGTATTATCATAACACACTTAAATATCAATCGGTTAAATAAGCGATGCAGAGGATAGAGAAGAAGATAAGGAACTATATAAACGATAGAAACAGGGTTAGGAACGCCATTACCGGCTACCTAAGAAACGTGCTGAATTCATCGAAGGGAGACTGCATAACCATAACCACGGCTAAGATAATGAATGAATACCAACTGCAGAGGCGGGATCTACCGCTGCTTCGATTAATGCTCTGGGACTTCATGGTAAAGGTGGGAACCACGGCTCGAAAAAGCAAGAGAAACGTCTACAAGTACGTGATATGCGGAGAGGATATAGATAAGCTGGAGGCCGCGCTAAACGATAAAGGCAACGCATGATGACTCTCGATCAAACTATTGCCTTAACCGTATCAATGCTATTATCAGTTCTTCCTATCAATATATTATGCGCATAACACGCCATACGGGTGGCGCGGGATACATTGAACGACACGGCCTTATATCTCAAAATGACCAATGGCAGCGCATACTTGCTGGTATCCCATATCTCTATGAAAACAGTATTATCCTTGCCCACCACATGTATCTCCGACCCGTCATACGCGCTTCTCAATATGTACCTAACCCCCCCATTACTGAACCTGTGCCGCTCTATCGAACCATCTAGCACTCCATGGCTATGGAATTCACAATGTTGCCAGCTACATCAACATGCATTAAAAGCCAAGACGCTTCGTCGCTTAAAAATATACTGCAGATGATCTAGGAAATTATGTATTTGAAGCAGGACGCGAAAGAAATAAATAACGCGCATCGTGAAACGGCGTATGAAGGAAGTAATAGTGGCGCTGGCCACTCCATTTCTAAACGGCAAATTAAACATAGATGGGTTGAGGAACCACGTGGAATCGCTGGTGCGGGCTGGAGTTGATGGGTTCTTCTTAATGGGGACCACGGGGGGGCTTGGAGTAGCCCTAACCACAGATGAGAAGAGAGCCGTAATGAGTGCAGTGAAGGAGGCGGCGGGCAAGAAGCGATTAATAGCCCATGTGGGCGCGGCCGTCATCGATGATGTGGTCTCGACGTCCCGAGACGCCGCCAAACTGGGCATGAATGCTGTGGCATCGGTGCCCCCGCTCTACTACAAGCCCGACGCATCAGCTACATAGATTCTACGAGAAGATACGCGAGTCTTCCGGGTTACCCGTATACATATACAATATCCCCCCCAGAACAGCGGATTCAACGTAGCCCCCCCAACACATGCATCTCAATTGAGGGACGTCGTGGCTGGAATCAAGGATAGCACAGGCGACATAGGGCAGGTGGCCAACTTCGTTGACTTGGGGGTTGGAGGTCTTCAATGGAGCTGATCATGCCATACTTCCCTCCCTAGTCATGGGAGCTAAGGGGGCGGTTTCGGCCATGGCAAACGTGATTCCGGAGCTGGAGGTTAGATTGATGAGGGAGTACGAGGAGGGCAACCTGGACAGAGCCGTGGAGATGCAAAGATCCATAACAAGGCTGCGCGATGCCATCAAGAACTACCCCACTCCCGCCGCGTATTACTGGGCAGCCACGGTTCTCAGGGGGGGATACGAGCTGGGCGGCGTGAAGGAACCATTGCGGGATTTAACCGACGAGGAGAAGAAATCGCTGAGACACGAGCTGGAGGGCATCGCTGAATCAGAGGGCATACTCCATTAACCAGCACGTAAAGAACCATCCCTATTGGCTTATTCCTTCATCGTTTAATTTGCTTGATCGCTTGGGGGGGATTGTCTCTGGCGTGGCTTCATTAGGGCTCCTATCACCGCCACTATCAATCCAACTATGAATACGCCGCCTCCTATGAATAGCATTAATATGAATGGAGTTGCGCCTGCTAAGGAACTGGCGGGGGGGATCTCGGAGTAACCGTACCTGACCACCACAGGGGGGGATGAGTAATTATTGACCAATCCCATCGTCAGCGTGGAGTTAGTATCAGAAACAAATGACAATATATACATGCCCGACACAGACTCCGACTGAGAGGGAGTGCCTATCACGGATAGGGGGGGTTTCCCAATCGAATCGTTATATAACAATATGACCAGGCTGGCGCCTTGGTTATCGTTTCACTTATGTTTATGGACCCGCCGACGCCGAGCGATGCAGGAGGGCCCAGCATCGTCTTATTGACAGAATTAAGCAGTGGACCCAGCGTCCTCGGTATATAATAGAAGGCAATTCCCACCAATGCCACGCCTATGACCAAGATTACTAACCCAGCTATTAATAAATTCTTCCTCATAACGCCTCGCATTAACCAGGCATTATTAATACTTTTCTAGCAATTCAAACCGCTCCCCCCCCATCAATGTATAGCCGCATGCGAACGGGCTTAACTGGGGGGGATTGATCATTACTGATCCCCCCCTCCATAATTCTTGCATAGGAGGTGCGAGGATTGGCGCCGGGGCCGGGATTTGAACCCGGGCCCCCCCCTTTCGGGGGATGGGATGTCAAGCCATGGGGGACTCCAGTCCCACGCCTTGGGCCGCTCGGCCACCCCCCCGGCATCTCCCTGCATTTCACGGGGCAATTTTTAAACATTATCGACGAAGGCCACGATGCTCTTCCCCCCCACAAGGCGTGGGTTGTCGCAGTTCCATTAAAACAGTTCCCGCGTTACTAGGTCCATTATTTCCTGGGGACCCAGATAGCCGAACACCGCCGTGGCGGTTTCTCTGCCGTACTTAGCTATGACGACGGTGGGGGGGTTCCCTTCACTCCGATGGATTGCGCCGCCAGCTTGCAGTTCTTCACGTTCTCCAACTCCAGCTTAGCCTCTGCATCGTTCACATCGAAGTCCTTGACCAAATTGCCCTTGTTTATCATGTCGCCATAAACAGAATCAATCAGTTTTAGAAAATCATCGGGATTCCTCTTATATATCACCCGAGCCTTTGCATGGAGCATGTCCACCTTATGGACCGGAAAGTCAACATATATTATGTCTATCCCCCCCTTGTTTCTGAGCTCCTTGAAATAATCGCCCAAGTCGGTCTCCATCAAGCACAGCCGGGGGGGCAATACATGTCGTAGAATATTATTATGGAGCCCTTGGGGGGGTTGCCAACCGCCTTAAAGACCATCCCACACCTGGTGGCTTTTTCCATGAAATCCCTTATATTGGTTACGACCCACCTATCGCTCATGAGATCCCCCAACATCGATTCGCTTAAAAATTTAGCCTCGAAAGTCGAATAGCCCGAGGCGGGACTCAATATTGCTGGACCGAGCCCTCGCGCATTATTTTGCCGAAGGCAAAGTAAGTAAGATATACCCCAACGGCGAGGTATATGGCTGATAACAGCGCCAGGGAAACTAAGTCCTTAATTAACGAGGCGGGCGACGCAGCGTCAAGCATGGATGATCTAAACCCATCCAAGGCCCAGGTGAGTGGAATTGCATAGCTAATGTCCGTCAAGGCCTTGGGCAGTACTGTGACTGGGAACACTGTGCCTCCCAGCAAGTTGCTGGCCACGGAGGCGAACAACGCAACGGGGGGGTTTCCTTGCTTGACTATGAGAACCGTGGCCCCCGCTATTAGATTTAGTCCAATAATGGAGACCAAATAGAGAAGCATCACCAACAACCAGGATACCCAATTTACGTGGTACCTAACGCCGAGCCCTAACCCTATCAACAATGTCATCAAGGCATTTATGGAGTTTATGGCAAGGCCCCACGTGGAGGAGTACATCATGAACGATATGGGGGGGTTCAGGGGGGGAGCCGCTATGTCGTATTCCAAAGTTCCTATCAACTCCTCATTCCTTATCCTGCCCGCCAGGGTGGTTATGGATGACGAGAAATAGCCCTGAAATGCCAGGCCAACGGTGACGAACGCCACGTAGCTCCCCCTCAAGCTAGCCGCGCCGGACCCCCCCAGCGCTATGCCTATGAAGTAGTATATGAATACGGGCAAGGACCAGCTGGCCAGGTTCAGCGCGACTTGGGTCCTATAGCTTATCCACACCTTGAATCCGCGTATTACAATGAATGAATAGAGCCTATCCATCACTCCCATTGCCTCCACCTCCTACTCATCACCCTCCCCCCCCTCGCTTGCCACCTCCACCTCCACATCCAGTATATCCCCCCCCTCCACGTAATTGGGGGGCCTCACGCATTAAGTCGGAGAACTTATCGACATCCATCTCCAAAATAAACTCATCGCCATTTATCTTGGTTACCTTTATGCCGTTCCCATTCAACCTAACACTGCCCTTGACAAGCATCCTGACTATCTTGAGCGGGCCAGACTCCTCAACTATCTTCTTGTTGAAGTATAAAACCCTGGTAGCCAGCGATATCTCCTGGGGATCGTGACTAGCTATTATTACCAACTATCCCTTAGCTTCCTTATGTAGTCCAGTATCTTCCGCCTTCCATCCACGTCTATGCCGCTCGTGGGCTCATCCAGCAGCAAGACGTCGGGATCATGGATTAACGCCCGCGCAAGCTCTAGGCGGCGCATCATGCCTGTGCTGAAGGTGGCCACCCTATTATCAGCTCTATCCTCCAAGTCCATTAATTCCAGCACCTCCCTGGCCCGCCGCTTCGCATCGTTTATGGAGAGGCCATACAATGTGCCGAAGAAGATCAAGTTATCCATCGCGGTCAACCTCCAATATACTCCCCTATCCATGGGAGTCATGAAGCCCACGCTCCTCCTAGCCCTTGCCTCGACGGCATCGAATCCATTAACCAACACCCGCCCCTCGTCGGGCCTTAGTATGCCAGCCATTAATTTCAACAAAGTCGTCTTGCCGGCGCCGTTGGGACCCACCAAAGCTATGGTCTCGCCCTTCTCGGCCGAGAAGTTAACTCCATCTATGGCGACTATGGAGCCAAACCTCTTCCTAAGGTTAAGCGCGACCACCGACATTATATCCAGTCCGTGTAACTAATTAAGCGTTTAAATTTTTCCAGCAAAGGATTAATGGATGGACACGAGGAGAGTCGAACCGATTTCCCTGCCTGAGAGGGAGAGGCTTGATATCTTAACATAAAATATATTGGCACGCCCTATGAGGAAAGCGCGACTGATTTTTAAGTTTGGAGATTTTCTTTCCCAAGTGCCTCTCGCAAGCGATTAACCGAACTGGCCGTGGAGGAGGTATCCAAGGCAGTGCTGGGGGGGCGGGAGGTGGAGGTGAAGCTATTGCTGGCCACTTTAGTATCTGGGGGGGGCACGCCTTGATAGAGGGGGGGCCGCCCGGTCTCGCCAAGACGACGCTCGCCAAGGCATTTGCCAAGGCATTGTCCCTCAAGTTCAGCAGGATTCAGTTCACGCCCGATATGTTTCCTAGTGACGTGACGGGGGGGACCTTAATATATAACCCTAAGACCAATGAAATGGAGACGAGGCTGGGGGGGCCCGTGTTCGCGAACATAGTACTTGCCGACGAGATAAACAGAGCGCCGCCTCGCACTCAATCCGCGCTGTTGGAGGCGATGCAGGAGGGGGGGCAGGTCACCATAGGGCTGAAACACATGCTCTGCCGAAGCCATTCATGGTAATAGCCACGCAGGACCCCATTGACACCGAGGGAACGTACCCCCTTCCGGAGGCGGAGCTTGATAGGTTTACCATAAAGATCGAAATGACGTACCTAGTCGAGAGGTGGAGGCGCAGTTAATAGATGATCACGCAATGACCGCGGACGCGGTGGATCAAGTGCTCTCCAAGGACGATATAGAGGCACTGCAATCCAGGGCCGCCGAGGTTCGAGTAGCGAGCGACGTCAAGGAGTACATGCTTAGGCTAAGCGAGGCCACCAGGAGGAACCCCGCCATCAGGCTGGGAGCCAGCCCCCCCCGCGCGACCCAGACGCTGGCCAAGCTGTCTAGGGCATGGGCTGCGATTCACGATAGGGACGTGGTCACGATCGACGACGTCAAGTTCCTGGCCACCTTCGTGCTGCCCCACAGGGTGTTCGCGATTCGCGGTAATCCCCGCGATATAATCAAGAAAATAATAGACGAGACCGAGACCCCCGTTCCTGGGGGGGAGAATGTAATGGAGATGCACTTGGCTTACCTGGTGTTGGCCCTCACGTCATTGATGTACTTGGCGTTATTCACATCAAATTACTCGGCGGCGTTCGTGATAGCGGGGGGGGCAGCGATAGGCTTGTCCCTTTACTTTTCCGAGGAGCACGCACGGCTTTCCAAGTGCGCCTCAACGCCTCCCACGGTTAATCCCACTGCACTGCGGATAAAGGCGGGAGAGGAACTGGAGCTAGCGGCGAGCCATCCATGCAGGGAGGCCAGCATGTCTTTCCAATTGGATCCTCACGTGGGAATCATCTCCATAAATCACGGCAATGGGAGCGCCGTGGTCAAGGCACGCGCAAAATGGATTGGGGGGGATATAATCGACGCCGTTACGGTCAATGTGAGCGCTCGGGATGTGCTTGGCTTGGTTCGAGTATCCAGGACGCACGTATTGGGAGTTCGCCTAACCATAGAGCCGCCCGGGGGGGCTAGGAGCGGGGGGGCGAGCGGGGGGGGACTTCCTGGAATCGCTTAGGCCATACGATTACTCCGAGCCGGCCACGTGGATACATTGGCCCACCAGCGCACGGCTTAACGAGTTGATGATTAGGTCGCCGAGGAGGTCAACCGGCCGAAGACTCGGCGGGATCAACGCGGTGTTGGAGTGGAGTAAGTGCATGGCTGAAGGAACGGAGAGGAGGAGGATAGATAAGGCATTGATGTTGTTGAACTCCATGGAGGTAAGCTCCCTTTGCCTAGCCGGGGGGGAGGAGGGGGGGTGCATCAGGGTCAAGTGGGATTTGTATGAGGTGGAGAGAGCTTACTCTGCGGCGCCCGTCATCTCCAGATTCCTTGGCGCTGTTGCTGCTAGGCGGACAGTGGTGATCACGTCCATGGAATGCATAGACATGGCCTCGCTGATCCTGCTCGCTAGGCGCCTGCCACCGGATGGGCGGATAATACTGGCCACGCCGGAACCGGGGGGGACCCGCGTCGACGCGAGGGGGGGCATGAATGTGGAGATCATTTAATGGAGCCCCGGCGGCTCTTCCCTGCATAACCAATCATATTTTCCCATCAGGTCCACGCGCTTGCCTTTCAAGTGCCGCGCGATGGCTGCTGCGGCCGCCGAGATCCCCAGGGGGGCGCGGAATCAGTTTATCGGTGCGCTCCATCGCATATCTAACCGCGATATTCAAGTCCCTTCTCCAATCCATCAATAGGTGCGCCATTTTCCATCCCTCGAACACGCGGATGTTGTAGATGATCTCGGGGTCCTCCCCCCCCGGCCTGGGGGGCGGTATGAGCACGGGTATCCCTTGCAGCCATGCCTCCCAGACTGTGGCCAGCCCTCCCCCCCTAGTCACTATCACTTTCCTACCACTCCCGTACTTGTAGGACTTGAGCGCGGCGTTGGCGGCCTCAACGCCTGATCCGATTACCCTCACTCCCCTGAACCTATATATTTCCCTTCTATATTTATGGACGGCGGGCGGTATTATTATCTCGTCCACGGGCTTGAACCCGTTGAAGCACGCGCCGGCCGGCGCCGAGACGAATGTGAGTATCCCCTTCTCCGCCTTACTGAACCAATCGATCACTTCATCGCCTACGTCGACCCCCCCGAACTCGTCCGCGTATCTCCTCAGCATTACGTGCTCGTGGAGGGATAATACGTAGGCGGGAAGCATTATGGCTGGGTATGCGTTTATGTATAATGGATCCTCTATCCTCACCTCGAATTGCCTGTCCCTCGCATCCCTTACCTTTATTTTTCCAATGGAGAGGTCCATGAATCTCCGCCCCCCCACCGCATCTCCCACGTGAGGTAGCTTCCTCGCGTAGTCCAGAAACGGTCCTCCCCAATATAGGGCCGGCTTTAACGCGTTACCCAATTCCCTGCTAAGCAGGTAATCATCCCCCCCGAATTGATTCAATATGCTTGCCTGCTCCTCGTATATCCACGGCACCACTATTGGTGCGCTCGTCCCCCCGCGTATCTCCTCACCAGCCTAGCCAATTGATACGCCCTGGTGTAGGGACCGTTTCCGTGATTGAAGGCAAGCACTATGAAGTCCATTGCCCCCCTCTGCGCGATCCGGGAGGAGGGTCACTTAAGTTCTCGCCTCGTAGGTAGTCGGGGGATTCTAGTAACTCACTGACCTCCTCCCCCGCCCTGAGGGGCGAGGGTTCCCTCTGGGCGGTTCATGGGTTTGCGGTTCACCGCCTTCACCCTCATCGCTTCACCGCTGTGGGAATTACCCACCCCCCCACTCCATTCATCCAACGGTCATTCATTTCAACATATAGAAAAAGTTTATATAGAAGCGGTCTGAAGGCGATGCCCGATATGAGCTCGCAAGCCTACTTAACGCAAATAGGAGGAGTGCCTGTATTGGTACTGAAGGAGGGAACGCAAAGGGCATTCGGCAAGGAAGCGCTTAGGGTTAACATAATGGTGCTAAGGCCATCACGGAGGTAATGAAATCCACGCTGGGCCCGAAGGGCATGGACAAGATGCTGATAGACAGCCTTGGAGATATAACTATAACAAACGATGGAGCCACCATCCTGAACGAGATGGACGTTCAGCACCCCGTGGGCAAGCTATTGGTTGAGATAGCCAAGACCCAAGACGACGAGGTCGGGGGGGATGGAACCACCACATCCGTCATATTGACGGGAGGATTGCTGGACGAGGCCGAGAAGTTAATAGATAAGAACATACACCCAACAGTAATAATAACGGGTTATAAGAAGGCCTTGGACATAGGTATAGATCACCTGCGGAAGATAGCCATACCGGTTAAACGCGACGACGTGGAGGTCCTCAAGAAGGTGGCGGCCACATCCATGCATGGCAAGATAAGCGAGACCGTGAAGGACTACTTCGCGGAGCTGGCGGCCAAGGCCATGATGCAAGTAGCGGAGCAGAGAGGCAATGAGTGGGTGGCCGACTTGGACAACGTCCAAATAGTCAAGAAGCACGGCGGCAGCCTCTTCGATACCCAGCTCATAGATGGCATTGTTATTGATAAGGAAGTCGTCCACGCATCCATGCCGAAGAAGGTAGAGAACGCCAAGATAGCCCTACTGGACGCGCCGCTGGAGGTGGAGAAGCCGGAGATAGATGCAGAGATAAGGATAAACAGTCCGGACCAAATAAAGACTTTCCTCGATGAGGAGGAGAATATATTGAAGTCCTACGTTGACAAGCTGAAGTCCATAGGCGCAAACGTGGTGTTCACTACTAAGGGAATAGATGATATTGCCCAGTACTACCTCGCCAAGGCGGGGGGGATAATGGCGGTCAGGAGAGTTAAGAGAAGCGATATAGAGAAGCTGGTCAAGGCGACCGGAGGCAAGCTCGTCACCAACATAGAGGACTTGACCCCCCCAACGACTTGGGATTCGCCGGGTTGGTGAAGGAGGAGAGGGTGGGCGATGAGAAGATGGTTTTCGTGGAGAAGTGCAAGAACCCCCCCAAGGCAGTCAGCATATTGATAAGGGGAGGATTTGAGAGACTGGTCGACGAGGCGGAGAGGAACCTAGTAGATGCGTTAAGCGTGGTCTCCGACGTCATAGAGGACCCATACATAGTTCCAGGCGGCGGCGCGGCGGAAATGGAGGTGGCCAAGGTAGTCAGGCAGTACGCCTCCAAGGTAAGCGGGAGGGAGCAGTACGCGGTCGAGAGCTTCGCTTCAGCCATAGAGACGGTGCCGAAGACCCTGGCCGAGAACGCCGGGCTCGATGCGATCGATATACTGACGGAGCTTAGGCATGTCCACGAGAGCAAGGATGATGGGTGGAAGTATGGAGTCAACGCGTTCTCCGGCAAGGTAACTGACATGACGGAGACCAACGTGGTTGAGCCCCCCCTGTCCGTCAAGATACAGGCAATGAAGGCGGCCGTGGAGGCCATGACGATGATAATGAGGATAGACGAGATAATTGCCGCAAGCAAGATAGAGACTGGAGCAAGTCCGGGGGGGAGGGCGGCGAGGGAGCTGGCAGCAACCCACCCAGCTTTGATTAGGAAAGCGACATTTTTTAAATCATAAATTCAATATTTAATTCCTATATATAATTTCGTGCCCACCTGCGGTGGCTTATCCACGTTGTCCAAGCCCACTATGAACCCGCCCGCCGATATTCTGTACGAATTCTTCCCAGAGGCGTATACCACTCCCCCCCACATGTACACGCTCCAATTGCTGGGCTCATCGCGTTCCTCCGATATCTTGAGGTGAATCTTCTTTCCCACCCCCCCTGCTGCGAATTTTGAAGGTACCTCCACCACGGCATTGCTGCCCAGGAATAGCCTGGCCACCCCCCCGCCCTCCATTTCAACCTTAACCACATCTAGATCCGCTTCGAAGGAGTACATGATTTTCAATGCACCAAAGCACTTAAAAGCATTCCCTCACCGCACTTTCATGTCTCTGGCCGAGAGCAATAGGCGATTCCTGGTGGAGGTTGCTCCATGCTTGGCAGGAAGGTAATGGTGACCACGGCCACAGGCCACTACAAGGGCATTCTGGCTGGCATGGATAATAACCTAAACATAGTGCTGACCGATGCAATAAACGATAGGGGGGGGAGAGGGTCAGCAAGGTGCTGCTCTCAACCGGTAATTGGCGGGAGGTCATAATGACCGAGCAATACCTTGACTTAGCGGACTTCGCCAAGGAGTTGGAGAAGTACTTCCCAGGAATGATAAAATACGTGGAGGAGGCAAACTTAATACAAGTGGGCGAGAGCGTTAGAGTGACACAGAATGGGGGGGTGGAGGGATCTGGACTGACCGCCAAGCGCGTGAAGGAATTATTTGATAACTACCTAAAGCGACGACAATGAATGGGAGGCATCGTGGGCGAGGATGTTCGAGATAACCGATAAGGACGATGCGGCGAGGATAGGGCTGCTCCACACGCTCCACGGCGTCATACGAACGCCCACGATGTTCCCGGTGATAAACCCATCAAAGCAGATAATACCGCTGGACCGCTTGAAGCGGGCCGGGTTTAACCATTTCATAACCAATGCATACTTGATACGAAATAATTATGGAGACGTGGCGGCGGAGACTGGGATTCACGGCTTATTCAACTGGGATGGGCCGATAATGACTGATTCAGGCGCGTATCAATTGATGCAGTACGGCTATATAGACGTTGACCCGGACGAGATAATAACGTACCAGGTAAGGCTGGGGACGGATATAGGGGTTATACTGGACCTGCCCACCAGCATTGGGACTCCCAGGGACGTAGTATACATTGAGGTGGAGGAGACTATTAGGAGGGCGCGGCGGGCATTGCTGCAGCTGGAGGACGAGGACCCAAATCACAGAATGCTCAGGGTGGGTCCCCTCCAAGGCGGCACTTACTTGGACTTGCTGGCTCGCTCCTCCCGGGTAATGGGTAGGCTCGATTTCGATTTATACGCGATAGGCAGTCCGACTACCCTACTGGAGGAGTATGAGCTGGATGGAATAGCAAAGATGATAATAACGGCCAAGCTGAACGTGCCCGCCGGGAAGCCCATACACCTCTTCGGCGCGGGCCATCCATTGATAATACCGCTGGCTGTTCTGCTCGGGGGGGTAGATCTCTTCGATTCGGCGTCGTACGTGTTGTTCGCCAGGGATGAGCGGTTAATCATGAGGGACAGGACGGTGAGGCTCAATGAATTGGATGATGATTACGTCCTCCACGCCTGCGGGGATTGCGAGAAGTCGATTAGGGAGATCAAGGAGCTGCCCAAGGACGAGCAGGAACGATTGCTGGCCCTCCATAACCTATACACCATAGCGGAGGAACTACAGGAGGTTAGGCAGCGAATACGCGAAGGCTCTCTCTGGGATTACGTGGAGGGCAAGGCAAGGCAGAACATAAAGCTCTACAAGGCTTACAGGTTAATAAGGAGCTGGGGATTCAAGAAATTAATTGCCAAGCTGGGCAGCGAGACTAAGGCCAATACGCATGAACTGGCCGTCTTCGACGCGGTGGACGCCGGCCGCCCCCCCGAGGTGATCCTATTCAAGGAGAAGGCGGGGGGGAGGATGGAGATGAGCGAGAAAGCGATCATCATAGTGGGATACGACGAGAAGCCCATAATACGATCCCCCCCCTGGCGCCCCTCCTGGAGAGAATAGCTAGGTGCGGCGTCAAGGTCTACATCTATGACGGGGGGCGCTGGGGGCTGTGCCCCTTGAATTAAGCGACGTATACCCAGTGCCACAAATAACAGGCTACGCTATGGCGAGCGTGGAGGTGGCGGGAAGCGATGTTGTGGTCGTTACGAGCGAGGAGGCTAGGAAGAAGGCAGAGCGAGTGACCACTAGTGGAAGAAAGAGGCTTTTCGTGATTCCCAGCTATAAGGTGATCTACTCCTACGCCGATGAATTGATAAGAAGCATTTCATGCGTTGAGTAGCATCATATGTAGAGCGAGGTATCCTTGCGGCCCTCCATCTGCTTCATCTGCTTCTGGATCTCTTCCTCCAATGCCTGGGCGTCCTCGTATAGCTTGGCCAGATCTAGCTTTACGTTGAACTTGCTGGAGAAGTAAGATAGACCAGTTGCGGCGGCCCTGGGATCTGCAAGGGATGGATTAGCGTATGGCAGTA